>NZ_MUEZ01000001.1:0-324567 GCF_001996015.1 Salinivibrio sp. ML198
CTGGTTCTGGTTCTGGTTCTGGTTCTGGTTCTGGTTCTGGTTCTGGTTCTGGTTCTGGTTCTGGTTCTGGTTCTGGTTCTGGTTCTGGTAAGGAGTTTGTATCTATGGATGCATCTGTAAAGTGCTCACTGGCCAAATCATCCAACCTTGTTTCCTCTTCGTCAGTATTCTTATCACCATAACTGACCGCATCTGGATTCGCATATAGGAGCAACAATTCAATGAGTTGATCTTTACTGAATGGCTTAGCGAGATGCCCATTCATTCCCGCCTCCACACAACGCTCTGCATCGCCTGAGAGCGCGTTAGCTGTCACAGCCAAAATGGGCGTGGTTTTGTCGAATTTTCGGATCTCTCGTGTCGCCTCAAAACCATCCATTTCTGGCATCTGACAATCCATTAAAATGATGTCGAATGGCGAAGACTTGTGAAGTTCTAACGCTTCTTTACCATTGACGGCAAGCGCACGCTGACAGCCCAGTTTGGACAAAATAATGTCAATCAATTCTTGGTTAACCAAGTGATCTTCGGCCACTAGAACGTTGAGATTGAATTGAATATCATCATACTGCCCAGCCACGGGCCCAGGCTCTGTCAATGCATTCTCATCCTCGTTCAATACACGATACAATTCAACGTGATAAATCGGACAGGTCAGCGTCGCCATGCCAGTGTCATGATGGCCATCATGGCTGATAGCAATCGATTTATGTGCTTGACCGATCAAACGCTGACAGCTTTGCATTTTGTCCTGATCGATCATCAACACTGATTGGCTCGAGTTATCAAAAGCTATCTCACTGCCATCCGAATAGTTGATTAAATCTAACTTTAGACGCTCTAAATAGGTCGATAGTATTTCTATCAAAATGGCGTCTTCAGACACGAGGTAAACCTTGCTATCTGTCATGCTCTCGTCAGGCTCGTAGCTTGACATCAATGTCGAGTCAGTATTCGCCACCGTCACGGGTACTTCTGCAGTGAAAGTCGTGCCTTGGTTTTCTCGACTGCGGATAGAGATATCACCATCCATTAGGCGTAAAAGCTTACGACAGACTGGCAAGCCCAGCCCTGTGCCTTGATAAGAGCGTGAATACGAATTATCGACTTGCGTAAAGTTCTCAAAAATAGCTTCGTGGCGGTCTTCCGGGATCCCAATCCCTGTATCTTCTACTTCCATGACCAATGTGACCGAACCATCGCCTGCTTGCCGTTGGAATAAGCGCACAGCAATGTGCCCCTGCTTTGTAAACTTAACGGCGTTGCCGACCAAGTTTATGATCACCTGCTTATAACGCATGGCATCTAATTCAATGTCACAGGGCATATCAGGATCGATATAACAATGTAAGCGCAACTGTTTTTCCGCCGCTTTTGCGGTAAAAATACTTAAGGATTCGTGAACAAGCTCCGCCAGATCTAATGACTGTTTGGTGAGCGTCATCTTACCGGCTTCAATCTTGGTTAAGTCGAGTACATCGTTAATGATATTCAACAGTGCAGTCGAAGAGTGCTGTAAGGTATCAACAAAATAGCGTTGCTGCTGATTGAGCGAGGTCTCCATCAAAAGATTAGACATGCCAACAATGCCATTCATCGGTGTACGGATCTCATGGCTCATCATCGCCAGGAAATTGGTCTTCGATTCATTTGCTCGCTCGGCTTGTTCTTTAGCCCGTGCCATTTCCCGTGAAATCATGTCATTAAGCGCCTTCTGCTGCACAAAGTGCACCATAGCGCTCAAACTTGATAGTATCGGCTCAATCCACCCCTGAAGCTCTTCATTATAAGTGGTCGACTCGTCAAACAAGCACACCACCCCTACCATCTGGCTAGACATATATAGGGGCGTACCGTAGACGTTAATAATCATTTTCTGATTATTCCCCGCCACACTCGCCATTTGCAGACTACGTTTGCTTTGCTTGGTCTCGATAATTTCCTCAATGAGTCCTCGCACAAACTCTTCACCAATAAACTCATTTTTCACCAATCGCGTTTGTGCCAGCACTTTATAAGGCAAGTTGTTCTTTATTGCTTCTTCGTCGTTATGGCCTACCTCAACAATAATGCCATGATTGCTTTCGCCTATCCTTAGCAGTATCTGTAAGACATCCTGAAAGCTCTTACCAAAGTCTTCCCTGATAAGAAACTTATCTTGTAAGCTTTTCATTGCAGAAAAAAGCTCGGCCCCTTTAGATACTTTCTGTTTATCCAAGTGTTGTTCTGTGATATCGCGAATAATCGCTACGTTCAGCGCTCTAGGATCTTCATCTTTAATGGGGGTTGATTTGACCTGCACAATACGGACACCTTGATCCGTATCTATCTCGTACGACCGCTGTAACTGCCCACCGAGGCCATAAAGCGCTTGTGAAAAATAGCCGCGCGAATTAGGGCTTACGCGAGAGATAATCGTCGATAGGCTGATCGCTTCATCGGGCACAGATTCTAATTCGAATAGCTTCTTAGCCGAATCATTAATGGTAATAATACTGTGTTTATCACCGAGCACTAATAACGCGTCAGTATAACTATGAATTACCGTATTTAAATACGCACGGCTTTGTTCCGCTCGATTAATTTGCTTGGCGTATTTCCAAATAAAAAAACCAACCAACAAGTTCAGTAGAATGATTTGCGTCGCAGTGCGAAGTATTTCTGTGTTAAGCTCTTTATCGATATAGCGACTGTCTTGATAAATGATCAGTCGACCCACATCCACAGATTGTTCTCCCTGATCATAAACCAAGGGAACGTTGATTTCTTTTAGCTCATCACTTGACCGCATGCCTTTAGAGTCAGTCACATAACGAAATTGCTCATTGGTATCCGTCAGCTCAAGACGGTGGACATAACGAGAGCCCATTTCACTGTCTAAGTCATTTTGAACATTATTAAAATCATAATTCCACATCAAAGTAGGAAGTCGTTGCTTTAGGCGTTGAGTGATAGAATTAATGTCTTGGTTCATATCAGACTCAAGCCGACCTTTAGCAACATGATAATTGTAATAACCAAACACACCCAACAGTAAGGTCGCTAGTACAATTAAAATGACAGCGAGCCGCATACCTACTTTATTCATCATGATCACACCTGCATTGTCGCCGCCAGGGTTTGGGTTTGGTATCGGGCTTTATCAAACGCTTTTAAAACCGCGCGCTCTCTTAGCGACATTTTTTCACACAGTGACCCAACCCAATCCCAATTCGCATGCTCAATATGTTTACATAGTTCCAAAAGGTCACCATAAGGACCTGCACGTGATAGTAATGCTTGTTTTGCCTGTTGATTTAGGGCAAGTTGCTCTACGACATCCTCCATTGGGACACCTAACATCGCGTCCAGGAGTGAAAAAGCGCCCACCAAGAAAGCTTCATCGGGGTCCAAGTCGTTCATCAATGGGCCTGCTTGCTGCATAAAAATGGCCCGAAGAATGGCCGCATTCTGCAAGTGTGAGCATTCTTGATGATTCATGTTAGACATAATCAGCAGAGAAATCAGCCGCCGCAATGACTCTAACCCCAAGTACACCACCGCTTGTTTGGGATTAGTGATCGCTTTCTTTTTTGACTTCGCTAAGATATTGGCGCTTGTGACGACTTTGTAGAGCAACGAGACATCGCGAGAGATAACCTCTGTGATTTCATCGATATCATGAGGGCTGCGATTAATCACGATACACGCATCCAGTAAACTGATTACTGAGGGTGCCACATCGCTATGACTTTTAATTTGAGGTTGTTCGAAAAAGTATCCTTGAAACAAGCTAAACCCAAGCTGTTTAGCCAAAACAAACTCTTCGTTGCTCTCCACTTTACTTGCCATAAAACGCGTCTGGGCATAGTCCGAAATCGCTGCGGTCCATTCGTTCAAGCTTTCTGTTGCCATACTGACCCGCACCACATCGAATAAGTCCAGATGCCTTTGCCAGCGGCTCGAGAAGACATCACTCTCTCCTAAAATGGTAAAGCCTGCTTTCCGGTAAGACTCCAGTTGCTTCACTAGCATTGGCGTCGCATTGCACTTTGCAGTGACACAGATCACCAAAGATTTTACTGGAATAGAAAAGGGGATCTCATCAAGCAGTGCCGCCTCCGAAAAGCTCACCACGTATCGCAAGCTATCATCGAGTTCTTTCCCTGATAGAAAATTGGCGCTGAGAATGCGCGATGTCGCCGTATCTTCATCAATTGAAGGAAACTTGTTTTCTTGACCTTCCCTAAACAGAAGCTCATTGCCCCATTGGTTCTGCGCTTCGTCAAAGATGGGCTGGCACGAAAAAAAAATTTCACTCACAACTCACTCTCCTTAAAACAATCCCTTACTACAAACGTAGACCAAAGGTATGACTTATGGCGCCTTTTTTTTGATATAACTGAGTGTGTTAAGTCCAACTACTTGGGACGTGCTCGTCTTTTGCTTGGGCAAAATCACGATTTTTGCTAGGCTCTGCGCTAAGCATATCACGAGGTATATTTATGGATGTTTTGAATCAACTTGCCGATGACGCGCCCGAGCATGAGCCGGACACCTTGCCATCACTCGACGAACAAAAAGCGATTGTGGCAAAACTCAAAGCCCTTGAGGAGAAAGGTGAGCTCACTGACGAAATCCTAGCGCAGTATTTTGCCGTTAAGCAAAAAGACACAAGCGACGAAGAAGAGTAAGAACAATACGAAGACGTGACCGCGTAACTTTTTTAAATCTATCTTATTCTACGAAGAAGATGCCGAGAGATGATAATGAAAGGCATTAGCGGCGCAGGGTTGATACTTGCGTGGCTGGGATAGACAGAAGATTATCGACACAGATCCGCCCCGAGCTCAAACTCGGGGCGTTTTTCTGGTTTACTCAGGAGCAATGCCGTCGGTTTTCGCCGCACAAATAAAATCATTTTTGTGCAGGCCTTTAATCTTATGCGACCACCACGTCACGGTCACTTTACCCCACTCCAGTAAGATAGCGGGATGGTGTCCTTCTTGCTCAGCCAGCTCAGCCACCTGGTTGGCAAATGCCCACGCCAACTTAAAGTTGCGGAAGGTGAACTCACGTTCGAGCTGATCAATCCCATCTCGTGTTACTTTGCGCCACTGCGGAATGTCTTTAAGCAGCGCTGGCATTTCCTCAGCACTGACCAAAGGGGCATCAATATCGCAGGCTTCACATTTCAACTCAGTTAGTTCAGACATGTTGCGTTTCCTTTTGCTGTTCTGTCTTTTTCGGTTTGGGCGGGAATAAAGGCGCATGAAGGCCCAGTTCCATCGCTTGATGCACATCAGCAATCAAATCACGTTGACTGATGGCAAATAAATCGTCAATCGACTCAATGGTAAAGTAAATGGGTTGCATGATGTCAATCCGGTATGGCGTGCGCATGACATCTATCACTTCTAAAGGCTTACGCACCGCTTTGTCGCTATTAAAGGCGTACTCAGTCTCCGCCGGCGAAGACAAGATCCCGCCGCCATAAATACTGCGATTGCCTTGCGAGTCACTGAGCAAACCAAACTCGACCGTAAACCAATATAAGCGTGCAAGATAAACGCGCTCTTTGGGCGTGGCTTGCTTACCGAGCTGGCCGTACATATGGGTAAACTCCGCAAACGCTGGGTGAGTCAGCATCGCACAGTGACCAAAAATCTCGTGAAAGTAATCCGGCTCTTGCAAGTAATCGAAATCGTCTTTGGTGCGCAAAAAGGTCGCCGCAGGGAATTTCTTATCCGCCAGCAAGGCGAAAAAATGGTCGAAATCAATCAATGCAGGCACAGGGGCCACTTGCCAGCCCGTTTCTCGCATTAACACGGCATTCACATCTGGGATCTGTGGTACCGTGTCATGCGGCAAATCCAGCATTCGCAACCCGTCGAGATATTCCTGACACGCTTTATCTTTGATACATGCAAGCTGCCGTGTAACTAGCTGGCGCCATACATCGTTTTCTTGTGCCGACCAGGCTACACGACCCAGCTCATCAACTGGTTTGGATTCGTATTTACTCTGTTTCACGTTCACCGCCTTGTGTCGTTGTCTGGCGTAAAAATCGCGCGTAAACAGCGGCCCTTAGCCTTACGCAATGTCTCCGTTACTCACAGGTTACGTCGACTTTGCAGAGAAAATCATCTCCTCACCACGGTTTTAATTTTACCTTTGCGTAACATTTATTTTACATCGCGCATCCAAAAGGCTGTCGCTACGGGCAATGCATCAACCTTGAGGGATCCGCGCGCTTGCGTGGTCCGTAGTGGTTGAAAAGGCCTAACTGCAGGGACGAGTGATGAATTTACAACTGAGCGAACTGATAAATTACGACAACATTGACAAGATTCAGATCCGTGGCATTGATGGCATGTTATATCAAGCCATTGCGTTTTTGCGTCACGGCGATACGGTAGAGCAAAAGCTGATTTATCAAGGCGATAAACCCTATTTATCTCGCAGCTTGCTGGCGGTGAAAGATGATTTTGAATGGGTTAACGCCGCGCAGTACGTGCTAGTCACTGACACGGCATACGATGAAATGATAGGGCTTAGCACGGAAAAGCCTTTGTCGACTCTAGAGCAGCCATTGCATTGGAAATAACCCAACAATGCCCCCAACCTACGGGGCAATTTCTTCCCCGTCCCACGCAAACAATCGACCCGTATGACGACTGTCGAGGCCATCCAACACCGACAACAAATAGCCAGCCGATTGGGCTGGGCTGAATAACTTACCGGGCTTAACATTGGCTTGGAATGGCGCGGATAAATGGCTATCGACCGTCCCCGGATGCAGACCGACCACGGTTAATGACTTGTCTTGACGGCCAAGCTCAATGCTCATGCATTTGATCAGCATGTTCACCGCCGCTTTACTTGCACGATAGGCGTACCAACCGCCCGCACGGTTATCACTGATACTGCCCACGCGCGCCGACAAAATGGCAAGCTTCGCCTCGGCGTTGCGTTTCAATTTGGGCGCGAGGTGCTTGCTCAATAGCAGCGGCGCGACGGCGTTGACGTCAAAGAGCTGATGCATGGCCTCACTACTGCACGCCGCGAGCCGCTTTTCTGGGCTGAGCGCATCATCATGCAACATTCCCGAGGCAATGATCACCGCATCTAAGCTGTTGTCGTCGATGTGCTCGGCCGCCGCTTGGATTGATGCTTCATCGCGAATGTTAACCGCCACAGGCACCACCTTTTCACTTATCTCAGCAAGTGGCGCGGGGTGACGCCCTAGGGCGAAGACGTGCTGAATGGATGGCTTATCGAGCAACGCGCGGCAAAAAGCTTCACCAATCGCGCCACCTGCGCCGACAACCGCCACTCGCTGCATGGAATCACTGTTCATTCTCTTGGCTCCTCAAACAAAAAGAGATGCAAACTGCATCTCTTTAGTTAGGGATGAGGCGATCCTGTCGATCACCGTGTGTTAAAACTATAGCTTACGTAGCACAACCATTAGGTAGAGTCCGCCAATCAAGGAGGCAATGATCCCTGCTGGCATTTCTTGCGGATACAACCATTGTCGTCCGAGCCAATCGGCAAACAGCATCAATCCCATGCCAATCAATCCGGCGGTGATCATATGCGCCCGAGCATTTTTCGCTCCCCAACTGCGCGCAATGTGTGGCGCCATCAAGCCGACAAAGCTGAGCGGCCCCACCACCAAGGTGGCACTGACGGTCATGACCGCGACGAGGGCCAGCAACAGCATGCGGGCACGCCCTACCTTAACCCCCAGTGATTGAGCAGTTTCGCCACCGAGCGGCAAAATATCGAGCCAACGCTGACACATTAACCCCAGTGCCACCAGCACCGCGGCGACCAGGGCCAATGTGGTCACCGTACTGTCAGTCACATAGTAGGTTGAGCCTGAAATCCACGCGAGCACTTGATACGCGCGAGGGTCGCCACCCGCCATCAAAAAGCTTTGTACCGCTTGCATCAGAGCGGCTATGGCGACGCCTGTGAGCAACACTTTTTCTGGTTGGAAGCCGGTTTTGCGATTAAGCAGCACAATCAACGCCAAGGTCGCCCCCGCACCGATTAGACCGCCGATATATAAGCTCAGCATAGATGCGCCCATGCCCGCAAAAATGGTGACAATCAGTCCCAGCGCCGTACCAGCACTGATCCCCATCACTTCAGGGCTCGCCATCGGGTTAGCACTCAAACGCTGAAGCACGGCACCCGCAACAGCAAGCACACCACCCGCCAATGCCGCGGCCAGCAAGCGTGGCAAGCGCCATTCCAACAAGGACCAATCGCCGCTGAGCGCCAGCCACTGCCAGCCCTCACTTTGACGCGATACAGTGGCAAAAATCACCACACCCAACACCAGTAACATCAACGTTCGGCCTAGTGGCCAATCCTGACGCGGTGCGGGCGATCCCGATTGCATCTGTTGGCGTTGACGATTGCCCAGCGATACACGTGGCAACAGCCACAATAATAGCGGCGCACCCAACGCTGCCGTGGCGGCGCCCGTGGGCACCATCATTGCCCGGCGGCCCGGTAACAGCTGGACAGCCAAATCGGTGGCTGCCAACATCAAGGCGCCTAAAACCATCGCTAGGCTCAATCGGGTGATGAGCTTGCGAGCGCCACATAAGCGCGCAATCGCGGGCGCGGCAAGACCGACGAAGCCAATCACGCCAATCAAGCTGACCACCCACGCGGTCAGCAGCACCGATAGCCCCAGTGCAATCACACGGATTTTCGCCAGTGATACGCCCAAGCTTTTTGCTCCTTCATCTGAAAGGCTTAGGACGTTGAGCGGCTTTAACAAGGCAAGGATCAACACGACCGCCAATCCAACACGTGGCAATAAGGCTTGCACACTGTGCCAGTCGGTTTGCACCATCGAGCCCGCGCCCCACACCATCATGCCGTGTAGCGCTTCTTGATTCATCAACAGCAGCACGGTGCTGAGCGCGCCGCAGTAAAGGTTTAAAATCAACCCCGCGATCACCACTACGGTGGGCGATAGGCCGCGTCGCCATGCCAGCGCAAACACCACCAGCATGGTCAGCACTCCGCCAGACATCGCCACCATCGCGCTCGACCAAGTCAGTAGCCAAGGGGCATAAAGCGTCGCAAGCATCAGCGCCAAGCTGGCACCATTCGCCACCCCCAGCGTCGAGGGCGAGGCCAAGGGGTTACGCAATACCTGTTGCATCAAGGTACCGGCCAGCCCCAAACACGCCCCTGCCAACAATCCGGTGACCAAGCGTGGCCACCAAGTTAAATGCATCACCACCCCAATCGACGCACTGTCATCCAGCGACCATAGAGACTGCCAGAGCATGGATGCATTTACACCCCACTGTCCCAACTGAGTGGAGGCGAGGCTCAACAATGCCGCCAGTAATGCCAAGGGCACCCATAATAGGTTCAGTTTCATGACTGCCCTCCTTGCTCGATCAATGCTGCGGTCACAAGGCGGGCAAAACGTAACGCCGACGGAATCGCGCCAAAGCTCCATACCGGATCAATCATCAATGGCGTATGCCCCGTACGTTTAACCAAATATTGCCAAAACATATTAGTCTGAAGGGCTTGCTCGACGCCCGCGGGGAGTGGGCGCACAATCACCAGCTGCGCATCAAGGTCTAGCAGCTCGCGGGTGGAGACCATGCTAAACCCCCAACTGTTGGTGGTATTTTGCCACGCGTTGCTGAGCCCCAATTCACTGATTGCGGCGTGATACAAGCTGTTCGTCCCAAACACCCGCACATGGTTGGCGTCAAGAAATTGAATCATCAGAAGCGGTGGTTGTTCGCCGGGAATGGTATCGCGCAAGCTCGCCAATTGCTGTTTCGCATTGGCAATCAAGGTTTCACCGGCCTCCGGACGGTTAGCCTCGCGCGCAATTTGCCGCGTCACGGTCTTGAGCGACGTCCAGCTTAAGCCACTTTCATACAGAGGAATCGAGCTGACCGGCGCAATGGTGCTTAGCTTGGGCTTCATCGCCTTAAAAATGGGCGAAATTAGAATCTTATCCGGGCGAAGCTCGGCCAAACGCTCCATGTTTGGCTGGGTGCGAAGCCCAATATCGACGGTGTTTTCTGGAATCAGCGGGGCTTTCACCCACGAATTGTAATCCGCCTTTTGCGCAACCGCGACCGGAGTCACTCCCAAGGCCAACAAGGTTTCAGTTTGGGTCCAATCCAGCGAGAGAATACGGGGTGACGCGCTGACGCTCGCTGACATCATGGCCGCAGTCAGCCAGACCACAAGCGTCAGAAAAGAGGACTTGATCATACCGGCGATAACTCCCCCGGCATGGCAACCGCATAGCCGGCGGCATGATCGGCAATCGGCATCTCAATGCCATAAATCGATTTAAGGGCCGACTCTTGAAACACATCGCTGACCGCGCCTTGAGTCAGGACTTGTCCGCTGTGCAGCGCGACAATTTCATCACAAAAACGTGCCGCCATATTAATGTCGTGCACCACGATAATGATGGACTTATCCAACTCTCGACTGAGTTTGCGCACCAAGGTCATCACTTCGACTTGGTGGGCGACATCCAGTGCAGATAGCGGCTCATCGAGCAGTAAGTAACGCGTTTGCTGTGCCAGCAGCATCGCAATCCACAACCGTTGGCGCTCGCCCCCCGATAAGGTATCGACCAAGCGCTCGGCATAATCTTGGGTACCAGTGAGCGCCATTGCCTCGTTAATCGCTTGGTGATCGGCTTTGGTCAACCGCCCCAGCAAGCCATGCCAAGGATAGCGACCAAAACTGACCAACTCATACCCAGTTAAGTTATCGGTTGCCGGTAAATGCTGTGGCAAATACGCCACCTCGCGCGCAAAGGCTTTTTCCGACCATTTTGATAAGGGCTTTTGGTCTAATGCGATCTGCCCGCTGCTGGTTGCCTGTTGCTGCGCTAACAGCTTTATCAACGTCGACTTACCCGAGCCATTATGCCCGACCAACGCACAGATTTTTCCGGGCGTAAACGACAAGCTCACCTTATCGAGTAACACTTTTCCGTTGACGGCAAACGCAACGTCCTTTGCCTCTAACATATCTCGATCCTACTATTGCAAACACAAGCGCGTAGCACTTGCCCGTTATCTCTAAGAGCGGTAATTTTCCGATGCTTAAAAGGCAAATGCAAACCATTTTGATTTCGCTTTGTGTGCTTAGCGCTTGTTAATGAGAGAAATTAGACCTCAACCAAGTCCCTATCAGGGATCCAAGCGTCATTCAGCCTCGTATCGCCCATGGATAAATATAAATTGTTGTTACGACTGTCGAGAACCCTATGTCCGCGCCCATCAGCCTTGTGTGGCTAAAACGCGATTTACGCCTGCGGGATCATGCCCCATTACAAGCCGCCATTGCCGCGGGGCGCCCCTTGGTGATCCTGTACCTGTTTGAACCACTGCTGCTTAACGATCCGCACCATAGCGAGCGCCACTGGCGATTTGTCTGGCAGTCGCTGTGCGATCTTAATCAGCAGCTGGCGCCGCTTGGCGGGCAGGTCACTATTTGCCAAGGTGACGCACTCGCCGTTTTCGACGCTATCCACCGGCAACAGGCCATTGGTGCGGTGTACAGCCATCAAGAAATTGGCGTCGACGCGACGTTTTCTCGTGATAAAGCGGTGGCGAAATGGCTGGAGATCCATCAGATCCCGTGGCATGAATCCCCCACCGGAGCCGTGATCCGCGGCGCGAAAAATCGGGTTGATTGGGACGCTGAATGGCAAAAAGTGATGCGCGCTCCCCTTGCCGATCCTGATTGGCAACAAGCGCGCTGGCTAAACGCATCACTCACGCTACCTTCGCTCGGTCACCATAACTGGGACTCGCCCGCGCCACGCTTTCAGTCCGGCGGGCCGAGTTGGGCGTATAAAACCTTGCAGTCTTTTTTCCGCGAGCGCGGGCAAACCTATCAGCGCCACATCTCTAAACCACTCGCCAGCCGCAAAAGCTGTACGCGACTGTCGCCCTATCTTGCATGGGGTAATATCAGCTTGCGCGAGATGTATCAAATCACCCTCCTTCATTGGCAAAAAAAGGGTTGGCGGCGTGCGCTAGTAGCTATGGTGTCGCGTTTGCATTGGCACTGTCATTTTATGCAGAAATTTGAAAGCGAGCACCACATGGAACATCGGCCCGTCAATCGAGGTTACTTACATTTTGAGTACGCAAACGGTCCGCAGAGCGATGCGCACCTGCGCGCATGGCAACAAGGTAATACCGGTTATCCGCTCGTCGATGCTTGTATGCGTTGCTTACACGCCACTGGCTATATCAACTTTCGTATGCGGGCGATGCTGGTCAGCTTTTTAACCCACCATTTGTTGATTGATTGGCGCCGCGGTGTGCATCACCTCGCGCAGTTATTTCTCGATTTTGAGCCCGGTATTCATTATCCCCAATTTCAAATGCAAGCTGGCGTGACAGGCGCCAATACCTTGCGTATTTATAACCCAGTGAAACAATCGCAGGAGCAAGATCCCGAGGGAGCATTTATTCGTGAATGGTTACCCGAGCTTTCTCCCTTGCCCGACAGTTTGATCCATACCCCGTGGCAAATGACCGACATGGAAGCGATGATGTACGGTGTGGTGCTTGGCGAAGACTACCCGAAACCCATTGTCGATACCGAACAAACCGGCAAACGTGCGCGAGATATTTTATGGTCGTTTCGTCAACAAGACGCCGTTCGTATCGAGAAAGCACGGATCCTCGCCACCCATGTGCGTCCAAGCAGCCCTGAGCCAACAAACAGCCCCGAGAACGCGGACAAGCGCGCTCAAAAATCACGTTCACCTGCTGCTCAATCTATCGGAGGCAACCAAGATGGCGCATAAAAAGCCACATCTTCCCAGCAAGGTATGTTTGACGTGCGAACGGCCGTTTACGTGGCGTAAAAAGTGGGCGCGCTGTTGGGACGAAGTTAGGTATTGCTCTGACCGTTGCCGTCGCGAAGGTCGTCGCCATGCGCGAGCGGCGAAGATCTAAACGCTTCTAGCAGCGAGCTAAGTTGCGGATGCACCCACTGACGTTTAATCGATACCGCATAAAACGGCTCATACACACTCGGCAGTAAAGCATAGCGGGTAAGCATGCCGCTATCTAGCTCATCGCGAACCACCACTTCGGGCATTACCGCTAACGCATCATTGTCTCGGGTTAACAGGCGTAGCATCGCCATATCATTAGCTTCAGCCATGATGTAAGGCTTGAGTTGATACTGCGCAGAGATGGCATCAAACCCCGAGCGAATCGGGTTATCGCCATAAGGTAACACCCACGCTTGGTGCTGGTAGCTGGCGTCTAAGGTCGGCGACAAGGCTTTACCCGGCCAACCAATCACGGCTACCGGCTGGCGTGCCAATTGCTGATACTGCCAAATCTGTTTATTGGTGCCCCGCACCGCAATATTGGTTAGCGCCAAATCTAACTGGTGATCAGACAGCGCATGGAGTAAGCCGGTTTGATCCATCGATTGCAACACATAGCGGCACTCTCGTTGATTCACCAATGGCTGAATAAACTGCTCGATAAAATTCCGCGACATAGTGGATAAGGTGCCAATGCGAATCGTGGCACTGGACAGCGCCCCGCCGCTGGATAGCAACTGCTCAAGCTCTTCCCCCTGTCGGAATATCTCTTCGGCATAGTTCATCGCTTGATAGCCACTTTCGGTCAACGTCAATGTACGACCTTGGCGCTCAAACAATTGCACCTGCATCGCCTGTTCAAGCTGCTTGATTTGCGACGATAGTGCCGACTGCGAAATATGCAGCTGACGGGCGGTCTGAGTCAGGTTGCCGTGGCGCGCCACCTGCCAGAAATAATACAAATGATGGTAGTTAAGTCGGCTCATCGTTCTCTAAAACAGAATGAAAAATGATTTATTATGTATTTTACTTAACTGTAGTAAGTTTTCACAATGTATCTCATAACTATTGCTGTGAGGTAAGTCATGTTATCCCTATTTCTCGTCACCCCGCTCAAACTGGTGCTGCTCGCACTGGTTGCTCTTCTTGGCGGTGTCATCTGGCGATACAGTGCCACTGCGTTTGCAGGTGAAGCCGACAAACACCGTTTTCTTTCCTCTTTACTGCTCACCTTGTCGGCAGTCTTGTTGGTTTTAGTCAGCAATCATCTGTTGCTGTTTTGGCTCGCCTGGGTGGCGGTTAGCCTCTCATTGGGTCGCTTAATTCTTTTCTATCCGCATCGGCCTCGCGCCCAACTCGCGGCTCACAAAAAGATGCTGCTCGCCCGCTTTAGCGAATTGCTACTCGGTGGCGCATTTTTACTGTTGTTTTTCCACTACCAAACCGCGCAGATTGACCAATTGATGTTTCAAGTCAGCCAGCAGCCTCATACGCTGACTGTAAGCATCGCCGCCTTTATGTTGGTGGGCGTGGCGATTATCAAGTGCGCTCAACTGCCCTTGCACGGCTGGCTCATTCAAGTGGTGGAAGCGCCAACTCCTGTCTCTGCCTTATTGCACGCCGGTATTGTGAACCTTGGCGGGATCTTATTGATGCTGTTCGCGCCAGTGCTCGCGGCGAGCCCCAGTGCCAGCCTTGCCCTGCTGGTTATCGCAGGCATCAGTACGCTGGTGGCGGGGCTGGTGAGCCTGACACGCGTGAGCATTAAGGTAAAACTGGCGTGGTCGACCGTCGCACAAATGGGGCTGATGTTAGTCGAAATCGCCCTAGGTCTTTACGAGTTGGCACTGCTGCACTTACTGGCGCACTCTTTCTACAAGGCATTCTCTTTCCTCAACAGCGGCAATGGCGTGAATCATTGGCTCGCCACCCAACTGGCTGATGCCTCAATCCCCCGTCGCTGCCATTGGCTTGCCGCGATGGCCACCGCAGGCGGTTTGATTGTCGCCGTGCATCTGAGTGTCGGTATTTTAAATAGCTTGGCCGCCGGCTGGTTGCTGTGGATGGCGATGACCATGCTGCTATTACCAGCCTTTACGCGCCCAGGCGCTGCCCGCCCGACACGCGTGCTGTTCAGTAGCGTGTTTGCACTTGGCCTGCTCGGACTCTACGCCGCCATTAAACATAGCTTGATTGTGTTTGTCGCGGGCGGTAATGCCACCTACTTATTTGCCGATGCCTTTGCGCTGGTGCTGTTTATCGCGCTGTTTGCTCTGTCACTGGCGGTCCAGTACTGGCCTCACAAAGCGTGGGTGAATCGCCTATTTATTTGGCTGAACGCCGGCGCTTACCTTGATGAATGGGCGACGCGCCTAACACTCAAATGGTGGCCAAGTGCTTCTTTAATCCAACTACAAACGACCCACTGGCAACCGCATAAGGAGACGCGTTAATGATTGCGAAAACGCCCAATGTATCTGCATACCCTGAGTCCCTCGATGTGAGCGATTTTCGCGATGCCACACAGCAAGCGGTCGCCGCGATTGCGCCAAGCTGGCCGTTGGATCAAATGATTGCGGTGAACCCATGGTGGCCGCAACGCTTTACCCCCATTGAGCAAGTTTTTGCCGAACAAGCGGTGTTAAGCGGCCACTGTCCGCTAATGTCGTCGGCGTACTATCTGTCGCATTGGCAATCGCCGATTAGTGAAACACACCTTGCCGAGGCCATTTCAACCTCTGGCAGCGCATTGACGGTAAGTGATTGTCTGCGTGCGCTGCGCAGTCATAACAGTGACCTCCCGCGTTGGAAGCCACTGGCTGAGTTGTGTGACCGCACTCGAGAAGCACAAGAAGGTTTATCGTGGCAGCAAGAAATCCAGCAGCAAGTGAGCCAGTTTCTCGCACTCTATCACCAGTACCCACAGCGTTTTGATGCTCAAGGCCAAGGCGGTGAGCACCTTTATCAATGCTGGTTGGATGTGGTGAGCCAAGATAAAGGCATTAAAACCCTCACTGGCGTGGATTTGCTCGCCGATTTCGCCGCTCTGCCCACCCAAATGGATGCCCTGATCGCTGAAGCCGCCGCCTTTTGGCAACCGACTCTTCACGACCAAGACGGTAACTTGGCCTATTGCCACGCGCTTATGCACGGTTTATCGGGTTGGGCAAGCTGGCAAGCCTGGTTAGATTGGCAACAACAGCTCAGTGACAGTGAACAGCAAGATCATGGCATGGGCCTATTCGCGATTTTACTCGCGTGGGATACAGTGCTGGCACGCTGGCTTGCTAAACACCGTGAAGCAGCGTGGGCAAATATTCGTCAGTCCATGCACCATCAAGCGGTGAATGTGCGCCATTGGTATCACCAAGCACAACAACAGCTCGCGCCACTGTGGATTTGGCAACAAGCGCTGGAAATCAGTCAGCAGCGCCCTTGGGCACACGCCCTATCTGCGCAGGCCAGTGTCGACACGCTCGACACCTCCCCCACGCTTCAGGCTGTATTTTGTATCGATGTGCGCTCTGAGCCAATGCGTCGCGCATTAGAAGCGCAATCCGAACGAATTCAAACCCTTGGCTTTGCTGGCTTTTTTGGCTTGCCGATTGCCTATCAGCCCACTGATAGCCATATTCATCGCCCACAACTGCCCGGCTTACTGGCGCCAGCGGTCACCGCCTCACAAACTCATGCTACCCCCGAACGCTGGTTGCGAATGACCAAGCTCGGCTGGCAGCGTAGCCTCGATGCGCCCGCCGCCAACTTAGGCATGGTCGAAGCCGGTGGCATGCTGAAGCTAGTGAGCCTATTAAAACGCGCATTACGCATTTCTGGCACCGAAAACCCGCTAAATCGACTCAGCCATACTGACAGTGATTGGGCGCTCACCCGTGACAATACACCGTTAAGCGCAAAAGAAAAGGCGGAGCTAGGCGCTGGTATCTTGCGGGCAATGGGCATTGCTGATCAACTGGCCGATGCCGTCTTGTTGGTGGGTCATGGCAGTGAAACCTGTAACAACCCTCATGTAGCAGGGCTTGACTGTGGTGCCTGCGGCGGACAAACCGGTGAGGTGAATGTTCGTGTACTCGCACAGCTTCTTAACGATGCCGACGTACGTGATGTCATGGCAAAGCAAGGCGTGACGATTCCCGTCAGTACCCGTTTTTATGCCGCCATGCACAACACCACCACCGACGCACTGGATGTCTTTCACGCCCCCGAGCATACCGAGTGGCAAACTTGGCTGGCCGCTGCAAGCGAACAAGCACGTGCAACCCGCGCCAACCAGTTTGATCAAACACCAACCCAGCCATCCAAACTCAAACGCTTCTTTGCTACACGGGCCAAAGACTGGGCGCAAATGCGTCCTGAGTGGGGACTGTGTGACAACGCGGCGTTAATCGTGGGCCCGCGCACTCTGTCTCGACAGGTTAATTTGCAAGGTCGCAGCTTTTTACACGACTACGACATGCACAAAGACCGTGACTTTAGCCAGCTTGAAACCATACTCACCGCGCCCATGGTGGTGACCAATTGGATCAATCTGCAGTACTTTGCTTCTGTCACCGCACCGGAAAAATTCGGCAGTGGAAACAAATTGCTACACAACATCGTGGGTGGCCACATTGGGGTATTTGAAGGGAATGGTGGCGACTTACGAATTGGCTTATCGCATCAATCCGTGCACGATGGTCGTCGATATCGCCACCAGCCAGTGCGATTAAGCGTATTTATCGCTGCCCCTCGGGAGGCAATTGATAGTATACTTGCACGCCATGACGATATAGCCGCGCTGGCGAATCACGGCTGGCTGTACTTGATGCAAATTGATGCGCAGGGTGCAGTTTGGCAACGCGATCGCTCGGGTCAGTGGTATCACCTGAACGTAGCAACATAAAACGGAGCATGTCGTTGAAAACGCAACTTCTCTCAGCGCAGTGTTCAACGGACCTAACACAAGCCGCCGAGCTGCTAAAAGCCGGCGAACAAGTCGCGGTGCCCACAGAAACCGTGTACGGTTTGGCAGCGGATGCCAGCAATCCAGACGCCGTCGCGGGTATTTTTACCGCCAAGGGTCGACCCGCGAACCACCCTTTGATTGTGCATCTCGGTGACGTCGCATCGATCACCGAGTGGGCAACGCTGATCCCGGATGAAGCGTATAAGCTGGCGAATGCCTTCTGGCCAGGGCCGATGACACTGCTGTTGCCACGTGCCGAGCATATTTCACCAGTGGTCACGGGTGGATTGGATACCATTGGGCTTCGCGTGCCCGCGCAACCTGTGTTGTTAGACTTGCTCGCCACCCATCAGCTTGCTGTTGCCGCCCCGTCTGCGAACCCGTATAAAAAGCTCAGCCCCACCACGGCGGAGCAAGTGATGCATGGTTTAGGCGGAAAGATCGCCGCGGTGATTGATGGCGGCCCTTGCCAGCATGGGCTGGAGTCGACCATAGTCGATCTTACCAAACGTCCATTCCGCGTACTTCGCGCCGGTCCAATCACCGCCAGCGAGCTGAGCGCCGTGCTGGGTGAAACAGTCGAAGCCCCTGAGCAGCACGACACCGTGGTGCCCGGCAATGTGGGAAGCCATTACCAACCCAACACCCGGTTACAGATGGTGGCTGCGGACTTGTCTGATCTCCCTGCGCCCCATCCTGAAAAACGAGCGGCCTTGCTTCACTTTGGCGACGCCCCAACACGGGATAATCTGGTATGTATTGCCATGCCGGATGACGCTGCACGCTACGGGCAAGCGTTATATCACCAACTTGCCCAAGCCGATCAACTCGGCGTCGATGAGATCTGGCTCGCCCAGCCTCCTCATGGCGAAGCATGGCTTGCCGTGCATGATCGCCTGCGCCGCGCCGTTAGCTAGTTTTTGACGCACGCATTCGCATAAAGCTTGCCGTTGCACTGGCACACACAGTGCCCGCAACGGTGAGCGTTGCCTCCAACTGACTCATTCCATGTTTTGCTTTCACACACCAAGCACGTATCTCAGCCTCAACGGCAACGGGCACTGGATGGTGATAGCGAATATTAAGTGACGCTGTCACACTTTGCGGGGCAAACAAAAAGGTACAATGGGTCAACGCCGCATCTAAAAGCGTGGCAATCACCCCACCGTGTAGCTGATCTTGATACCCCTGCCAAGTGCTTTCTAACCATACTTTTGCGCTCACTGCAGTTTCATCGTCTTGGTAAAATCTAAGATTAAACAGCCCATTGTCACTGCAAGCCACACACTGATGATGCGACCGTGGCGGCATCACGCGTAATTCACTCATGGCAACCACAACCCTTTCCACTCGCGCGACCGCCTTTACCTTGCCGCTTACCACACCCTCGATGTTGATGACCTAAACGGCGGCCTTGCGCGCCACAACCTTTCCCACGCTCTGAGTGACAAGTGGCGTTCTGTTGTTGTGGTTTTTGCTGCTTCATTCGCTGCAACGCCGGCCGTCCTTGACTCGCATCCGTAAGCGGTTGCCAGTACGCAGGCGACAACCACTGGGTGGGATTTAGGCGACCATTGGTTAACTGATAAACATGTAAGCCAGCATCAAGTAATCCCGCTAACGCATGCTCGCCAATATGACGAGTCACCACACGTGTTACTTGGTTAGCTTTCAGCTTCGCTATCAAGGCGTTTTTGGCACCGCAACCTTCTGTTACACGTGGGTTGGCGAACTGAACGAGTGCTTGGCCATCGTCGTCAAACAGCGCAAAGTGCTCGGCCTTCATAAAATGTCCCGCAGGGCGGTCTTGGTTCATCGCAATAGCAATTGTCATCTTCCGTTCTCTCTTTATATAAATAGCATATGCAAAAAATACGCTTTATTTGTGGCATATGCAAACTATTCTGTGAGAGAAAAATGAGGAAAGTTGCGTCAAGACATCGAGAGTATTCGCGTCAAGCTGCAACGTCGCGCGACAGAATGCTTTTTCGAACACGCGCGCATCCTTGCTAAGCCGCATGATGAATGACAATAACTAAATGGAAGTATTGGTTTAAAAATACCTATTTTCACGGCAATCATTGACGTGAAATTACAGTTTAGTAAACCATAAAAGCACCTTGGTGAGTCACACGCAGCACAGATCTTGTTTTTGTAGATGGCTAACCTAACACGACTCTTCTGACTCAAACACCAAGGCTTTGCCTTCTACAAGGCAGGCGGTGGTTTTGGCGCGGGCGCGTTTAACCAGGTTGGCTAACGTTTGACGAGATACGCCCATGACTTCCGCCGCTTGCAGTTGCTGCATACCCTGATGATCAACAAGACGCATGGCTTCGAACTCATCCAAACCAATGGTCACCGTCTCTAGCTCACTGAGTGGAATGGCGTTGGGTTTAAAACAGTTGGTATGGGGTTTCCCGCAGATACGGCGGGGCATTTTAGGACGCGGCATAGGGTCTCCTTTTTTGCCTATGCTAAGTGAGTTTTTTACTTATGCCAACAAAAAGGGATGCCAGCGCATCCCTTTTCTATTTATTGCTATGGACAGTGACTTAGTCTGTAACGTTACACGTCGTACGTGGTAGACGCGGTATTACCGCCGGTGCCTGTCCAGTTGGTGTGGAAGAACTCACCGCGCGGCTGATCAAGACGCTCATAGGTGTGGGCACCGAAGTAGTCACGCTGTGCTTGCAGCAAGTTCGCGGGCAAGCGTGCCGTGGTGTAGCCATCCAAGAAGGTCAGCGCTGAGGTAGTACATGGCATTGGGATACCGGTTTCCATCGATTTCGCTGCCACTTTACGCCATGCCGCCAAGCAGTTATCCAAGATCCCTTTAAAGTACGCATCTGAGCCCAAGAAGGCCAAGTTAGGATCCTTATCAAACGCATCACGGATGTTACCCAAGAAGGCCGAACGGATAATACAGCCACCGCGCCACATCAGTGCGACGTTACCGTAGTTAAGATCCCAGCCATTCTCGTTAGACGCTTCACGCATCAGCATAAAACCTTGCGCGTAAGAGATAATTTTTGACGCCAGCAGCGCTTGACGCAGCGCATCAACCCACTCGGCCTTATCGCCTTCAACCGGCTGGATGTGTTTTTCAAACAGCTTCTCTGCCGCGACACGCTGATCTTTAAGTGCCGACAGGCAACGAGAGAAGACCGACTCAGAAATCAGAGTGAGCGGAATGCCAAGATCCAGCGCGTTGATGCCGGTCCATTTGCCGGTGCCTTTTTGGCCTGCAGTGTCGAGAATTTTCTCAACCAATGGCTCACCGTCTTGGTCTTTATAGCCCAAAATGTCTGCGGTGATTTCAATTAAATAGCTATCCAGCTCGGTTTTATTCCAGTCGGTAAACACCTGCTGCATCTCGTCATGGCTCATGCCAAGGCCGTCTTTCATGAACTGATACGCTTCGGTGATCAGCTGCATGTCGCCATACTCGATACCGTTGTGCACCATTTTCACAAAGTGGCCCGCGCCGTCACGACCGACCCAGTCACAACATGGCTCGCCGCTATCTGTTTTTGCTGCGATACCTTGGAAGATAGGTTTAACAGCTGGCCATGCTTCTTCTGAGCCGCCTGGCATAATTGACGGCCCGAAACGTGCGCCTTCTTCACCGCCAGAGACACCAGCACCAATAAAGTGAATGCCTTTTTCACGCAGTGCTGCCACGCGACGGTTGGTATCTGGGTAGTTGGTATTACCGCCATCAATAATGATGTCGCCTTCATCAAGCAGTGGCGTCAGTTTGTCGATAAAGGTATCTACAACGGTGCCTGCACGAACCATCAGCATCACTTTGCGTGGTTTTTCGAGCTTTTCAACCAGCTCTTCTAACGAGTAAGCGCCAACAATGTTGGTGTCCTTCGCTGGGCCTTCCAGAAATTCATCGACTTTGGCCGCGGTACGGTTATGCGCCACCACTTTAAAGCCGTTGTCGTTCATGTTAAGGATCAGGTTTTGGCCCATGACCGCCAAACCAATTACGCCGATATCACCTTTCATCGTGCTCTCCATTAATTCTGTTCTGGTAATTTTTTTGCTGCCGCGGCATCGAGTACCCATTCCGTGGTGCCTTTGGCACTACGGATATTGGCGGCAGGATATGGCAGTTGGGTAGGCTCGTGTGTGGCGATCTCATGCACGATCGCTTGCTTACCTTCACCCAACACCAGATAACTGATTTTCTTCGCCGCGCGCAGCACACGGGCGGTTTTTGATACACGCTTTTGCCCCGACTCTGGATGCGAAGCCACCAGCGCGAGCGCGGTATTGTCATACTGAGGATCGTGCGGGAACAGTGAGGCCGTATGGCCATCGCCACCGACGCCCAGCAAAATCCAATCAAACACAGGCGTGCCGTTTTCGCTTGGGATCAAGGCTTGCATTTCCGCACTAAAGCGCGCCGCTTCCACGTCCGGATCCTCCTCACCCCGAATGCGGTGAATGTTTTCTTCCGGAATGCGAATGTGGCTAAACAGCAGCTTATTGGCTTCGCCGAAGTTACTCTCGGCATCATCCGGTGCCACACAGCGTTCATCGCCCCACCAAAAATGCAGGTTTTGCCACTGAATCGCATTGGCATAATCATCACTGGCTAAACGCTTAAACAGCATTTTGGGCGTGCTGCCGCCAGAAAGCGAAATGTGTACAGCACGATCTTGCGCGCTGAGCGCTTGCATCGCGTCGGCTAAATGATTGACCACCGCGTCGGCATCATCAAAAATTTGGGCATTTATCATAATTCGCAGTATTCCGTGTCAGTCAGGTTTTTGCAGGGAAAGCGCCAAGCATGGCCATCACGCTCCAGCAACTGATCCGCTTCTTTCGGTCCCCATGTTCCGCAGGCATAGCCAAACAAGGCTTTGTCATTTTCTTTGTACTGCAGAATAGGCTCAACAAACTGCCAGCAAGCTTCGACCGCATCACTGCGAGCAAACAAGGTCGCATCGCCTTTGAGGGCATCTAGCAACAAACGTTCATAGGCGGTCAGCATCTGGGTTTCTTCCAGCGACGTATAATGGAAATCCATATTGACCGCTTTCGCGTTAAAGCCGGCACCTGGCTCTTTAAGACCAAAGCTCATTTGGATGCCTTCGTCGGGCTGAATGCGGATCACCAAACGGTTCTCAGGGGCATTTTTACCAAATACAGGATGCGGAGTTTGTTTAAAGTGGATCACCACTTCGGTCACACGTGTTGGCAAGCGTTTACCGGTGCGCACATAAAACGGCACCCCATTCCAACGCCAGTTGTTGATAAACATCTTCAGGCCAACATAGGTCTCAGTACGCGAGTCTTCCGCCACACCTGGCTCATCACGATAACTAGGCAGTGGCTTACCACCCACGTGAGATTCGGTGTACTGACCTAGCACTAGGTTATTGTGTAAGTCGTCTTCAGAGAGCGGCTCGAGTGACTGCAACGCTTTGAATACTTCATCACGCATGGCGTCAGCATTGATTTGCGCCGGAGGCTCCATCGCCACGAGCGATAACACTTGCAACAAGTGATTTTGGAACATGTCGCGCACCGCACCAGACTGATCGTAGTAACCACCGCGGCCTTCTACCCCAAGGTTTTCAGCCCCCGTAATTTCTACATAGTCAATGAAGTTACGGTTCCAAAGCGGTTCAAACATCGCATTAGAAAAACGGAAAACCAGTAGGTTTTGCACCGTTTCTTTACCTAAGTAATGGTCAATACGATAGATCTGATGCTCGGCAAAATAAGCATGAATGTCTTTGTCGAGCTGACGCGCGGAGGCTAAGTCATAACCAAACGGCTTTTCAACCACCAAGCGTTTCCAACCGTTGCTCTCATCATTGAGGCCATGCGCTGCCAGGCAGGCAGGAATAAAGTTATACAGCTTCGGTGGAGTCGCGAGGTAGAAAAGCGTATTGCGCTGAGTAAAGCCATATTGGTCAGAAAGCGCATCCAAGCGGCTTGTCAACGCACCATATTCGTTGGTGTCAGAGATATTAAATGATTGATAGTGAACATGCGCCATAAAGGCGTCGAGCGTGGCAGGATCGGTCTCTTCAAGCTCTTGCATGGAGTGACGTAGTTTATCGCGAAATGACTCGTCACTGTAGAAGGTGCGGCTTGCGCCTAGAATCGCGAAAGACGCAGGCATCTGTTTGTTCGCATATAAGTGGTACAGGGCTGGGATCAGCTTACGGAAGGTCAGATCGCCAGATGCACCAAAAATAACAATACTGCTGTTTTCTGGAATTACCATCATCTTTCCTTTGATAATAAAGGTACTGCATGTGATTTGCGCCACAAATTAGCAGCGCTAAGGCCAAATTGGTAATTGGCGCTACCTATTGATTTCATCGATGTCACCACTGGAACACCCTGAATCGGCTAGCTAATCCCTACATTCGCAGCCAGCACGACACAGACAGTGTGCGACAAAGGCGACTTAGTCTAGCACTTTCTTAACCAATAAGCTTTACCCTAACTGGTATGACATGGCGAAGTGTCCATCTGATGAGCCGCCTCACACAGCTGCTGGATCAGCGCGTCGACTTTTTCATTCCGCTCATTGCGCAAGGTATATAAACCGACGTTACCTCTCTTACTCGGGTGAGCACCCAACACTTTTACCCCCTGACTCGCCAGATACATCTGGGCTCGACTGGTATAGGGCATCACCGCCTGAGTGTCGTGTAGTAAGTCAATACCGGGACTGAGGGCATCAACATCAAACACCACTTGGTTGACGTGCGTCGTTGGGCTGATGGGGTTCGCCAGCAAATGCGCATGCCGGGCATGATCAGGCGTGACACGCATCAAAGGCCAATCACTTAGGCGCTGAGAGCCGATGCTGACGGATGTGTCTGTGAGTAGCGGATGGTTATCAGCCACATAATAGCTTTCCGTATCCTGAAACAACGGCATAAAGCGCACTTGCTGGCTCGCAACCAAATCGTCAATTTCATGACCGACAAATACATCCACATCGCCACTGAGTAGCGACGCCATTAATGCCAAACGGTTACCGAATTCAATATGGACGGCACACTGACGATCCGCTTGATACTCAAGCACTGCCGGTTTGACAAACAAGGGCCACCACGCCTCCCCAGTGCCAAGCTTTATTTGTCCCGCTTCACGCGCTTGCAAAGCATGAAGCTGGGCATGAAGTCGCTGCCGCGCAGCATGCTGTGCGGTGGCATGCTGATAATAAAGCTCTCCTGCGGCTGTCATACTGACGCCACGAGGATGACGGACCAATAACTGACATGCGAGACGTTGCTCCAGCTTTTGGATCTGTGCCGTCAATGAAGGTTGGCTGATCCCTAACTGCAACGCAGCCGCTTTAATACCCCCAGCCTCAACCACTGCAATAAAGTAGCCAGCAACTTTTTCTACATCCATACCGCCCCCACTCACAGTTTAATGGCTTACTTTATAGCCTAGTCAAGATACGTGATTCAATCATAACGCATATTTTTCACCTATTATCACTTTACCTATAGCCAATCGGTTATATCAACAAGCGTCACGCCTATTTTTCTTGGCACCGCCCGCGCGCTAGGCTGTTGGCCACATCTCAAGCTGAGGCTTTGAGGATTTTTATTGTCGATAAGAGGTAATCGGTATGCAGAACGCTTGGTGGCATGATGCCGTTGTTTATCAAATCTACCCACGCAGTTTTTACGACACCAATGGTGATGGCATTGGTGATCTTAACGGAATTATCGAGAAACTCGATTACTTACATTGGCTCGGCGTCAATGTGTTATGGCTATCGCCGGTGTACCAATCGCCGATGGATGACAATGGCTATGACATTTCCGATTACTGCGCGATCGCGCCTGAATTTGGCACCATGGAAGACATGACGCGCTTAATTGATAAAGCCGGCGCGCTTGGCATCAAAATCGTGATGGATTTGGTGGTGAACCATACCTCCGACGAACACCCTTGGTTCCAAGCCGCGCTTCACGACAAAAACAGTCCTTATCGCGACTTTTACATTTGGCGCGATGCCAAACCCGATGGCAGTGCACCCGATGATCAAGGCTCAATTTTTGGTGGCAGCGCATGGCAATGGGAGCCAAACACCGAGCAGTATTACTTTCACTTGTTCTCCAAACGCCAGCCCGATCTGAACTGGGAAAACCCCGCCGTCCATGACGCCGTGTATAAAATGATGAACTGGTGGATTGACAAAGGCATTGGCGGATTCCGCCTTGATGTGATTGATTTAATTGGTAAAGAAATCGATAAAGGCATCACTGGCAACGGGCCGCGCCTTCACCCACTGCTACAGGCCATGAATCGGGCCACATTTGGCGGCAAAGACTTGCTTACCGTCGGCGAAACATGGGGCGCAACGCCCGAGATTGCCAAGCTTTACAGCGCACCGGAACGCAATGAACTCTCCATGGTGTTCCAATTTGAACACATTACCGCTACCTGGAAAGACGGCGATAAATGGCAGCCCGTGCCGCTGGATGTCGCCGCCCTCAAACAGGTACTGTTCAAATGGCAACAAGCGCTGGCCGATAGCGGTTGGAACTCACTATTTTGGAACAACCATGATTTGCCTCGCGCCGTATCCA
Organism: Salinivibrio sp. ML198; assembly: GCF_001996015.1. Classification (NCBI taxonomy): domain Bacteria; kingdom Pseudomonadati; phylum Pseudomonadota; class Gammaproteobacteria; order Vibrionales; family Vibrionaceae; genus Salinivibrio; species Salinivibrio sp. ML198. The sequence continues at coordinate 26,411 of NZ_MUEZ01000001.1, forward strand.
AGTTTGGTCACGACGGCCAATATCGGACCCGCTCGGCAAAAATGCTCGCCACGACCTTGCACTTGATGAAAGGTACGCCGTATATCTACCAAGGGGAAGAGATTGCGATGACCAATGTCGCCTTCCCGTCTATCGACGATTATCAAGACATCGAAACCCGCAATTTTTACGACTTGCGTGTTGCAGAAGGCGTGGATTCAGACACCATGATAGAGGCGGTATACCAAAACAGTCGCGATAACGCCCGCACCCCGATGCAATGGGAGAACGCGCCGCAGGCAGGCTTTACCCAAGGGACGCCATGGTTACCGGTTAATCCTAACTACACCACCATCAATGTGGCACGGGCGACTGAAAATAGCGGCTCAGTGCTTTATCACTACCGTGAACTGATTAAGCTGCGCAAGCAATATCCAGTGATCGTACACGGCCAGTTTGCGCCTGTGGCGGAAGACCATTCGGATGTCATCGCTTACGAGCGTTTCGACGACACCCACCGTGTTTTGGTGGTCAGCAACTTTAGCGAGCAAAAACAAGCCATCACCCTCCCCGATCACTGGCGCGATAAGCCCCTAACTTGCCTCAGCTACAACATGGATCCGGTTAAACAGTTAAGCACCACCTATAAACTGGCCCCTTACGAGTCGTTTACGGTGATGCAATAAAAGAGCGCCCAGTCTACCAATCACATCAAGACGCTACGATCGCGCCTGCCGACAGCTGCAGGCGCGCGTCTATTCAGCCTTGTCGACAACCGAAGTAGCGGCTCCTATAGTTAAATTTGTGAACAAAGGAGCAGTGTGATTAGTGTCCAACCGAAAGAGCAGTCTGATTTTTTGTGTGGTTTTTTGCTTGCTTCTCGGTGCAGTCGCAACAATGGGCTTAATGCGCTCGTTACAACAAGAAGAAGATAAAGCCCGTGGGCGCGTCGAAGGCGTGAGTTTTTTGATCGCCGAATGGATCGATGGCTCATTTCAAATCACCGACTATTTATTAAGAGATATACTAGGGCATGTTGAGCCTGAGGATCTCGTCTATCCGCCCAAAGATTTGCAGGCACATCAGCAACTAACAGAGCTTGTTGTCTCCAAAATGAACACCGTCCCTAATGTCATTCTCGCCGGCCTTTTTGATCAACACTGTATCATTACCCATGCCAATAGTGACGAACTAGGGTGGGATGGAAGTCACCGAGACTATTGCCGAGCACTGCGCGATTTCCCTGATCGAGATACATTTGTCTCCAACGCATTTAAAAGTACGACCGGCCCACTAAACATCACACAGACGCGTGAGCTTTTGCCCGAGCAGCCAGGCTTCAAAGGGTTTGCCGCGGTGGGCGTTGATCTCACCTTTTTCTCTAAATGGGTCGAGCATATTTCCATAGATCCCCTGGACGTGGTCGCTATCACTGACAAAAACCTTCGATTATTGGCAAGAAAGCCCGCTAAGCCGGAAACCTTGGGTAAACTCATTGATGATCCTATCGTTGAGGCTTTTATCACATCCGGACAAACCGACAAGAGCTTTCGCGCCACCTCGCCAATAGATGGCGTGCCACGTTTATTCAGTATTCGTAAAGTCGAGGGGCTCCCCTTTTATGCCGTAGTCGGGGAAGCAGACCAGCATTGGCAGGCAGATTGGCGTCATCAGGTGAGAGTCGCTGTGGGAGCGCTGATTGTGTTGTGGTTACTCGCCTTATTTACACTTCGCACCTATTGGGATCAACTAAACTACCTTTCCGAGCTCAAAATAGCTCGTGACAAGCTTGAAACGCTGAGTATTACCGATGCCCTCACTGGCTTAGCGAACCGCCGCCGCTTTGATAACGTGCTCGACGGCGAATATCAAAGGCTCAAGCGGATAAACGCCTCTATGTCGCTGATCATGATCGATTTAGATTACTTTAAGCACTTCAATGACACCTATGGTCACTTGGCAGGCGATAGATGCCTAAAGGCAGTTGGCGAGGTGATTCAACAAAGCCTCAAGCGTCCACAAGATTTGGCCGCGAGATATGGTGGCGAGGAATTTAGTTGTATTTTACCGGAAACCCAGCATGCAGACGCCGTATCGATTGCGATGACGATTAAAGCGTCGATCGCAGCACTCGGTATTCCCCACGGCAGATCCAACGCCGCTCGTCATGTTACCGCTAGTTTGGGGGTTGCGACCATTGAGTGTACGCCAGACATCTCGCCTGACTATCTTGTCCACTTGGCGGATCAACGCCTATATTGGGCGAAGAACAATGGACGTGATCAAGTGGGATTTGAGCAACGCCCAGCACACAACACAAAAAACGACTAACCCCCCTCTTACGCGGCATAAGCTACTTATACCTATGGCATTAATACATATACCCAAGCCAATCCATATGCCCTGCAGGCCATGATTTATCTTTCATCGGTTTAACGTACAATTCATCAACATACTCGACCGCAACGCCATAATTTGTATGTTCATGAATGCGTAGCCAAGAGGCATGTGACTCGACGAGCTGAAAGCCATTGGCCACATAAAAATCGTGCAGATCAGAAATAAGAATAATGAAATCAACATCTTTATCTCGTGCATAGTCAGCCAGTTGCGCCAGCATACCCGAGCCAATCCCTTTTCTTTGCCAAGCGCTGTCGATGCAAAAATCACTCACGCCTAACACTTTGTATACCTCACCACCGACATTCACGACCCTATAATCCAGCCCCATATAACCAATCAGTTGATTGTCGTGGTACTGCAAAGCCCGCATGTGGAGAAGCTGCTTATGGTAAGAACGGGAAACTTGATGGTCAGGAAATGCCTTGTTTCTAAGCGCTTGAATAGCCTCATGCTGCGCGTTCGATACTTCGATTTCTGGGCATATTTTCATGTTTCACCATTATTAACAATGCATAATATCTGTCGTTGACGAGCAAAGTGCACGAGAGGCATTAACCCCGTAAAGCATCATTTTTTATACCTTCGCAGTAAGCGACTATTTCTTTTTTATCCTCTTCGGAAAAATAACCTAAGGGGATTTTCTTTTGCTTCTCGCTCTCTTTAACGGTCAAGATCACAACATTGGACTCTACTTGCACATCCGATATATCTTTGTTAAAAATTGTATCTCTAGAGCGAAGAGCTAATAGCTTTATTTCCATACGATCTTGATAAAATCTTAAATGATCGATGCTATTATTGGCAACTGACATTAAGATAAATGACAAGCCGCCCAAAGCTGCGACAAAGACATTTAAGGCTATACCTGCAGCAATCATCAGTCCACCTATCACTACCTGCGCGATAAAATTCTTACGCGAGAACTGAACCACTTTAATCGGACTCTCAGTAATTTCATTAGTCATTATATTTCCTATAATAAAGCAAAGTATTTAGTCTAAAAGGTTATCAGAAGTAAAAACAGTCTAATCAAAGTGTTTGATCTGGTTGTATATTTTGGTATGGCTCGTGGAAGATAACCTTTACTATCTACAAGTGTCTTTTCGATCATTATCTAGAAGAAGTGTTTTTTCTGTAAACCAGTTTTTGGTGAAACTATCGACAGGGAACAACTCTTTATTGTCATCAGATACTTTAAAAGTGAACACACCATTTGACTTCAGAACAACGAATCTTTCATCGTTCTTAGTCGTCATTTCATAGTTTCGAGGTGACATACCTGCATATGCTTTACCATCTTTGCAGAAGACCACCTCTTCCATAAGAGAGTCTTTTTCTTGATTGATATAAACACCCTCTAACCATTCTTGCGCATATGAAGCGTTAGCAAACAGGCTCACCACCAACAAAAAACACCCTTTTTCACACAGACTTTTTTTGTTCATTCTATTTAGATCCTAAAGACGTATTATAAAAATTAAACGACATTGGGCTGAAGCGTTCATTTATAAGCATAAATCACTGAATTTATGCGCATAGAAATATACCTCCAAGTAAAAATACTGTCAACGTGAGAACCTGAGCCAACACCAATAAAAGACAGCTTAAAATATAAAGAAATGAAAGATGCGCTAGTTAGTGAAATACCCTGAAGGCCTTGATACTAGTGAGGCTTAGAATCAAAATTATCACGCACCTGCTTTCGCTAGAGAAATAAAAAGGCTAATACCACAGCCTATTCATTGCTAGAAAAACCATCAAAACGGAACACACTCCTCACAATAAATGTCACAATCATCATTAGCTGCAAACGAGAGTGTTGCACTTCGCGGTTGAATCCCCGACTGACTGTTATGAATTGCATTTTTCGCTTTAGAGCGAAGAGTTGCCAAGAAAAGGGGCACTTCAGCGCTGTAGGATAATGTAGGAAAGCAACATCGCTGAGGCAAATATTTGCTCTTTTATCGCTGATGAGTTTGTGTATAATCAAACGCGAATAGATATCATTTCATCAGTAACACTTGTTTGAGACCGCGAGCGCGGTGAGCATATCTTGATGATAATTATAACAATATAGATTATTTATCCATTAGTCTGTAATGGCGCTTTGAAGCACAAGAGTGGTGTCATCTCATGATGACAAACAAGGAACAAATAATGGCTATTGACCCTTCAGTGATCCGCGCCCATTCGTGGCAGGCACTGCCTAAACCGGCTGCACTTGCAACCGACATCCCCTGCCCAGACACACTAAGCGAACACATTGATCACTCTCGACGTACAATAAGAGAGGTTTTACATGGTCGCGATGATCGTTTGTTGGTCGTTATCGGCCCTTGCTCAATTCATGATCCAGCGGCAGCGCTAGAGTACGCCAAGCTACTGGCTCGTTATGTCGAGCGCTACCAGGATCAATTGGTTGTAGTGATGCGAACCTACTTTGAAAAGCCACGGACCTCTGTTGGTTGGAAAGGATTGCTGTTTGATCCCGATTTGGATGGCAGCGATAAAATCGGCAAGGGGCTTCGGCAAGCTAGAGCGTTGCTGGTTGATATCAATGCGCTGGGGCTACCAACTGCGACGGAGTTTCTCGATACCACCAGCTTTACTTATCTCGCTGATTTAATGAGCTGGGGCGCCATTGGCGCGAGAACGACGGAATCTCAACCCCATCGTCAGCAAAGCTCTGGACTCCCTTGTCCAATCGGTTTTAAAAATGGCACTGACGGAAATATTAGTGTGGCGATGGATGCCATTATTGCCAGCAACCACTCCCATCGTTACACCGCGACAGGTCAAGATGGACAGCTTTATGCGGTGAACAGCACCGGTAACCCCGACTGTCATTTAATCTTACGAGGTGGTAAAACTCCCAATTACAGCGAAACAGATATCAGTAATGCCTTGCTACAACTGCAAGACAAAGGAATAAATACAGGCTTAATGATCGACTGTAGTCACGGCAACAGTCTGAAGCAATTCCAACGCCAGCTGCTTGTCGCCGAAGAGCTATGTCGTCAGATTAGCAACGGAAATCATGGCATTAACGCCATTATGGCGGAAAGTTTCCTGGTTGAAGGTCGGCAAGAGATATCGAAAGAGATGACCTTTGGGCAATCAATCACAGATGCTTGTCTCGGCTGGAAAGATACTGAGACCATGCTAGACATGCTCGCCACTGCCGTTAATGTTCGCCGTCAAAGACACTCGGATCCTTTAGTCGCCAACGCATGCTAGAGGCGTAGCCGTACGACCGCAAACGCGCGTTTGATTGACCACTGCCAGCTTCAACAGCTGGCTTTCATTGTTCGCCAATCTACTCGTGAAAACATAAATTAATCAATGCTATACGCGGCTTGACGCCGTGGGACGATGACCGGGGCATCATCGAAAGGCGCGTTGAGGATATCCACCTGGGTATTGTAGAGCTTGTTGATCATCGGCTCAGTGATCACATCCGTCACTGGCCCTGTCGCCACAATACCTTGACCACCTATGGCGATCAGTTCATCACAGTAACGCGCCGCCGCCGCAAGGTCATGGATAACTAGCACCACGGTTTTACCCATCGCCACCATTTGGTGAATGCTCTCCATCACTTCGATTTGATGGCCAATATCTAATGCGCTGGTCGGCTCATCAAGCAGAATAACCTCTGTGTCTTGCGCCAAAATCATTGCTAGCCAAGCCCGTTGACGTTGCCCCCCCGATAAACTTGTCATGGGTTGCTTGAGCAAACCATTCAATTTCATTTTACCGATGGCGTTGCTGACTTGAACCGCGTCTTCATCACTCCATTGATTGAACCAACCTTGGTGAGGATGTCGCCCGTACTGCACGAGCTGTTCAACCGTGATCCCAGCCGGACTGATCGGCTGCTGGGGTAGAAATGCCAGCGCTTTGGCCAGCGCTTTCATCGAATAATCCGACAAGGGTTGTCCGTTCAGAGTAATTACGCCTTGCTGCGGCACGAGGTGCTTAGCCATCATCTTGAGCAAGGTAGATTTGCCACCCCCATTCGGGCCAACAATTCCTACCAACTTGCCTTTACTCAAGTTGAATGAAACATCTTTGAGGATCGTTTTTTTCTCATAAGAAAACCCGACACCTGTCATCGATAATGCTGTCATTAATCTGCCTGCCCTTTATCTCGCAGTAAAAACACAAATAGCATGATGCCACCTAGAATACGGGTCATGATCCCTGTCGCGACTTCGTGGGGATCGGCTAAGACCCTGACCAATGTATCGCTCACCAAAAGTAGCAGCGCGCCGAGTATTGCTGCTGTCCAAAGTGGGACGACACGCCCCTTAAGTAGGTAAGTCGCAATAATAGGCGCAGCCATGGCGATAAACACCACGGGACCACCAATTGCGGTTCCCAACGCGGCAGTCACAATCGCTAACAGTAGAATGGCTATCTGCACACGGCTGATGTTTACCCCCAGGCTCTGGGCGGTAGGAAGACCCAGCCGCAGCACATCCAACTGGCGGGAAAAGTAAATCACGGCCGGGGTCAATAATAGTAATAGGCACGCCACCGGCACGCTAACACTGTACCCCTGACCCACAAAGTTTCCCATGGTCCAAAAATATACACTGCTGACATGCACAATGGACTCCGTCGACATCAGAAACTCACCCACAGCCCGCATGAGCTCAGAAACACCAATACCAATCACCACAAACAGGTATCCTTGCTCTCCAGGGTGTCGGCACAATGTATACAACATGAATGCAGCAAACATTGCCCCCAAGGGAGCCGCCCACCATGGCCAAGCTCCCAATGTGATATAAAGGGTAAAAAACGTGATGGCTAATGTCGCCCCCTCATTGACACCGACCATATCAGGGGTTGCAAGCCGGTTGCGCACTAAGGTTTGGATCATACACCCCGACAAACCCATCGCCGCGCCAGCAACTAACACCGCAACCACACGCGGCAGGCGAATGTTAAACACCATGATTTCTGCCATGCGACTCGACTCGCCGAATAAGGATTTAAACGCCAGCCAGGGCGTCAGCTTGGCCGAGCCAATACTTACAGCCAGCAAACTTATCGCTACGAGAATCAGCATCATTAGTATGCTTATGCACAACGGTCGGCGTTCGATAAGCATTGTGTAATGACCAAACTGCCATAGCCATTTTCCGTTTGGTATGTGGCGCGGCGTTTGATTGCTTGATGAATCGTCCGCTATTTGCCGAGCCTGAGTAACCATTTTTTCCATACTACTTGCTCCTACTTAACGGCCAGCAATGCGCGAAACCCGCCACGTCGTACCACACCTATCAACACCGGCGCGCCTATCATTGCCAACAACACGCCACTTGGCATTTCATAAGGCTGAATGATCCAACGCGCCAAGATATCGGCAAGCAAGATAAAACAAATACCGAATAGCGCCGAGAAGATAACCTGGAGAGACAAGCGAACGGGCTCGACCATGCGGGCACAATAAGCGGCGAGAAAACCAACAAAGCTGATCGGCCCAGCCACAGAAATGGCGCAAGCGGTAAACAGAGTAGACGCCAGTAACACCCCCACTCGCACCCAATAGGTATTAATGCCAAGCGATTGTGCCTGCTGCTCGCCAAGCTGCATCATGGTGAGCTGACGCGCCAGTAAGAATGTCAACGCGATGGCAGCGAGCATAAAGGGAGAGATCAGTATCATCGCCGTCATGTCCGCAGCCGCCAGCGAGCCGAGGTTCCAAAACCGAAACTGATCTAAGACCACTTGGTTTGACAGTAAAAGGTAATTGGATACCCCACCAAAGGTGGCATTCATCGCGACCCCGACCAAAATCAGCTTGAGTGGACTGGACTTCCCCACCACTTGGCTAACAAGTAAGACCAACACATTGCCCGCCAACGCGCCTAATCCAGACCAGACGAGATATCCCAATGCAGATTCGACGCCAAAATAAGTCAAGCCGGTGACCAGCCCTAGCACTGCGCCGGCATTCACACCCAGCAAGCCTGGCTCTGCCAGTGGGTTACGGGTCGCGCTTTGGAGTAATGACGCCGCCAATGATAGGCTAACACCGACCAACAGTGCGCACAGTGTGCGTGGCAAGCGTAGGGTGTCCATCACCATTGTCATATGTTCTGACGGATGCATTGAAGAGGATGGGATGATTGCAGACAAATAGTACGCAAAAGCGTCTGCTGCGCCATACTCCCCTGCTCCAACCGACATTGATATCATCGAAAAAAGACAAACACTGAGAACACCGCCCCCTAACCAGGCGAGGTGAGATTTCGACACGCTTGCAACTCCTTGTATCACAACGATGTCGGGCATGATATCAACACCCGTTTTCTGATAACAGAATTAAATAAAAATAGTTATCAGTCGCCTTATTAGGTAAGATTCACCAGAATTTATTCATTTCATTGGACATATAATAAGGAGCATTATTTTGCTGAGAAGCCTTTTTACGGCCCTCGCTCTGTTCTGCATGGTGAACCAAGCCAGTGCCGCCGAAACCCGTACAGTCGAGAATGCGTATGGAGAGCGTGTTGCGATCCCTGCACAGCCTAAACGCATCATTACGCTAAGCGAAATCGACTTAGATACCACCCTCGCGTTAGGCCTCACCCCAATTGGTACGGTCAATGGCCGCGGCCAGTCGTCTTTACCTCGATATTTAAAACCTGTCATTGACGATGAAATCCAGGTCGTCGGTGGGCTGTCTCGGCCAAACTTAGAAAGCATTCTAGAGCTCGCGCCAGATTTAATCTTAACCGCGCCCAATCGACCTGAAGTGATTGCGCTGCTAAGCGAAATTGCACCAACAGTGGTCACATTTGACTACGGTGAAAATTGGAAAAAGGTATTTAAGCGCACTGCGACTATTCTAAACCGTCAAACCGAAGCCGAAGCCTTTATGACGCGCTACCACGCCCATGTGAAAAAAACAAAACAAGCGATTGGCGACAAACTGGGGCAAACCATCAGTGTCGTGCGCTGGAATCCGAAAGGGCCGGCGTACATGTTCCGGGATTCTTTTGCCAGTCAGGTGATCGCCGATGTTGGCATGAAGCGCCCGAGCGACCAGCAGGATCCAGGCCATACCCATTCCATGTCACTGAGCTTGGAAGCACTTGATGTACTAGATGGTGATTGGATGGTAATTGGTACACTCAGCGCGTCTGGTGACGCGGTTGACGCGATGAAACAAGCAGAAAGCACCCCAGCATTCCGCCAACTTAGCGCCATTGAAGCAGGTCGCTTTGCACCGGTTGATGGTTCGTTGTGGACCTCAGTCGGTGGCCCGCTCGCTGCACTTAAAGTCATGGATGATATTGCTGAATTGGTCAATAAGCCCAACGCTGAGCCACTGAGCGAATAAACGTCGTGTTACCGTTTGAAAAACCGCCTTTCGGCGGTTTTTTCCGTCGTGAGCCGAGTTAGCTCGCCGTTAATTGTTTGCGGTCAACCTTTCCACTCGCCGTTTTCGGCAAGCTCGCCAGCCAGACAAAACGAGTGGGGATCATATAACCGGGTAAATGAGGGGACAGTGCTTTTCGCAATTGCAGACGCGTCATCTCCGGCGTGTAGGCGGTGCCGTATTCACCTTGCTCTATATAACCAACGAGAATACGATTCTCACCTTCTCCCTCTAGTTTCACCGCTGCATCAAGCACCGTATCTAACTCGCGGAGACGCGCTTCGATTTCTCCTAATTCAATCCGGTAGCCACGCAGTTTAATCTGACTATCCTGACGGCCAATATATTGATAACAGTCATCCGCCAGCCGCCGAACGATATCGCCGGTACGGTAATAACGCCGACCATCATTGCGCGTAATAAACTGACGCGCCGTCAGGTCATCCCTTTGCCAGTAACCATCGCTGAGTGCATTACCTGAGATACATAGCTCCCCTTCATGCCCTAAATCGACAGGCTGCCCCTCGTCATCCAGCACGCAATGGGCATATCCCACTAGGCTAGACCCAATGGTGATCTGGTGCGCGGTTTTTACTTCTGACATCATTGACCACACGGTGGCTTCTGTCGGACCGTAGCAGTTCCAAAGTATCCTCGAACGCGCCATTAGCTGTTCCGCCAATCCAGCATCTAATGCTTCCCCTCCTATCAATGCCCTTAGGCCTGTCTTTCCGCTCCAACCAGTATTGATCATCATTCGCCAAAACGTCGGTGTTGCTTGAAGCGTATTTAACGATGGATGACGTGTTAACATCGTCGCGACAAGATGGGGATCTTTGTGCTCCTCACTATTCGCGAGGCATAGGCGACCACCAACCAACAAAGGCGCAAAAATCTCCAATATCGAGATATCAAACGCAATGGTCGTGATCAGTAGCCAGTGGCACTTGTCATCAAGGTTGAGTCGCGTCACAGCGGCAGACAAAAAAGTCGCCATTGCCTGGTGGCTGATCACCACTCCTTTCGGCTTACCGGTTGAACCAGAGGTAAACATAATATAGGCGGTGGTTTGCGGACTCAGTAAAGGTAAGTGTAATGGCGTCAGGCCACTTTCGTTTGCTACACACTCCTCAACAAGACCCAAGGTGATAACAGGACAGTCAAACGCAATTGGCGCTGCCCCATCGCTGTTTGCCTCTATCACCGCGCTTAACTTCGCCTCATCGGCGATCTCTCTTAATCGCCCAGCAGGAAACAGCGGGTCGAGCGGCACAAAGGCCACACCTGAAAACACACACGCCAATAAGGTCGCTATCAGGGTTGGCGAGCGCATTAAATGTATGCCAACGCGATCACCAGGCTGCAATCCAGCCTGGTTTAACCGCTGCTGCACCTGACTGACCGCCACCAATAGTTGATCATAGCGGATCGATTGGTCGCCAAAGTCAATGGCAATGAGGCCTGAGGTAGCCGCCTCCATGAGGGCGGCCTCCAGCATCGGTGCTAAACAGGTTGTCTCTTCACTGAATTGATTATTCGCCCGCATCGGTCGCCTCCATCACAGGTTGCTCACTCTTTGGCGGTTGTGCGCGACCCACACTGAGTGCTCGGCAAATTGCATCTGGTGTCGCATGCTGATACAAAAACGCTAACGTTATCGACTGTGCGACACCCATCGCTGATACATCGTGCATGTTCAGCGCATAATTGAGCCGTTGCACCAACCCAATCGCCGCCAGTGAGCTTATCCCTAACACGCATAAAGGCTGATACCAATGCGGGCTCTTAGGGGTGACACAAAGGTGAGTACTTTGTTGCCACACCTCGCTGACCAAACGCGCCACTTCCGATGAATACTGACTGCCTTGTGCACAATCAGACTTCACACCTTCTTTTGGCTGCTGATCGCGCTTTGTCTGAGACGCTATATCGACCGATACCTCAGGCAAAGCTTCTGCGGGGTCAAGTTCCAAGGTGTATTGCGGATCGGCGGTAAACACTTCTAATAGTGACGCCCGCCATTGGTCCAACACATCACGAGCACGGGATGGCTCGACCTGCGCGCCATCAAACTCGAAACGCAGCGACAGCTGACCTCCTACTTCATTGACGACCAAACTGAGCGGTACCTCGACTTTTTCAAACGCAACGCCAAACTCAGGATACAGGTTAGCTCCGGGAACCATGTGCGCTTGGTGATCATCCACCTCTGCTCGTGGGTAATTCTCATAAACAAAGACACTGTCAAACAAACGACGACGTCCAGCGTGTAACTCGATCAGCGACTGTGTCGCATGCTGATTCAGTGCCATCGCTTCATCTTGCAGCGCACGCAATTGATCAGCCAATGTTAGGTGACTCTGCCAATCGACGATCAAGGGTAACGTGTTGATATATAATCCAACACTGTTAGCAATTCCCGTCACAGGCGCATCGCGACCCGGTACAACATTGCCAACAATCGTCGTTGTCTTGTCGCTTGGCAGCCCGCACTCACGTGCGACCAGACGGTGCCACGCAAATTGCGCCACGGTACTGTGGGTTACCCCGACCTCACGAGCAAAATGCTGCAATGCCGCCTGCTCTTGCTCATTGAGTGCTGTTCTAACCACTTCTGGTTGTCGCTGCATGGGTAAAGAGGCAAAGTCCGGACCGAATAGCGGGGTTAAATCGTCGGCTTTGGCTGTCGTCAATGCTTTATTCGCCCAGAACGCCGCCGCATCAGGACGAGCACTCGCAGCATACTCTGCATGCGCTATATAGGCCTCATCCGCCGGCAACAATGTCGATGGCAGACCATTATTGGGCTCACTCAGTGCCTCGTAGGCCTGATGCAACGCTGAAAACAAACGCGGACCGCTCCAACCATCAATGACAGCATGGTGGCAACTGAAGATAACTTGAATATCATCATCGGCAAGCCGGAAGCAACGCACACGCATTAAAGCATCGCCATCAAGCGCGATACCACGTTGACTGTCTTGCTGGCAATAGGACGCAATCTGAGTGGCAGGATCTTCCTCATCAGCCAGTTCGACCCATTCGAATGGCATAGCTATCTGACGCTGAACCACTTGTACCAACTGATTATCAGCGCCGTAAGGGCCACTCATCACGGTCCGTAGGGCTGGAAACGCCGAGACAACGGCCTGCCAAGCCTGCTGATACCGCACCCTATCCACCGGTTGACGATACCGAATCGGCGTCTGCAACAGGTATGCCTCATCGTCTGGGCAACGACACTGGTGAACAAACATGCTTTGCTGTAGTGATGATGCGGGCAGCAACGCTTCAATATCAAAGCGCTCGCTCAGTCTATCTAGCTCGCCTTGAGCAAGGCTCACAAGCGGGTAATCCGAGGGGGTAAACATACGCCCATATATTGTCGCGTGCTGCTCACAATCATGGACGATCTTGACCAGGTTGGCTTTAAATGCTGCCATGAATTGCTCGCTAAGCGTCTGATCTAAAACGCCAACCTGCCGTAGTGTTAACTGGCCATCATCGATCCCCCCATGCAAACTGAGCAGTTCTTCGCCAGGATTAAGCGGTGAGGCGGTCTGTCCAGGCACAATAGGTAAAGGACGCCATTGCTCAGCCGGTTGATCGTGCTTTTGTGTCTGACGGCCCAAGTAGTTCAAGACAATCGGTGAGAAAGTTAGCTGCTCACCTTGAGGGTGGAAGCAACGTAAGGCGTTGAACCCCACCCCATTATCAGGCACCTCACGCAGTGCTTCTTTAACGTGCTTGATGGTTTCTGCCAAGGTTGGTCTCACCGCAACTCGGCATGGATAGGTGCTAGTGAACCACCCCACGGTGCGACTGACATCCAATTGCGCGTCAATCTCTTCCCGGCCATGCCCCTCTAACATCACGGTGGCTTGCTCTCCCCAGCCCAGTTCATTAAGCGTGATACTCAAAGCCGATAACAGCAAGTCACGCACCTCGGTATTAAAGGCAGTATTTGCAGGACCAACCAAACGCGCTGTGTTGGCTTGATCGAGTTGTAACATCGCCTGGCTAGGAACGACACGACCATCTGGGTCTTGGTTAAGAACCGCTGGCAAGGTGCTGCCTCCACCGTTTCTGATGTTATCCAGCTGACGATACCAAAAATCAAACTGTGCCGAGTGACGGTTCGCATAGTCTCGAAGCGCCTCTCCCCATTGTCGATAGCTGGAGGTTTTATTCGCCAACGGCAACCCTTGTGATAAGCGCCTCAGATCATCAGCGATGATCCGCCAAGAGACGGCATCAATGACCCAGTGATGGAATGCCAAAAACAGACCAGTTTGCGGCTCCTGCTCTCCTTGGGCAGGTAAGTGACGGATCCGAGCCCAAGCCATGATGGGGCCGTTAACCAGATCAAACTGCGACTGCAATGTGGTGAGCGCATCATAAAGTGACTCTTGAGTCATGGTGGACGCATCCAGCTCTTTCAGCTCGGGCACAGTGACAGAGGCTTGGTAGCGCTGGCGACGCGTCTTTCCCTCTTCAGTCACCCGTAGGCGCAGTGCGTCATGATGTGCCAATAGCATTGACATCATCTCGTTGAGACGACCCGTATCGATGTTGGGAATAGCCAAAATTACCGCTTGGTTCCAATGCGCTGGCCGAGTAAAAGGCTGAGCATCAAACCAATGCTGAATAGGGTGCAAATCAAACTCGCCAGATAGTTGCCCCTGTTCGGCATCAACGGCCTGCTCGGTCACAGCGCGTGCGGTAAGAGTACGGCACAGTTTACGGACTGTTTTCGCTTCAAAAACATCTTTTACGGTGCAAGGAAAGCCTGCATCACGAAGACGAGTATTGAGCTGTATACTCAAAATTGAATCGCCTCCCAAACGGAAGAAATCATCTTCCACACCCAGATCCGTATTCAGCACATCTCGCCACACAGTAAGTACGTCGGCTTCCATCTCTGTTTCTGGCTGCGCATATGCTTGTGTTATCCGTTGGCGTGCTGGCAATCGACTGACGTCCAACTTACCGTTCACCGTCAGCGGCAGTTCATCCAGCATAATAAGCTCTGCTGGTACCATATATTCAGGCAAGATTCGGGTCGCCTCAGACAGAATTTGACCAACATCCACACCCGTTTGATCAACCGAATGCTCGGGGCATGACACATGTTGTGGTGTCGCGTAAGCAACCAATTGGCACTGCGCACCCTCTCCGGCAAGAATGACCCTGACCTGATTAAGTTGCGGTGCGACTTTGGCCAGTTGACTCTCAATTTCAGCCAACTCTATTCGATAACCACGCAGTTTGATCTGTTGATCTAACCGACCCAGATATTCGACGTCGCCGTTGTTAAGCCATCGCGCCTTATCACCCGTTCGGTAGCAACGTACACGCTGTCCCGCGACGGTTAGGGTTACAAAGGCACTTGCGGTTAAATCTGGTTGGTTCAGATAGCCCCGAGCCAACCCCAGACCAGCAAGACAAAGCTCTCCTGCCACCCCCACGGGGCAAAGCTGCCCTCGCTCGTCTATGATCAGCGCTTGTGTATTATCGATAGGTTGACCGATGGTCACTGGCTCACCAGGCTCAAGCTCTTTGACCAATGCCGTTACAGTGAACTCTGTCGGGCCATACATATTGAGCAGGCGGAGTTTGCCCTGCCAACTACTCACCAATGTGGCCGGACAAGCTTCACCGCCAAACGCGACGGTATGAAGTGTACGCAGTGGCCGAGGAACCATGGCGGCAAACAGTGCCGTTGCGCTGATCATATGTGTTGCACGACATGAGTCCGCCTGGTCAAGCAAGGTGTCATCTGGCGTACCAAACACCAGATGAGCCCCCGCAAACAGGGGGAGAATGGCAGTCATGTTTCCAGCATCAAACGCCAAAGACATTGGGTTGAGCATCACACTATCGTGATTCAGCGCTAATCGCGCGGTATGATCGGTTAGCAGGTTCGTAAACGCGCCATGCTCGACTTCTACTCCTTTCGGCAGGCCTGTTGAACCCGAGGTGTAAATCACATAGGCCAAGTCCTTTTCCGTGACCGCGCGTGAGGGCGACGTCGGTGCTGCCAGTGAGAGTTTCTCTATAGTGGATGGTTCGGAGAGATCAATGACTTCACAACCAGTCAGTGCCGGATGAGATTGCGAAAAATCCGCATCTGGCGCAATCATCAACGACAGCTGCGCATCATCAACTAAGTGCTGTAGTCGCGCGGTTGGATACGCTGGGTCGAGCGGCACATAGCTCATACCCGCTTTCCAAACAGCGAGTACCGACACCGCATACTGGGTTGTTCGACTGGCGACAACACCTATTTTAGTCTCAGCATCCGACGCTTGACGGTGGGCGGATTGTGCCAATAAGTAGTGGGCTAAACGATTTGCTGCCTCTTCCAACGCTTGATAACTTAAGTGACCGTCCACCCCAGTGACCGCGAGTCGAGTCGGGCACGTTGCCGCATGGCGACTGATTTGCTCATGCGTCAACGTGGGCATCTCTATGTGGGCTGGTAAGCGAGCCAAGGCGCTTGCCATTTGGGCTTGGTGCGCCTGTTCCACAAGCGGGAAGGCCATTACTGTTGTTTCGGGAGCAGCGAGAATACCGTCTAACAGCTGCAGAAACATATCTGCGAAGCGGGTAATCGTCTGATGTTCGAATATTCCTTTGCTGTATAGCCACTCGAGACGGACACCATCTACCAACTCGGTCACTTTTAGTGACAGGTCAGTTTTAGCCGGTAATACTGGCGACGGCTCTTCCACCGCATCGCACCCTGGGATCAAATCGTTAAAGTCGACCTTTGCCTGATAAACCAGCATAATCTGGAAAATAGGGTTGTGTGCCGTGGTTCGATCAGCCCCAATGGCCTCACTCAGTGATTCAAAGCGAAACAGCTGATGGTCAAACGCTGACAAATCCTGCTCACGGCAATATTGCAAGTAATCGATAAAGGTTGCATCTTCATCAAGCTGTGTCCTCAACACAATGGTATTGACAAAGAATCCCACGACATCTTCAATATCCGCGCGTTCTCGGTACGCCAAAGGTGTTCCAATGACGACATCCTTTTCTCCACCTAGGCGCGCCATTAATAGCGAGAAAACCGCATGTAGGCCGATAAAATACGAACAACTATTTTGTTGGCATAGCCGCTGAAATTGCTGCCACTTAGCTAAAGAAATGGTCGAAAATACCAGTGCGCCATCATTGTTGTGATTTGCAGGCCGCGGTTTATCCAGTGGCAAGGCATGAACCTCAGGAATACCTTTCAATCGCTCTACCCAAAACGGGCGAAATTCTTGGTGATAATCGCGAAAGGCTGGAGAGTTGAGCCAGTGCGCGTAATCGATGTAGTTGACAGCAGTCGGTTTCAACGGTGCTAACTGGTTATTCTGGTATGCCAAAAAAGCCTGCTTAAAATCGGCAAACATGTTTTTTACTGACCAGCCATCTGAAATGATGTGATGTTGGGTGAGCATCAACAAATGCTCTTCCTCATCCAGTCGAATCAATTCGACCCGAGTCAAAGCGCCTTTCTCTAGATCAAACGACTGGTATATGTCTTCCTCGATCCTTGTCAGTAAGGCTTCTTCACGCGACTTTTTGTCTAGGTGGGACAAATCATGATGCGTCACAGTAAGCGCGGTCTGGTTATCTATATGTTGTTCGCCTTTTCCATGGCGATTACGCACAAATCGAGTTCGCAAGCTGGCATGTTTATCCACCAAAGCAGCAAACGCGTATTCTAGTGCATTAACATCAAGTTTACCGGTGAGGCGAAAATGCACTGGCATATTATATAAGTGCGAGTTGTCCTCATATTGCTCGATAAACCACAAACCACTCTGCGAAAATGAAAGCGGTCCTGTTTTATCGTCTTGCACCGGAATAGGCTGCTCATACGCTTGACGGGCGCGTAAGCACCGAATAATCGCTTCTTTATGAGTACGGATCTGCTGGCCGATTTCTGGCGTCATCGCTTGTTTGCTGCACTGAGAAACCAGCTGACCTTTTTCATTCAGTGCTAACCGAATACCTTTGCGCTCAAGATCCGCCAAAAATGAAATCATATCTGTCATGGTTTTTCCTATATCACTACGGGTCGTCTTCACGCGTTGAGAATTGCGCCGCCATCCACCACTATGTCTTGCATTGTCACGTGGCTGGCTAAATCTGATGCTAGGAACACGACGACGTTCGCGACTTCCTCAGGTTGGGCTATCTTTCCTAGCGGGATACCCAGTTTGAATTGCGAAGGAAATCCCGCAATAGTACGCTGCTCGGCATCTTTGCTGTGCCACAACGAGCGCTGCATCTGCGTATCGGTTGATCCCGGCGATACCAGATTGCAGCGTATCCCATAGGGGGCAAGCTCTAGCGCAACACAATTGGCTAGACTGCTCAGTGCGGCTTTAGAGGCACAGTAGGCTGTCATATGCTGACGGGGAACATGGGCGGCATTCGAGCTGACCGTCACCACGGCACCATGACGTTGCTGCTTAAATACAGGGATCAGCTGTTGGAATAAGTAAAAAGCACCGGAGGCATTTACATTAAGGCAGGTATGCCAATCGTCTTCGGTCAGTTCCTCGGTTTTTCCCATGCGTAGGGTACCCGCCACATTGGCGAGCACATCGATCACCGGTACATCTGATAAGATGCGCTGAGCAACCGCTTTAACCTGGTCTGGATGAGCAATATCCACATGATAAGTTGCAAACGGGTACGTTGCGCCCGTGTCGCCCCCAGCCCCAAAGTCTTTATCCAAGCCAATCACCTGAGCACCCAGTTGATGGAAATGTATAGCTACCGCGTAGCCAATGCCACGAGCCGCCCCCGTAACCCAAACCACTTTGCTGTCAAATTGACCACTGGAGGTCACTGCTGTTTGCTGCTTCACGGCCTTCACCACACCATCTCCACTTCGTCTTCACTCTGCTGCTGCATCTCATCGAGATAGCGACAAAATTCATTCAAAACGGGGCGATCAAATACATCGGACACCTTGATACTGACACCAAATTCGGCGCCTAGACGGTTAACAATTTGAATGGTCTGCAGTGACTGCCCGCCTAATTCAAAAAAGTTATCCTGCGACTGAATCAGGCTGACCCCGAGGATCTGCTGCCAGATTGCACCGACTCGGCTTTCAGTCTCACTCGCTAACACCGATTCAACACTGTCCCCCTCATAACTGGCCAGCAAGGCATTGCGATCAATTTTGTTATTGAGGGTTTTCGGCAAGTTGGCAAAGAAACGAAAATCGGTCGGTATCATCGCCGGTGGAAGACTCGACTGCAGCGCGGTTTTAATCGCCAGTGCATCTTCATTCTGACAACCCTTCCCAGCGACAAATGCCACCAAACGACGGAGGCCATTATCAAATACCATCCCCTGTACACAGGCTTCTTCCACGCCATCAAGCGCAAGGAGGTGGGATTCAACTTCGCCCGGCTGAATGCGATAACCACTGATTTTGAACTCGTTATCAATGCGACCTAGGTAAATCAGCTGGCCATCAATGAGTGTCACTCGATCACCGGTACGGTATGCACGGCGCTCAACCCCGCCCACGAGTATGCGGATAAAAGCAGGGTGCGCTTGGCCGAGGTAGCCATCCGCAAGTGTATCGCCTAGGATCACCAGCTCGCCTGTGGTTGTCGGGCGCAACTGATCATCAAGCACCAATACGTCGATGCCGGACAAAGGCAGACCGATAGGTAATTGACCATGACGACCATCAACGTCTTGCAACTCACTACACGTTGCAACCACGGTCGTTTCTGTCGGGCCGTAGGTATTGAATAGACAGATGCGGTTGGTCAACCCTGCCTCTTCGACGGCTGTCTTCCACTGGACTAACGGCTCGGGATAAACCGCTTCACCACCGATGATCACGCCTTTCAGCGTATTCGGTAATGTCGCAGTGCCAGCTCGTAGACTCACCACCCACTCATTCCAGAACGCTGTCGGCAAATCCAGCACAGTGACCCGCTCAGCGGTGATCGCATCAGAAAAACTCGCCATTGACTCAAGCATGGCATCAGTGCGGAGCACAAGTGTGGCACCTTGTCCCAGCGTCACGAAGATTTCTTCGATGCTGGCATCAAAATGGAAAGGCGCAAACTGCAGGACGCGATCGATCGCCGCGATGTCATAACGCTTAGCTGCCGCTGCGACGAAATGATTCATCGCCGAATGACTAACCACCACGCCTTTCGGCTGTCCGGTCGAACCAGACGTGAACATGATATAAGCTGGGTCAGCAGCCTCGACAACCGGTAGTGCGACAGGTTCGCTATGCAGACGCCCCGCCAGTTGAACAGTAACAGGCAAGGCCGATAAGGAGTGTTGATACTGCGCTTCGGTAATCAGCATACGGATCGCCGCCTGATCGACAATCAGGTGCTGACGCTCAATCGGCTGCTCTGGATCGAGCGGCACGTATACAGCACCACTGAACATGACTCCTAACACTGTGGTGATACAAGACAGCGATCGGCTTAGTGCCACTCCAACTCGCTCTCCTGATTGCACACCTTGTGCCCGTAAAGCGCTAGCGATCGTGTCTGCCTTATTGACCAGACTCTCATAGGTCAACACTACTCCATCCTGTTCCACGGCGATGGCATCTGGTTGCTGCGCTGCATGACGGCGAATCTGATTCAGTACAGACTCCGCAGGGGTGTGAGTTCGTGCGTCGTTTTCTCCTGATATAACAGCATCTTGCCGCGCCTGCGCATGTAAGCTTGCCAGTACACAGCTCGTCGTTTGTGTCGGCGATGCAAGCCAGTGTGTCAGTAAGCTCATCAGTTCTTGTTGCAACTCAGCGAGGTCACCTTTGTCATACACTGCAGGGTTGGCATCAATGTCTACTTCTGGCACGCCTTCTGACTTACTGTGCAATTCAATAGTCAGATCTTCTACTGGCCCAGCACTTAGATTTAGCGTGCTAGCCGCTACGTTGCCATAATGCAAAGGATGATCGAACGGCATGATATTCACCAAGGCACCAAACAATCGCTGGCCGCCACCGACCCGGTTCAGGTCCCGACGAAGGTCTTCGTAGCGATAGTGCTGAAAGCGACGCATCTTCTTTTTGTGCGCCGCAACCTTTCTGGCAACGTCTAGCAAATCATCGTCAGCGACGACATCGACCACCAGCGGTACGATGTTCATTTGCATACAAGGAACCGTCAACGATTTTGAACCTAAACGGTTCATCACCATCATCCCCAGTACAACTTGTTCGTTGTCGCTGTAATGACGCAGGTGCGTACAAAGTGCAGCGAGAAATAAATCCACCCAAGTTAATTGATGATGCTCAGCGAGGCTCTGGCATTGTTGCCATAGCGTGTCATTGAACGTACAACTCTCTCGATGAAATTGAGCAGAAATCGGCGCGATATCATGGCGGTAAGAAGACGGCGCCACATTTTTAGCAAGGGTGTCGAGCCAAAACTGACGGGCTTTGTCATAAGCGCCGGAGTCTCGGCGTTGCTGGTCTTCATCCAGCACAGCCTGAAACGAACCGAAAGGCGATGGTGTGGGTGCTCTCTCCTCCATTAACTGAGAGTAAATCTCGGCGATACGTTGAAAGATAAGCGTCGTGCCGAAACCATCTAGCGCAATGTGATGAACACAGTGATACAGATAGTCTTGGTGTTCCCCATGAAGTAACGTAAAGCGGCACGGCAACTGGTGCGCCAAATCAAACGCCTGCTTCATATCTTGGGTTGCCCAACGGCGCACTGTTGCCATTTCAGTATCTTGTTCGCAGGAGGCTGCAAGGTGGACGCGTTCAAATACCACTGGTTCAGATGTAGCAACCCGATAGGGTTGTTGATTCTCACTACGGTAGTAGCAAGAGAGGCATTCACTCTCCGCCACTGCTTGTCGTGCGGCACTCGCTAATAGGTCTGCATCGACTTTTCCGTCAAAAACGATACATTCGGCTGTGTTAAACAGCGCTTTATCTTCATTAAGAGTGTGCCCAAGCCATAACCCATGTTGAGCTGTATTTAGCGGTGTCATACTTGTCCCTCCATATTCACTTGATTTCGTGCTTGCTCCAGTAACATCCACCAGTGATTGAAGGTTGGCGTCTCCGCCAGTTGGACAAAATTGATCTCAACGCCGTGCTTGCGCCATTCGGTGATCAACGCCATGATTTGCACAGAGTCTAAGCCGTAATCGATCAGGTTCTCATCCGGGTCAAACGCGTCTTCCTCTTCGTCGACCAGTTTCGCGATGCGGGCGAGTAAACCACCGTGAGTGAGCACATCAGGCAACGCGTGCGGCTCGGCTTTCGACACCTGACCTATCACCGAGGCCGTTGACATCACCATACCTGCTCGTCCTGCCACGTACTTGAGTGTCATTTGATGCTCTTCGAGTGAAAAGTCAGCAATGGCATCACCGATCATGAAGGGTTTAATGTCACGCATAAAAGCGTCCACTGCCGTCATCAGGCAACCTATATGACCATAGATCCCCCCAATCAATAACTGGTCACGTCCTAGTTCGTTGAGCGTATGCTCCAAAGGTGAACGCTGAAACGCCGAGTAACGCCATTTGTCGAGAACAATATCTCCCTCTTCTGGTGCTAACGCCTCAACGACTTGTTGCAGTTCTGGCGATTTGTTAAGACCTGGCCCCCACATATCATTGAGAAGCGCTCTATCTGCCATGTTCTGCTCTTTGGGTTGAGCCGTGTAGATCACTGGAATACCGTGAGATTTGCAGAAGTGTTTTAAGGCCACCAAATTATCGAGCAGCGTTTGCATCAGCGCGCTATCGCGCTCATAAAAGCTCACAAAATAAGTTTGCATATCGTGGATCAAAAACGCCGCTTTCGCTGGCTCAAACGTCCAGGACACCTTGTTGGTTGGAAAGGCCTCGACGGCAGGCATGGTATAAGTCGGTAATGCAGGAATAGTCATGATAAAACGTCCTTTTCGGGCTGAGGCTGTGACTGTTTTTTTAGTAGGTTGGCAATCCGCTGACGCAGCGCTTTTTTGTCAATTTTTCCGACAGGGGTCATAGGTAAGGCATCGACTTTTTCGATCCGATCAGGGAGTTTATAGTCAGCGATACCACGCATGCGCAGGTGTTTTCGGATCGTAAGAGGTTTTAGCTTCGGGTTAGTCGTCACGATAAATGCACAACTTTTCTCTCCCATGACGCTATCAGGCATGGCAACCAACGCAGCCTGCGTGATCTCCGGCACCGCCAGCAGCTGGTTTTCGACCTCTTCGGCCGCCACCTTTTCGCCACCACGATTAATCTGGTCTTTGTCGCGGCCCACCACCATCAAGTAACCGTCTTCGGTCATCACGACGACATCACCAGAGCGGTAAAACCCATCCTTATCAAATGCAACGCGATTATGTTCTGGGCTGTTGTAATAGCCCCGGAAGGTATATGGCCCACGAGTGAGCAAGGCACCCGGAGTTCCTCTCGGCACATCGTCGCCGTTTTCATCAACGATCCGTATTTCATCATCGTCGCTGATGGGACGCCCTTGGGTATGAAGAACGTGCCACTCACTGTCTTCAAACCGCGTATAATTCACTAGGCCTTCGGCCATACCGAACACCTGCTGTAGATGACATCCCAACTCAGGATAAATGCGACGGGCAAGGCTCTCACCAAGATGCGCACCACCAACCTGCAGCCATTGCAGACTACTAAGCGCCGAGCGATCATCTGCCGCGGCTTGCAACCACAAGGTAACAGCAGAGGGCACCAACGCAGCCATGGTAATCTGATGAGATTGAATCAATGGAAAACATGTCATTGGACTGGGCTCTGCCGCCAAAACCACGGTTCCCCCTGCATAAAACACACCCAGCGCGCCAGGAGAGCTTAAGGTGTAATTGTGTGGTGCAGGCAATGCACACAAATAAACCGTATCGCTGTCTAAGCGACAAATTTCTGCACTGGCGCGGACACTGTAGTAGTAGTCATTATGCGTTCGGGGGATCAGTTTTGGGGTACCGGTACTGCCGCCAGACAACTGGAAAAAGGCAACGTCAGAGGCATTCAGCTCTGGCCAAGAGACGGCTTTTTTCGCCTGACTACTGAACGCATGACAAGGCATCAAGGTACCCGCAATGGCTGCGGCGAGCGAATAGCCAAAGTCCGCATCACCATCAACCAAGCAGAACTTGAGTGATGTCACCTGCTCACTCAAGGTTTGAGCAAACGTACTTTGCCTGAATAAGTGGTGGCCTGAAGAAACGATCGCCAGCGTCGGTCTGATTTGCTCAGCATAGACAGTGAGTTCATGCTGGTTGTGACTGAATAGCGCATTCACTGGCACCACGCCCAATTTCATGAGGGCAAAAAAGGTAATATAAAACTCAGCGACATTAGGTAGGTGCACCAACGCCGTGTCGCCAGGTTGTACACCAAGCTGCAACAGGGAGACAGCCAGCCGCTCAGCATCGTGCTCAAGCTGACGGTACGTCCAGCTTCGTTCGCCACAAATCAACGCTAGGTGGTCAGTAGGGTTCTGTTGGTGACGCGTTAAGATGTCTGTCATCGGCACATCTGTCCAATAGCCTTTCTGGCGATAATGCTCAGCAAGCTCAGGCGGCCATGAGGTGAAGGCGATACTCATGCAGCCCCCTTCTCACCTAATCCGAACGCATTGAGCATCGTACCTAACTTGGCTTCGGTTTCCGCCCATTCCGCCTGCGGACAAGAGGCATCTACAATCCCCGCTCCTGCAAATAAGCGAACAGAGTTCTCACGTACCTTTCCACAACGGATCGTGACCGCCCACTCGCCATTCCCTTGAGAATCACACCAACCCACCATGCCGGTGAACATGCCACGTTCGTAGCCTTCCAGCTCTTTGATCGCATCGCGTGATAACGTGAAGGGGAAACCACAAACAGCCGGAGTTGGGTGTAGTAGGCACGCTAACTGCAGGACGTTATAGTTCGACGGCTTACGCTGTTCATCACCCAAACCATTAAGTTGCCCTTCGATGCGTGTCGACAAATGCCACATAGTCGGGGTAGAAATCAGCGATGGACCAGTAGGTACGTCTAGCTCGCGACAATACGGTGTCAGCTGTTGAGCGATTTCTTCAATGACCAGACGGTGTTCATATCTATCTTTTACCGATTTCAGCAGAGCATCACTCACCTGTCGATCGGCATCCGTATTACCCTGACGCTTCGCTGAACCAGCTAATGGGTTCGATAAAATAGACGTCCCTTGCTGCCGAATCAGAAGCTCAGGACTAGCGCCGAGTAAAACCGATTGGTCTTGCTGTGGAATGGCAAAATGGAAGCCAGTAGGATTTTGTTTTATCAAACGTGAAAGCACATCATCAGCGGAGATGGCATCACTTAACTCTAGGTTCAGTACCCGAGATAACACGGCTTTTTCTAATTCAGTGCGCTGAAACTTTTTTACGGCCTCTGCAACCGCATGTTTAAACAACGATTCATCGGGTTCACTACGTTTAGCCAATATCTGTAAAGGCTCACCTGCGAGTATTCCATTGGGTTCGGGCATTGCCGCGTTGTGCTCCGTCACCTCAACAGATTCAGGAATATAGAGACAAGACGGTTCAGATACATCAAACGGAATCGACCCCATTAAAATCGGATTTTCGACGCCTTTAGATTTTTCGTCCGCGAATGCTTGTTGTATTTTTTGCTGGAACACGCTCTGGCGTTGCTCACCATAGATAGCGGGTGTCGTAATCGTTTGGCTAATTCCCTTTCCACTGACCGTTTTGTATTCCGATGAGAAAAAAAGATCTCTGTCGGGTGAGAATACGGGGGTCGATCCTAGCCTCTCACGTTGGGTATGTTGCATGTCACAACTCCATTTACACAATAGCCTGTTTTTGTTGCATTTAATTGCAAACTGACAGGCTTAGTATTAACTCGGTAGGTTTAGTTGTTATAAGGTGACATCACATTGCTTTTGTGTACGAAAAGGAGCCAACCTGTGTTGGCTCCTTTGGCATCAGGTGGTCCTGATGAATGTTGTTATCAGAAGTCGTATGAAACGCCAGCATAGACGCTGCGTGCTTTCATGATGTAATCCAGATCTATCGCGGTCTCATCTCGCTCTTCGTTAGTGAGGTTGGTGACCCCCAGCTTCAAGTTCAAATCATCTACAGGTTGATAGCGAGCCCCTAGATCCAGCGTGCCATAAGCATCTAGCTTCACGACATCCGACCCATTTTTTGCGTATTGAGAGCCTGTGTATTGGTATGACGTGTAAGCATAAAGGTTGTCTCTCGCCTGCCAGTCGAGTTGAACATTAGCCACATGGGCGGGCGTATTGAGCAGATCGGTCTGCGTGCTTTTGTCTTCTGCATCGCTGTAGGTATAATTCACCGATACACTGACCGTGTCGGTAATGTCGGCCCATAGCGATGTTTCCACCCCTTTGATCTCGGCCTCGTCGACGTTGAAGTAGCTCAACTCAGTTTTGACGCGATCCCACGTTTCCGCCTCAATCATGTCATCAATGTCATTTTCGAACACAGTTAACCCGGCGCCCCAGTGAGCAGTTTCATAGCTGGTTCCCAGCTCATAGCTCCGTGAGGTCTCTGCTTCTAGATCCGGGTTACCAACCACATGGCATTTACCCCGACACGCTAGCACCGAGTAAGAATCACTGTACTGATTCAGGCCGGGCGCTTTAAAGGCTTCCCCGACACCACCTTTAATTACCCAGTTGTCAGTGATCGTATAAACTGCATAAGCACGCGGGCTAAACTCACCGCCGTACACCTCGTGATCGTCATAACGCGCACTCAGAGTCAGTGCCAAGTCGCCTAGCGAAATTTCATCTTGCAGGTAAATCGCCGCCTGACTGTAGTGCACAGAATCGGTCGTCAGCGTCAGGTTATTTTCCAGTTTAGTATCACGAAATTCGCCGCCGCCCGTGAGAAGGTGATCGCCTAAATAACCAGAAAGCTGGGCATCAATAGTGTTATTGGTTTGCTCGATATCACCGACTGCACTATTCAGCTCTGAATCATCTCGCAATTCAGAATGGTCGAGGTTATAACGCACTCGAGAGTTCATCGCCTCCCAGTAACCGTAATGGGTCAATGCCAGGTTGTAACGCTCCATTTCCTGCACATTGTTTACGGCGTTACCCCAGTTGTTCCAATCCGCATCACGGTCATCGGTGCTGTAGTTAAGGTCAAGCTCGATATCCTGCTGATCATTCACCAGCCATGTCAGGTTGGAGTACAAGCTCAACTCATCACGTTCCTCCAGCACATCCGTATCTGGGTTAACGGATTGGTTTGACCGCCACGCATCACGATCACTTTTTTCAATGATCAGGTTCCCCAATAAGGTGTCAGGAACCAGGGCGCCACTGACGTAGCCATTCATTTTATGAGTATTACCACCAGAGCCCTCAGTAATACCATCAAACTGGTAACCCAAAGAGCCCTGCGTTTCTTCTGTGGGTTTGCGAAGAATCACATTCACTACGCCCCCCAACGCATCGGCACCATACAAAGATGACATAGGGCCACGGGTTACCTCGATACGCTCGACCGCTGACATCGGAATACTAGACAGGTCAAAATCGTTACCGTAAGAGCTAAGGAGTCCATCTCGAGAGTTAATCCGACGACCGTTGATTAGCAGCAGGGTATAATCTGAATCCAATCCACGGATTTTGATCTCATTCCGCCCGTATGTTGTGCCCGCGTTGATGTGAATACCCGGAAGTTTTTCAATCGCTTCAGCAACATCATTGACTACAAGGTTATCCAAGTCCTCGCGGGTAATATACGAGACAGAAGCCGGCGCTGTGAGTTCCGGATGCTCTGTCTGACTCGCCGTCACCACCATCACTTCACTAACGTCGTTATTGGCCGTGTCTGCCATTACCGTAAATGAAGAAACCATACCTACTACACATAAAGCCTGATTCAGGCGAGTCAACTTAAACACGCTATCTCCTTGTCCATCAAAAATTAACCACCCCATATAAATGGTGGTGCAAATGATAATGATTTCTATTTTATGCTCAATCCTAACCACAAACAACTGATAATCTTTTTTATTATTATTTGCGTTTGATCATGAAAATTTGCGTAGATATTCACAATGCAAAACGGCCAAGCCGGTAAGACGAGCGAAAAACGTACAGGTAAAGGGTGAAAACGGAGTGGAATAGCTCCGGGAATTAACCCGGAACTTGTTGTGAAGCTTGAGACTGTTTAAGTGATGGGATAAACCAGCAAACAAGCAGAGGAACCGCGAGCGCACTAATGATAGTCATTGTGGCAAGTTTATCGAGCCCTACTAATTGATTCGCAGACCCTGAAACAAGATAGATGGAACTGACAATCCCTGCACTACCAGCGGCCAAATTAGACACTGTTGATTGATACGTCATGAAGGCGGCACGGTATTGTGGTGGTGGTACCCTTGATGTAAACGCTGCCAGGACCGCACTACGCGCCGAACTCGATGCCATCAAAATCATAAAAATCAGATAGACCCACTTATCCGTGCTATCGCTGATAAATCCATAATAAACCACCATAGCGACAATCACGCTTAAGCCAAATAACACCGGTTGCCCTGAGCCTTTGTCCATCATTCTGCCGCTGTAACGCATCGCTAAAATGCTCATCACCCCACCCAAGAGGTAAAGGTAACTGATCTCGTTCCGCGGGAAATCAAGGTTAAACTGGAAATACGCCGACAAGTTTGGCACCAATAGAAAATGTCCAAAGAGTGTCAACCCCATCATCGCCATCGCGAGTACA
This sequence comes from Salinivibrio sp. ML198, assembly GCF_001996015.1. Taxonomy (NCBI): domain Bacteria; kingdom Pseudomonadati; phylum Pseudomonadota; class Gammaproteobacteria; order Vibrionales; family Vibrionaceae; genus Salinivibrio; species Salinivibrio sp. ML198. The sequence continues at coordinate 54,937 of NZ_MUEZ01000001.1, forward strand.
AACGGCGTGGAGCCGATCATTTTAGATAGTCCTGCCGAACGCATTGTTGGACTTGTCGTCGCGCTTGCCTGTGGGACCAGCGATGGCATATAGATCCTGACGGCGACCGCCAATATTACTCCCATGCCACCAAAGAAAAAGAACGTCATCTGCCAACCCATCCACTGCGCCAACATCAAAGAAGCTGGCACAATGATGATCGCCGCCAGAGAAAATCCACTGGCAACGAAGGCCATCGCCCTACCTCGCTCCGCCACGTTAGTTACATCAAGGACAGACGCCATGATTAAGCCGCTAAGAGGGCCGGAGAAACAGCCTGCGGCAATAAAAATAAGTAACAACTGTTTCGGCTCTGTCGCTAATCCACACAAGGCAAACAGGGCAGAACGAAGTAGGAGAAACAATGTCAAAGCGGCTCGTCGATCATAACGGTCTAATACCGGTGCGAGAAAAAAACCAATGATTGCGGAGCCAAACGTCGCACCGCCACTGATGTATCCGATGTGCTCACCTTTTAAGCCAATATCTCGGACTAAATCGGGACCCAACGGCATCACCATCATCAAGGTTCCAACAGAGAGCATGTTAATAAGCAGCGCAAGCCTTAAAACTGGCTTCGCATTCAGCGTGTTACTATCCATGGACACAACCTATCTAAAAAAATCGATTGTAACCGCCCGATAACACAAACTCAATAAATGATAATTATTATCATATGAAATATTCAGAACGCGTAAAGGTAAGCACTCGTTCATCCATCCTAGAGTAATACACCTTTCCCTGCAGACCGGGCAATAAGGTGTCAGAAAGCTTTGTATTCAGCTCAAAGTACAACCATTGGTCGTCCATCCGCAAAAAGGCGACATCTAAAAAGTCAAAATAGCGTTTAACTTGAGGGTACAAGGCTTTAAAAATGCTCTCTTTGGCCGAAAACAACAGAGTCATCAACCCACTTAAATTTTGTACATTGCTGGGTAGCGCCGCCAGCTCCTTTTCGGTAACGACCACACCCTTCATCTCCGATAGTCTATCCACATCAATCAATGACTCAATATCGATACCGACGCCCTCATGCTCATAGCTCTGAGGCGTCATCGCACATATGGCTAACGAATCATTGTGACTGATGCTTCCCGTCCATGCTGATGGCCAAACCGGTGCGCGGCTGTCACCGATAGCTATCTCAATCGGCATCACTCCCAGACTCATTTGTACTTTTTTTGCCAGATAACGACCCGCCAAAAACTCCGCTTGCCGCTTACACACTGCCCGACGAATCGCCTCGGGCATCTCAATACCAAGCTTGGCAAATAGCATTGGGGAATAATGCTGTACATCAAACTGAACCATTAATACTGACGTGTCAGGATCAGGCAAGACCACAGGGCACAGTGACTGTATGAAAGCGAATTGCGTCATATCTTATAAACGAAAAATAATGAGAATGGCTATCATTGTCATTGATGAGGGTTCATCATACAAGTCTGCTGATTCCAGCCCATAGTGGTTATTGTAGGCTGATCGGAGCGTGCCTAATTAACGCGACTATGCTCGCCACAACCGAAGGGAGAGACTATTCCTATCCGGCTCAATGGCGCTAGAAAAAACTCAGTAAAAAGCTGATCATCATTGGGACAACAATCGATACTTGTGCCCACACGAGCTTTGTTGCTTTTCCGACATTCAAGATAGTAACTGTTAATAACCAAACACCCGCCGCAGCGTAACCAAGAAGAGCCTCCAAGCGATCATAGTGCTGCAAGCGAAACAGGTACTCATCAAGATGATTACCTGACGCTGTCGATATGTTTTGTAGCTCACCACTCGCCATGCCGCGGTAGTAGTAAGAAAAGCCAATCAGCACGAGTTGGGTGACCAGTAAAATGACTGAGAGCGCTTTCACCTTTCTGATACTGAGCGATGCTATAACCATTTGTACATCACATAACTGTCAACCAACCCCAATTGCGAATGCTTGTACGCTCGAGGGATGGTACCAACAATCGAAAAGCCGAGTTTCTGCCAAAGCGTTACCGCCACCTCGTTGGTCGAGACCACACTATTAAACTGCATGGCTTGAAACCCAAACGCGATCGCCCTCTCCTGTGAATGCTCACATAAAAGGCGTGCGATGCCTCTTCCTCTCGCCTCGTTGGCCACCATATAACCACAATTACAGATATGGCGACTTGGGCCCATTCCATTAGATTTGAGGTAGTAAATACCCAAAACTACATCATTTTCTACCAATGCATAGGCTTCCAGTGTTGATTCACACCAAAGCGAAAAAGCCTCTTGCTGCGTCATGTCAGGATCCAACGCATAGGTTTCTTCTGCCTTAATAATGGCTGAGAATGTTGGCCAAAACGACGCAAAGTCAGGTCGGGTAATTTCTCTGATCATGGCTCCCCCTTAAAGGCCTATTCAGTTGGCTCAGCCGATAGCATCGACTCATGATGGTGCATTTATACCATCTTATCCAAGATATTAATAAAAAAGCTTTTTTTTATTAAACGAACAAGGATAGAGATAAAATTCATGCTTGCCGCCTCCAAGTCAGAACATTGCAGATGTGATCTAAACACACTTTTACTTCCCCCTATTCACTCCCTCTTGTAGACTACGCGCGCGTTGACTATCTACTGATAAGAAAATTGATATATGCCTGCAATTACACCGGCCTTTAAAGTGATAGACGGTTTCTCACTCTGTGCCAGCGACACAGAGCGCCTTGATATATTTTTTACCTATCTTCGTGAAGGTGAACCCGAGCTGGCAGAGCTGCGTCTTGAACAACTTGTCTTAGCCTTAGCCAACTCCCCTTCTCAAGCTGCATTATTCGCCAATAGCGTGTGCAATGAGGCAAAGAAAATAAAACTGTCACCCGCATTTGTGCAATTGGGGATCTTTTCTAAAAACGGGCTCGTCACCGAAATTTTTCGACGCCTTTACAATAAAGTCAATCCGCCGCCAAAACGCTGCAACGATATCAATGACTTGCTCAGTTACTTTGTCGGTGGTGAAGACAAAGCGTGGGTTAAAACCATTTCCCATAAATGTTGGTTTAAGCTTTATTGCCTGTTGGTGAAAAACGCCTCTACAGAGGCTATTCGCACAACAGGCGCTTATATCAAAAGCGAACTTTGTTATTCGCTAGAAATGCTATCTATCTGGATTGCGGCAGAAGAGCTAGACCCTGAGCTACTTCGCATAGACCGCCGTTTGAGTGAAATCGACTCACCGTTCATTGCGCTTCAACGTGAAACCAGCCACTTGGTCGCGGCTATCAAGGCCAACGACATATCTGGCCAAGACACAGCCCATTTTTGGGTAATGATTGAACAATGCCAACAACAGGTAAAACGGATCCGCGCACGCGGCATCAGCCAAATGGGTTTCTCCGCACACGCTTCGCATATGCTCGAGCGCCTTGATCAAACGTTGAACCGCATGGTGCTGCTGATTCAAATCTTAGATTTTCGCCATCCTCACCAAAAAGCGCGTTGTGTGCTTAACCTATGGCGCCAACTACTGACCTCAGTGACCGAGCGCAACAGTGTGCGCGCGATTTACCGCAAAAGCACTCGCACCTTTGCGCAAAGTGTCACCCAAAACAAAAGCAATCACGGCGAGCACTACATTGCCAAGACCAAAAAGGATTATTTTAAAATCCTGCGCGGGGCCTGTGGTGCTGGGGTGATTATTTCGCTACTAGCGTGGGTAAAAATATATATTGAGAGCCTGCAACTCGCCCCTCTCAATAACGCCCTACTGGTGAGCCTAAACTATGGCGTCGGCTTTATGCTCGTACACATTTTGCACTTTACCATTGCCACCAAGCAGCCCGCGATGACTGCAGCAAACTTTGCTGCGCACGTAGAGAAAAACAAACAAGGACGGACACGCAGTAAAAAACTCGCGCGCCTGTTAATAAATGTAAACCGCTCTCAATGGTTTGCGGTGTGGGGAAACATTACTGCAGCCATCACTGTGAGCATCTTAGTAAGCCTGCTTTTTAGCCACTTTTATCACAGCCCATTACTGAGTAGCGAACAAGCGGCTTATCAAAAAGCAGCCATCCATCCACTTAGTGGTTTGGCTTGGCTCTATGCTGGCATCGCCGGTGTGTGGCTGTTTTTATCTGGCATCATCACCGGCATTTTAGATAACCGAGCGGATTATATTGAGCTAAAAGATCGATTAGTCGCCCATCGGTTGTTTCGGGTCATCCCCTCTAAACACCGTGAGAAAGCGGCTTTTTACATTCACGAAAACTATGGCGCACTGGGTGGTAACTTTATTTTTGGTGTCTTATTGGGCATGACGAGTTATTTGGGCTATCTGATTGAGGTCCCCCTAGATATACGCCACGTGGCGTTCTCATCTGCGCACGCGGCATACGCACATATTAGTGATTTCCAGTCATGGGGGACAGTATTATCCAGCCTATTCTTTGTGTTAATGATCGGCTTTATTAACCTTTGGGTCAGCTTTGGTTTGGCGTTATTCGTCGCTCTACGCTCTCGTAACTGTGAATTAGACATTAAGTCGGTGAGAACCGCGGTACTGACACAAATCAAACAACACCCCTCTAGTCTATTCTGGCCGAAAGATCCGGTTCCTGCAGTGAAATCGCAAAGTGCAAGTCAACGCCGTACGCCATAAAACTCAAGGCGTTTATCATCGGCCAGCGGATGGCCGGCATCACATTTTCTATCATTGTGTCTCCTTCATTACATTCAATCTTTTCAGGCAATCGCAGACCGACAACAATGACTAGAAAGCAAGGCATATCGTGCCACGCTTACTTTTCATACCATGAAAGGAGAGCATAGCATGCTACGTTTACCCCACCTTGCTACAGCCTGCGTTATTGCATTTTCAATCTCATCGCAAGCACATACATTGATGGCAAATCACGTACAAACACGCCCAGAGACAAGCCTTGAAAATGTCGGCATTAATAGTCAGTTAGTCACGGAAGAAGACCTGACTTTTCGACCACGGCAGTATCCGCTCGATATCAATGCGTTTCTCGGATCACACCTCCCACACTGGCAACCGGTGAGTGAAGCTGTTATGCACTGGAGCGGCGCATCTGGTATCGACCCGCGTATTGTGATTACAACGCTGATTACAAATGAGCCTGCTTTAGCGCAAAACATCGCCCTCGATCGGATCAGCAAACTCAAGCTGCTCGAAGACATTAAACAAACGGCGGCAACTCTATCTTCTCTGTTATACCAGTCCCAAAAACCTACCACTCAAATGGCGCATCATGCGACACAAGTGCTAGTCAGCGCACTTAATACGCCCAGTGATTGGCAAGCATGGAAAGCGCACTATCAAGCTTGGTTTAGTGATCAAAAGCCACTGGGTTCATGCAGTGGCCGTGGCGTCAAGGATATGCTTGGGTTCCAAATGGTCCACATGCCCACTCGGGTTCAGGCTATCCACTTTCATCCATCGACGTCTCATACGATTGGCCTCGCTGGGGCGGGACAACCTACAGTGTCACAGCCGCACATGACGGCTATGTCACTGTGCTATCTCGCTGCCAATTACGGGTCACGCACGATAATGGTTGGGCAACCAATTATTACCACATGGATGGGATTCAAGTGAACAACAATCAGTGGGTCAGTAAGAACACAAAAATCGGTACCTATGCTAGCCAACGCACAGTCGCCTTGTGCCAAGGCGGTTCATCAACAGGTCCGCACCTGCACTTCTCAATCCTTAAAGATGGTCGTTTCACGTCTCTGCAAGACACGGAGCTAGGTCGCTTTCAAGTACAGACAGGACGCTATAGCTACGATGATAATTGCCAGTATACTTGGCTGACTGACACCCAGACAGGCGACAAAACCTGTATGTGGCGACGTATCAGTAATCCTTAACAAGCTGACCGCTTCACGCCCCACAAATAACAATAAGGTCACTTAATTTGTGGCCTTCACCTCTTTTTTGGGCGGCAAGCTCATTCATCAATATTGCGGTAAATATCTCATAAATGAACAGTCATTTATGCTGTAAAGAATTATGGTCATTAATTAATAATTAACCAGCATAACTGTCAGATAAACTAGTCACGATACGTTTTCTACCTCATTGACGTTTGAAACACACCGATAGCGTAATTTATTGTTTACACTGTTAATTGTAACGAGCTTGTAAATGATTCTATTGATAGGCCACGTTAAAGATGCGAACCGACATGTTCGTCTTCCTATTGTGCAGTTGGGAAGAAAGGAATCTTTCAACAACAATTAGGGCAATAAAATGAAACTCTCTAAATTGACATGGCTTATCGCCTCTAGCGTTGTCGCTAGCACACCGGCACTGAGTGCAGAACTGATTAACGTCACTGATGATGCAATGCTAAGTCAGGTCTTAGACCAACCTGCAGGTGTTTATGCGCCATCAGGTTCACAAGCCAACCCACTAGGGTTTAAAGAAGTGAAGCGTGTCACCTTGCCAAACGGCAAAGTCAAAGTGCGTTACCAGCAAACCTATCAAGGTGTGCCCGTTATTGACACGGCTGTCGTCGCGACAGAAAAACAAGGTCAACGTAGCGACGTCTACGGTACCATGGCACAAGGTGTCGCGAACGATATCACCTCTATCTCACCCGCGCTCAATAGCCAAGCGGCCTTAGAAACCGCGAAGGCTGCTTTCACGCAGAACCAACAAACCATTACCTCTGCCCCATTTGAAAACGAGAACACTCGCTTGGTGGTCAAACTGGATGATGAGCAGAATGCGCAGCTCGTCTACATCGTTGATTTCTTTATCGCTGGTGACGACCCAAGCCGTCCTTTTTATATGATTGATGCCGACACTGGTGAGATCTTGAAGCACTGGGATGGTATTAATCATGCCACTGCCGTTGGAACAGGCCCTGGTGGGAACGAAAAAACGGGCCAATATATTTATGGCACGGACTATGATGGCTTCCCTATCGACAAAACCGGCACCACGTGTACGTTAGAAAACGACAAAGTGAAAACGGTCGATCTAGAGAACGGTACCACAGGCAGCACTGCCTTCACCTACCCATGTACAGATAGCAGTAACTACAACGACGAAAGATATGTTAACGGCGCTTACTCTGCACTGAACGATGCGCACTATTTCGGTAACGTTGTTTTTGACATGTACCAAGATTGGATGAACACCGCACCTCTGACTTTCCAGCTCACTATGCGCGTCCACTACGGCAACGACTATGAGAATGCATTCTGGAATGGTAGCTCAATGACATTCGGGGATGGCAAATCAACGTTCTACCCACTGGTCGATATCAACGTGAGTGCCCACGAGGTCAGCCACGGCTTTACTGAGCAAAACTCTGGTCTCATCTATGCAGACATGTCGGGCGGGATCAATGAGGCGTTTTCTGATATTGCCGGTGAAGCTGCAGAATACTACATGCATGATGAAGTCGATTGGGTGGTCGGTGCCGACATCTTTAAAGGCACTGGTGGTCTGCGCTATTTTGACCAACCTTCACGCGATGGCAAATCCATTGATGACGCCAGCCAGTACCGTGACGGCATGAATGTGCACTATTCAAGCGGCGTATATAACCGTGCTTTCTACCTCCTCGCTAACAAAGCAAACTGGGATGTTCGCAAAGGCTTCGAAGTATTCACCACCGCGAACCAACTGTACTGGACCGCCAGCAGCACATTTGACCAAGGTGCTTGCGGCGTAGTGAAAGCCACGCAAGACTTGGCTTACAATGCGCAAGACGTTATCGATGCATTTAATACCGTAGGCGTCGATGCAAGTTGTGGTGACAACGGTGGAAACGTGCTTCAGCCCAACCAGCCGGTTACCGGTTTAAGTGGTGGCAGCGGCAGTGAAACCTTTTTTACGTTCACAGTTGATAGCAGCCGCAACGTGAATGTGGCAATGAGCGGTGGCACGGGTGATGCCGACCTTTATGTAAAAGCGGGCAGCAAACCCACTACTAACAACTGGGACTGTCGTCCTTATGACTATGGCAACGATGAGACCTGTCGTATCAGTGCACAAGAAGGTACCGAGTACCATGTAATGGTGCGTGGCTACCGTAGCTACTCTAACGTTAGTCTTGAGCGTGATTAATCGCTCACTAACAAGCCGCTGTTTAAAGCAGCGGCTTTTTTGTCTAACTCAAAGACAAAAAAGACCAGCTTTATAGACAAAGCCAGAAATCCCCCCTGTATTTCCGGCTAGTCATCGTCTTCTCTTCTGTTGGCCCGACCAGAAAATTGTTTATTTTCATCACATTATGACAATAAAAAACGCATATTTTTCGACAAATAAACGATCACTGCGCCCACCTATTTTTATCTCGTCTACGCTTAAGAGAATTATGGATAAATTGGAGGCATTATGCTCAAGCATCTGTTCGCCATCGTTTTCTCGGCCCTTCTTCTAGCAACACCAGCTCGAGCCGATGTTCTCACCATGCCATCGCTCGAATGGCCGCCTTATTCTGGCAAAAATTTGCCTGATCAGGGCGCATCCGTTGCGGTTGTGCGTGCAGCCGTACAAGCCATGGGGCACGAACTTAACGTCGAATTTTACCCGTGGTCGCGCACTGTGTATTTGGTAAAGAATGATGCGCAGTACGCTGGCTATTTCCCAGAATATCACTACGAAACAGACGAACTGATCTTCTCTGACCCCATAGGCACAGGCCCGCTCGGGTTCGTTGAAAACGTCAATAAGCCTATCGAGTGGTCAACCCTTGATGATCTTACTCAACATACCATTGGTGTGGTGCGTGGCTATGTCAACACACCAGAACTAGATGAGCGCATTGCGAATGGCACACTCAAGTCGTCTGCGGTCACCAGTGACACACAAAATTTACAAAAAGTAGGACGTGAACGTATCCCGCTAGCCGTCGTGGATGCCAATGTGCTGGACTATCTCAAAGAGAATGACCCTGCTCTCAGTGCCGTTAAAGCCAATCTACAAATGAACAAAAAACTCTTGGTTGATAAAAAACTCTACATTGCGTTTGCCGACAATGCCGAAGGGCAAAAATGGCGTGACATCGTCAACCAAGGACTAAAGAAAATCAATATTGAACAGATAATGAAAGAACACCTGGGTGAATAATGAACACTCGAGGGGAAAGTGGCCGCAGTCAGGTCGCATGACAATGTAAATGGAAGAGTAGCGCTATGTTTAAGAGTCTAAAAGCAATATTTGTCACTCAAGTGGTTATTGCTGTTTCTGTGGTATTAGGGATATCAAGTTATATTGATTATCAAAATACCAAACAGGAACTGAATAGCGCGCTTGAAACCACAGTGGAAAATGCCACCAATCGTATGAATCTCAGTTTGCCCAAAGCCATTTGGGACTTCGACCTGGAAGCGGCCAAACTCTCGATTTCTGCCGAATTAAAAGCACCCGATATCAAAGCGGTGCGAATACTGGATAATCAAGGGTCTGCCATCGTCTTTCTGCGCCTCGGGCCACCCAATGACGAGGGGCAACGCCAGCCGAAAGACATTGGCGACGGCGAAAAATCGATGTACGAGTCCATGCCCAACGAAGAAAGTGAGCTTTCATTTACCGAGTATGGTGAAACCAACAAAGTGGGGACACTTCAGGTATTCTACAATACCGACAGGCTAGAGGCGGAGTTATCCGAGACCCTCACTCGAAGCCTCATTGAGCTGCTAGTGCTCGATCTTGTGATCATCGTATTCTTAATTTTGGCCTTAACTGCCACCGTCGTTAAACCGCTCAACGATTTAACTGGGCGCGTCCGAGAACTCGCCAGTGGTGATGGCGATCTCTCTACCGTTATACCAGCACCGAAATACAAAGAATTCGCCCAGATCACCGAGCATATTAACCACTTCACCGCTTCGTTACGTGAAATCGTCAATGAAGTGACCCAAGCTTCTATCAATCTCGCTGAAGTTTCGGCAGAGAGTGGGCAAATGGCGCGCACGAATGCGGAACGCTTGGAGCAACAGAAACAAAGCCTCTCTACCGTTGCTGCCGCCGCCACGCAGATGAATCAATCCATTGCCACCGTTGCGGATACGGCGAACGATGCCGCCACACGTGCAGCGGGGGCCACTGATCTGGTTAACCAAGTGTACGGCACCATTGAGAGTTCAGCCTCTGAAATCATCAATATGCGTTCAGAGATGGAGAACGTGAATGCTGAAATGCATAAACTGCTTGAGGAAGGCGAGAAAATTTCAGATGTCGTGAACGTCATCAATGATATCTCTGAACAAACCAACCTCTTGGCGCTGAACGCTGCGATTGAGGCGGCGCGTGCGGGTGAACAAGGCCGAGGCTTTGCGGTGGTGGCTGACGAAGTACGTAGTCTTTCAGTCAAAACCAGTGAGTCCACCGAGCAAATTCAATCCAACATCAAGTCGTTGAGTGAAGCGACTGAGTCGGTAGAAAAAGAGATAAAACGCATTGGTAGTATCTTAGAAAACACCGCCGGTCGTGTCTCTGAGTCGCAAGAGTCTGTCAGTCAGGTACGCGAGACCATCACGGATATTTCCGAGCGTAGTGGACAAATCTCGCAAGCCACTGACGAGCAACGTCAAGCCATTGATGAAGTGAGTCAAGCAATCAATGAAGCCTCAGAAGCAACCAATTACGTGACTGAAGGTGCACAAGAAAACGCAGCACGCACCGACAAAGTGCTCACTCTAAGTGAAGACATCAAAGCACAAATGGGGAAATTTAAAACGTAATCAAAGGAATAATAACAAGGAGAGAACATGAAAAAGCTGTTTACCGTTAGCTTGGCAATACTATTACTGGTGCCTAGTGCGATGGCAAGAACGCTGACAGCGGCTCAGGATCCGTGGCCACCCTTTGTGACTGCAGATCCCGATCGGCCGGGGATTTCTGTCGAGCTTGTCAAAGCAGCGATGGCAACACAAGGCTATGAAGTCGAGTTTAAAAACATGCCATGGGCTCGCGCCCTCGATGCTGTCAGCAAAGGGAATATCGACTTGCTTCCCGCCACTTGGCACACTGAAGCACGCACTGAGTTCCTGCGTTACAGCAACCCTTATATGAGCAATCAGCTAACGTTTATTAAACGCGCAGATGACGTTTTTCAGTTCTCGAGTTTGAATGACTTACAGGGAAAAGTGGTTGGTATTGTGCGCGATTACGGCTACGGTGATGCGTTTTTGGAGGCGACGCATTTTGATAAACCTGCTGCCAATAACCTAGCAACCAATTTGAAAAAACTGCTCGCTGACCGTATTGACCTGACTTTGGAAGACAAGGTCGTCGCCCAATCAGTGATGCAGGAAGAGGGGCTTGATAGTAACCAGTTTGCCTTTACTGACCAGGCGCTCTCAACCAACCCTTTACATGTCACGAGTGGCAAAGCCAACCCCGATAGCCAGATGTTTATCAATGCCTACAATAAAGGGCTTAATACGATAAAAGCAGATGGTACATTTGAAAAAATCCTGAAAAAATATGGCATAAACTGATCGCATACAGAAATATTGAGTATGCTTAAGGGGAAGAGAATGGCTCTTTTCCCCTTTTTTAGCTTGGAGCAATATGGTTTTACCTCGCCGCCTTAAAACTTGGTTTATCCTTTTCACGCTCGCGTACCTAGGTGCTGCAGTAGGCGTGACGGCTCTCATTGGCGACACTATCGTCAACCGAGTCATCCAAGAAGAGCAAGAGGACATTAATCGTAAAGCCTCCTTGATACGGTCCCGGATTGAGGCGGCGATATATCATGATACCTATGTCGCTGATAGCTTAGCGACCGTGGTCACCATTGATCCGGAATTCGCCATGGCCAATTGGGACAGTGTGGCGCAAAAACTCCTAGACAAGGCAGATTATGTCCGCAATGTGGGTTTAGCGCCCGATAATATTATCAGTCATGTGTATCCTCTCGAAGGGAACCAAGCTGCCATCGGATTAGACTTTCGCACCCGGCCAGACCAGTACCGTGCGGTATTAAAAGCACGAAATCTTGGTGACGTTTACATCGCCGGACCCGTTAACCTCGTTCAAGGTGGTCAAGCGATCATTGCACGGTTTCCTATCTTCTCCTCCCCGACAGATACGTCGAACTACTGGGGAGGAGTCAGTGTTGTCATTGACCATATCAAGATGCTCGGTGAAGTCGGATTATACGATCTCAGTGGCGCCAATGTAGCCATCAAAAACAGTGAAACACTGGCTTACTTTTATGGCTCCCAATCGACAGTTGTCAATGCCGACTTTACAGTCCCGATTTCTTTACCTAGCGGCGAATGGTCTCTCGCCGTCGAATACACACTTAAACGCTCGCCCGAAATCGTGCGCCTAGGTATCATGATTTACGTGATCAGCGCGGGCATATTTATCGTTATTTATGGCCTCATATTACTTTTCTATCGCAGTTTTCTTATCGCGAAAAAACAAGCACTCGTCGACGAGTTAACCCAACTTCCTAACCGGCGGTTCGCGATCGAAAAACTTGATTCACTCACGCAAGAGAAAAAAGAGTCCTTTGCGCTGCTCAATATCGACTTAAATGATTTTAAGAAGGTTAACGACGCATACGGTCATGAAGCTGGCGATGCACTGCTTAGCCATGTCGCCTCAGCACTAAACCAAAGCACCCGTTCATCAGACTTGGTCGCAAGGATGGGCGGTGACGAGTTTATTGTTATATTGCGAGATGTACATCCTAGCGATGTCAACAAAGTGATAAAGAGCCTGCAAGAAACGGTCGAGGCCTCCGCATGTCGATGGCAACGTTACCATATCTACCCATCGCTCAGTATTGGCTGTGCCCTCTTTAACCATCGTTCACCTCGTGATTTAGATGAGCTGATGGCCTCGGCAGATCAAGATATGTACAAAGCAAAATCAGAGAAAAACACATCCGGACTATCCATTAACGCCATCGGTTGATCGAAAGAGAGCGCAAACCATTTTTTCATGCTATAGACTGGGTTTACACCCAACTATTAAAACGGCTGTCTGTTGGTCTTTCTACTACAATATTTATCAACAATAAAAAAAGAGGTGACGCATCACCTCTTTTTTTTATTTTTTAATAACCATTTATTTAATATAAGTATCGAGAATAGACTGTAATTCACCGGCGTTACGCATTGACTCAAACCCGGCATCCAGCGTGGCTTTTATTTCCATGGCTTCTGGATGCTCACGCGAGATCATCATGTGGAACTTATCCCCACTGTTGCCCGGAATAGGTTCAGCTTTCATACCACCGGCGAGATAATCAGTCCCTTGGGAAACTTTAAATCCAGCCAATATTTCGTAACGCGCCAAGAAGACATCACAGCGTCCTGCTTCCGTTTTTTGCACGAGCTGTTCGAAACTTTTTGCTGATTTTCTGACTTTACTGTCGTCAACACCAAAACCGGTATAATTATAGCCAAGTAAGCCACACATTCTTAGGCCGTTTAAATCGTCCACTGAGTTTATATTCAAGCCATTAGGATGTTGGCTTGTCGAATAAATATAGCTAGGCTGTAACGTATAGTAATAATCAGTAAGAAGATAATTTTTATCTCGTTCTTCACTGTACGAAGCACTGAGGGCGATATCATAGTTGCCGGCCTTCGTTTGCAGTACACAACGTTTCCAAGGAGGCATTTCGACCGAAACATCAACCCCTTCTTTGCCGAATATCGCGTCAAGGACGTCAACATCATACCCTTGCACTTGTCCGCCTTTTTCAAAGGTATATGGTGGCCAACCAGCACCGTCTCCACAGGCTTTGAGTGATGATGTCTCTAAAGCGAGCGCTGGCCCAGATAGTAGGGAACCAGTGAGTGCTGTCGCGGCGATTGCGGTTGCAGAAAGTGTCGCTATTTTCATAGTGAACTCCTTTTAGGAAAACTCACCTTAAGTATTGACGATATTCTCCATAATGCGACCTGAATCACTGCATTTTTTTACGGATTCAATATAACCACCTCGCCAGGCTTTAACCCCTTACGTACGCGTCCTTGCTGTGTGAGCGATACAAGCCGTGTTCTCACCTCACCCACATCGAGCACCTTCACATAGTTAAGTTGTCCAATTTGATAATACGCATTGCTCGGTAAGTAAAGCACAGGTTCGGAATTTTGTGACACGGTCACTTTTGCAAACATGCCTGGCAGCAAGCTATCGTTAGGATCCGAATGAGGCAGTGTCACCACGACACGATAACTACGTGAGCTCGCATCGGCGGCGGGCGTCATCGTGCGCACCATACCTGTCAGCGTTTTATCATAGGTGGGCAATTCAACCGTTAACGATTGGCCAATCGCCACAAAAGGCAAAACAGACTCAGCCATATTCACCGCCGCTTCAATACTGGCAGGGTTATACAGGGATAACATTGCCGCGCCCGGTGTTGCCGTATCACCTTGGTTGATGATCTTTTCCGTGATCACGCCCGAGAAAGGCGCTCGCACCAGACTAAAACCAAATTGGGTTTCTGCCTCGTCCACCGCAGCAAGGGCGCGGCGATAATCAGACTGCGCCGTTTTTAAGCGATTTTCCGCTTCATCAAACTGAGATTGAGGCACCAGTTTTTTCGCCAACAAGGTCTCCATTCGGCGGTAGTCACTGCGCGCGGTATTCAGTTGCGATTGCGCCGAGGCCAAGGCTTGTTGCACTTGGCGAACTTTGGCACTGAGGTCGGCATTATCTAAACGCAGTAATACATCGCCTTGCTCAACGCGGTCACCGACATCAACCAACACTTCCGCGACGGTGGCCGTCATCCGCGCTGCCAGCGTGGCGTTTTGTCGTGCCACTAGCTTACCCGAGAAGGTACGCGTTTGCGGCTGTTCGACCGCTTCCAGTGTTAGCGTTTTCATATCGCTTGCGACAGGTTTGGGGGGCGATTCTGACCCCACTTTCTCGGTAAAGGCGCCAGCCATCGCTAAAAATAACACCAATAACCCAGTGCCTAGCACCAGTGCGAGTAAGCCTTTTTTTACCTTCATGCATCCTCTCCTTCTACTGATAAGCCATGGGTCGGGTGATGTTGATACGCAAGGTTGTACACCACAGGCACAACCAGCAAGGTAAACACGGTAGACGCGGCAATGCCGAAAATAATTGCCCACGCTAAGCCATTGAAAATAGGGTCGAGGGTGATAATCACATTCCCCAATAAGGTGGTGCCGGCGGTGAGCAAAATAGGCCGCATTCGCACTGCGCCCGCTTGTACTAGGGCTTCACTCAGCGCCATGCCTTGTGCAAGTGACTGTTGAATAAATTCAATTAACACCAGTGAGTTACGCACCACAATCCCTGCCAATGCAATCATGCCAATCATCGCGGTGGCGGTGAATAGCGCAGGGTTTGGGTAGCCGTTGATCTCACCGCTTAAGCCATTGAGCAACCAAAAACCCGGCATGATGCCAATCACGGTCAGCGGGATCGCGAGCATAATAATACCCGATACCGCCGGTAGCCCAGTTTGTATCAGCATCACAATAAAGACGCCCAGCAGTGCTGCGCCATAGGCAATCCCCAGATCGCGAAAGACATCAATGGTGATCTTCCACTCTCCTTCACCACTCCATACCACCTCGATACCCTCATCAACTTGCCAGCCATCACCCGCGCCATTATCCAAATAACTACGCGCTGATAGCGGGCGAGCACTATCCGATTCAGGTTGATTAAAGTCGGCCATCACATCGGCGACTACTTCGCCCGGCACGCGTCCAGTGGGTTCGGCGTACACATACACGACGGGGCGCAAATTTTTATGATAGATAGGCTGATCAACCGGTTGCCGCGTAAAATGACCGAGCTCACTCAAGGCGACCAGCGGCTGCGGCGCATCCACCAAGGCACCTTGAACAGATTGTTTAGCTACCCCAGCCCGACCGCGTACATGCAGTGCAAGCAGCGCATCAAGTTGATCGCGCGCATCCGGCGCAAGCTGCAGCCTCACGGGCAAGGGATCCATTTCATCGGCATCCGCTAAATGGGCCAGCGTGACCCCTTGGTTCGCGGCCCTGAGCGCTTGGTTGATATCGGCCACAGCAATACCCGACAAGGCGGCTTTTTCTTGGTCCACCACAAACTGCCAGCTCGATAAAGGCCCTTGAATACTGGTGCTCACTTCTGACACCAAGGCTTCACGCTTTAATCGCTCGGCCACCTGCGTCGCTTGCGCTTGCAGGGTTGAATAAGGCGTGCTTGGTGAGCCATACACTTCCGCGACAATGGTTGCCAGCACCGGCGGCCCTGGCGGCATTTCCACTAATTGCACCTCGGCATCATAATTTGCTGCAATGGCTTCTAATTCATCACGCATGCGCGTGACCAAGCCATGCGATTGCAACGTGCGCCGGTGCTTATCCACCAGCACCACACGCAGTTCACCCTGGTAAGGCGCTTGGCGAGTAAAGTAATGTCGCACCATGCCATTAAAATCCATCGGTGAGGCGAGCCCGGCAAAGCCGGATACCGACACCACCTCGGCTTGCGTTTGTAGATAACGGTTCATTTCTCGCAGCACGTTGGAGGTATCAACATGATTGGCGGTTTCCGGCAAATCCAGTACCACCTGAAACTCGTTTTTATTGTCATACGGCAAGAGTTTGAGTGGCACGAGGCGCAAAGCAGGCAGCAAGGCGGCGATGACGAACAACACGCCCACTAGCCATAAAAACGCTTTGGCGCGACGATTACTCTCGAGCAATGGCAGCAACACGCGTCGGTAGCCACGGTACAACGGCGTGGTCTCTATGCGATAGTCATCACCTTTATTGGAAGCGCGGACAATTTTTTTGGCAAGCCAAGGGGTGACTAAAAACGCTACCAAGGTACTGATCACCACACTGACCGGCACATTGAATGCAAGGGGCGCCATATACGGCCCCATCATGCCGGTGATAAAAAACATCGGGGTAAACACAATCACAATCGCCACCGTCGACATGATCAATGCGCGTTTGATTTCCAACATCGCCAGCACAATCGTGCGTCCACGCGGCTTATTATCATGGGTCAGGTGCCGTTCAATGTTGTCGATACTGGCAATCGGATCATCAACAATCAGTCCCAGCGCCAAAATTAACGCAAACAGGGTGACGCGGTTAATCGAATAGCCAAAGGCTAAATCCAGCCCTAATGCCGCGCCATAACTGATTGGGATCGCAATCGCTACCACTAAGGCACTTCGCCAGTTTAAGAACAAGCCAACAAAGACCACCACGGTGAGCACCGCAATACCGAGGCTGGACACCAAGTTTTTTACTTTGGCATCGGCGGTTTGACCGTAATTGCGAATAATCTCAACGCTCACGCCCTCGGGAAATTGTGTGGCGACCAGATGATTGAGCGTGGCGGTGATATCCTCGGCCACGCTCACCGCGTTCGAACCTTTTTGCTTGGCCACCGAGAGAAACACTGCTGGATGCGGCTGGCTATCATCGGTCGATTGGATCCAGGTATCTGTGGTGGACTCTTGCGCGCCGTCGGATAATTCGGCTACATCCTGCAGGTACACAGGTTTGCCATTAACCACCGCCACCACTAAATGGCGTATCTCCTCAAGGCTTTGATACCACTGGCCGGTTTTTAATACATAGCGCTCACCCTGATGCTGAATATCCCCGACATCACGCTTTTGATGGCTTAGCGAAAAGGCATTAGTCAGATCAGACACGCTGATTTGATAGCTAGCCATAGCCGCAGGATCGAGCGTGACCAATACCTGCCGCGGCACACCACCCACCACCTTCACCGCATTGGTTTCGGGAAGGGCTTTGAGATCCAAGGTGGCCTGCTCGGCAATGCGTCGAAGCGCATAATGGTCGAGCTGGTCAGGGTTTTCGCTACGCAGTGCCGCAATCACAATTGGCACATCATCAATTTCCACCGGCTTGATTGCCCATTCGCTCACAGCAGCTGGGATCGCATCTTGGTTGGCGTACAGCTTGTTATAAAGTTTCACCAAGGCAGACTCGCGATCTTCACCCACGTAAAAGCGCACCGTGACCAACGCGGAGCCTGCTTGGGTGGTGGAATAAACATACTCCACCCCATCAATTTGACTGACTTTTTTCTCGAGCGGCTGCGTCACCTGCTTTGCCACTTGTGACGAACTCAAACCGGGCGCTTGTACCACAACATCTGCCATTGGCACCACGATTTGCGGATCTTCTTCTTTGGGTGTAAGCCACAGCGCCGCCGCCCCGACCAGCAGTGCGAGCACGATGAGGATAGGCGGGAAGAAGCTGTTCATTACTCGGGTGATCAGCTGACCTTGTGGCTGGGCATCTCGCATATTCGATCCTTTGGCTGATGTCAGTAACGACAAGAAAACGATAGGTAAAAACGCTGAATATTAATTAACTTAGCGCATCGACGGGCAATAAATGTATGCTGATCGCTCAGATTCAGACACATCAGGCACAATAGAGCCGCTGCAAGGTGGCGATAATCGCCGCGACGTGGGGGTCATTGAGCTGATAAAACACCTGCTGAGATGACTTGCGCACCTTAACCAGTTGATGCCGCTTTAACACGCTAAGGTGCTGGGAAAACGCCGACTGACTGAGCGACGACCCTTGCAGCAATTGCCCCACGGAGCACTCTCCGGCCAAGAGCTGGCACAGCACAATTAAGCGCTCAGGATGGGCCATCACTTTCAACATGGTCGCCACCAAAGACGCTTGCTCACGCATGGCAACAATGTCCATGTCAGGTATGCTTTCTGTCTCAAACGGCACGCTTGACTCTGCCATCGCCTACTCCTCTCTCGCCAATACTCATAGCTTAGCGCGCCATTTTATTTAGTCAATTCTAATTTAGTTTAAATATAATTAGACTTTTCTAAATATAACTTCTAGAGTGATCCCAGTGCCGACAAACACTGAAGGCGTTCGAGCCAAAGCGGTTCGGTCTGTCGGGGAATCGTATAGAGGATGCAAAGGAGTCTTGCTATGACAATTGATAATGGCGTACGTGTAATCGCTGGCATGATGGTGCTACTTTCTGTCGTGCTTACCCTCACAGTTCACAGCCAATTTATTTGGCTAACCGTCTTCATTGGCGTAAACCTGATCCAAAGTGCGTTTACAGGGATTTGTCCGGCTGCCTTTTTCCTGAAAAAACTTGGACTAAGCAACGCTTGATGGAGTCATAATGACCAAAATCGTAATTATTGGCGGCGTCGCTGGTGGCGCCTCTGCCGCCGCTCGCGCCCGTCGCTTAAGTGAAGAAGCCGAAATTATCATGTTCGAACGTGGCCCGTACGTCTCGTTCGCTAATTGTGGTTTGCCTTATCATATCGGCGGAGATATTACCGATCGCAGTAAACTCTTGCTGCAAACCCCAGATAGTTTTCGCGCCCGCTTTAATGTGGATGTGCGCATCAACAGCACAGTCACTGCGATTAATCGCGAGGCCAAAACCGTTACCGTCACCCGTGCCGATGGTAGCAATTATCAAGAAAGCTACGACAAGTTGTTGTTAAGCCCAGGTGCGGCCCCCATCATGCCGCCCATTCCTGGCTTAGATAACCCGCTGACCCACTCGCTCCGCAATATTCCAGATATGGATGCGATTTTGCATACCATTGATATGAATAACCCCAGCCATGCGACTGTCGTTGGCGGAGGATTTATTGGCCTTGAGATGATGGAAGCGCTGCATCAACGCGGGATTAAAACCACCCTATTGGAGATGGCCGATCAGGTCATGACGCCAGTTGATCGCGAAATGGCCGGCTTTGCCCACCAGAGCATTCGCGATCAAGGAGTGGATTTACGCCTAGGCACAGCGCTGGAGTCCGCCGAGTTTATTCCCACCACGCATGTCGCCAGTGATGATGCCGGCGAGCCGAGTGAGCCGCAACACCTAGAAGGTTCACTGAACCTCACGCTAAATAATGGTGACACGCTGCATACTGAATTGTTGATCATGGCGGTTGGCGTTAAGCCTGAAGTCACGCTGGCGCAACAGGCGGGGCTTGCCATTGGTGAAAAAGGCGGCATTGTGGTCAACAGCGCCATGCAGACCCAAGACCCCGACATTTACGCGGTCGGTGATGCAGTGGAAGAAATCGACTTTGTGACCCATAAACCGACGTTAGTACCACTGGCAGGTCCGGCGAACCGTCAAGGGCGGATGGCCGCTGACAATATGCTAGGAAGTACTGAACATTATCTCGGCACCCAAGGCACCGCCATCTGTAAGATTTTCGATCTGGCCGTCGCCTCGGTGGGCCAAAACGAGAAACAACTCAAGCTCGCTGATATCGATTATCAAAAGGTCTATGTCCACGCCGCCAGTCATGCCGGTTATTATCCTGGCGCGGAAATCGTCTCATTTAAGCTGCTGTTTGCCCCAGATACCGGCGCGATTTTAGGCGCACAAGCGGTGGGTAAAGATGGCATTGATAAGCGCATTGATGTCATGGCGGTCGCGCAGCGTGCTGGTATGACAGTCGAGCAGCTTCAACACTTAGAGTTGACTTACGCGCCACCTTACGGTAGTGCCAAAGATGTGATTAACCAAGCGGCCTTTGTGGCCACCAATATTCTTAAAGGTGACGCGACGCCGATCCACTTTGATGAGTTAGAAAAGCTTACCGACGATCAAGTGCTACTCGATGTGCGCAATGCGCCAGAGCGCGAAAACAGCCAGTACATTGAAGGCGATGTGCATATTCCGGTCGACGAGCTGCGCGGACGCATTAATGAGCTGCCAAAAGACAAAGAAATTGTGGTGTACTGCCAAGTCGGTCTGCGCGGCAACGTCGCCTACCGCCAGCTAGTCAACAATGGCTTTAAAGCCCGCAACTTAATTGGTGGCTATCGCACCTACAAATTCGCCACAGCGTAGTGCGAACACTATGTTCAAATTCAACTGGGTGACCCCACATGGGTCACCTTTTTTATGCTCGCCAGTAAACGGTTACGAAAACAACCCAGACGACAAATAACGATCGCCGCGATCGCAAACAATGGCCACCACCACAGAGCCGGGTTCGGCTTTGGCGACTTGCAGGGCCGCAAACACGGCACCACCCGAGCTAACCCCTGCACAAATACCCTCTTCTCTGGCGAGGGCGCGCGCGGTCTCTTTCGCATCTTGCTCGGAAATGTCCATCACTGCATCAATGTGCTCGTCGGTATAAATGCCGGGAAGATATTCAGCTGGCCAGCGGCGAATACCAGGAATCGCGCTCCCCTCTGTCGGTTGTAAACCAATGGTTTTAATCGCGGAATTTTGCGTTTTTAAGTACTTTGAGGTTCCCACAATGGTACCTGTGGTGCCCATGCTGGCAATAAAGTGGGTGATTTGTTGCTGACTCTGTTGCCAAATTTCTGGCCCCGTACCCATTAAATGCGCCCGCCAGTTATCCGGGTTATTGAACTGATCCAACACTTTGCCCTTGCCCTGTGCTTGCATGGATAAAGCTAAATCGCGAGCGCCCTCCATCCCCGCCGCTTGAGAGACGAGGATCAACTCACTGCCATAGGCTCGCATGGCATCTTTGCGCTCCTGTGTGGCGTTTTCAGGCATGATTAAAATCAGTCGATAACCTTTAATCGCCGCCGCCATCGCCAACGCGATCCCTGTGTTGCCACTGGTCGCTTCAATCAAGGTATCGCCGGGTTGGATATCACCCCGCGCTTCTGCCTGCACGATCATATTGAGTGCGGGTCTATCTTTCACCGAACCGGCCGGATTATTACCCTCGAGTTTGACTAAAACAGTGCTGCCTGTCGCTGCGGCTAACCGCTGCAAGCGCACCAAAGGGGTCTGACCCACATAGTCTTCAAGCGTGGGGAAATCAGCCACGTTGTTTACCTCTTCATGTTTCATGAATTGCCTGCCTGATGGATGCTCTCAACACCGCGTAAGACACTGTCTACCGCCACATCCTACAAGGAGGCTTGACACGACACGCAGACATTTTTTCACTAACATATACAAAATGGTTATATTTAAACTGTTTTTTATTCCCTTCAATTGCTTTTATTCTGTGACCTATCCCAACTTTCTTTGCTGATCACAGCAACAAACGGCCATCAAGGATTTAACAATGAAGGTATTCAAAACTCTGGCTCTTTCGGCCTTGCTTGCCACCAGCGCGGCGCCGGTATCTGCCGCCGAGCAAACCCTCTTGAATTCATCTTACGATATCGCACGTGAGCTTTTTGCTGATTACAATCCGCTGTTTGCAGCGCACTGGCAAGAAAAAACCGGAGAATCGGTGACCATTAAGCAGTCGCACGGTGGATCCTCGGCGCAGGCGCGCGCCATCATGCAAGGGCTGCAGGCGGATGTGGTCACCTTCAACCAAGTCACGGATGTGCAGGTGTTGTACGATCGCGGCAAGTTGATCGATAAAAACTGGAAAGAGAATTTCCCCAACAGTAGCTCGCCGTACTACTCAACCACCGCGTTTTTGGTGCGCAAGGGCAACCCAAAGAACATTGAAAATTGGGATGATTTAGCCAAGGACGACGTAGCCTCTGTCTTCCCAAACCCAAAAACCTCTGGTAACGCCCGTTATACCTACCTTGCCGCACTCGGTTATGCACAAAAGGCATTCGGCAAAGATAACACCGAGCAGCAAGACCAATTTTTGAAACAGCTTCTCGCCAATGTGGCGGTGTTTGATACCGGCGGCCGCGGCGCAACCACCTCGTTTGTTGAACGCGGAATTGGCGATGTGCTGGTCACCTTTGAATCAGAGGTCAATAATATCCGCCAGCAATATGGCAGTGATAAATACGATATTGTGGTACCTAAAACCTCGATTTTGGCCGAGTTCCCCGTCGCCGTGGTCGAGCGCAACGCCAAACGCAACGGCACTACCAAGCTGGCGACCGAGTATTTGTCTTACCTTTACAGCGAAAAAGCACAACGCTTACTGGCCGATTTTAACTACCGCGTCCATCATCCTGACGTAGTCAAAGACCATGCCGATCGTTTCCCTGAAGTCGAACTGCTGACCGTAGAAGCCATCGCAGGGAGTTGGGATCAGGCCATGAAAACGCACTTTGCCAGTGGCGGAAAACTCGACCAACTACAACGCCGTTAATGTTTTCTAGGTATTGAGACGCTATGCCATCGCTATCGTATCAACGCCAATCCACACCTTGGGCAGCACGTCAGCAGCGCGTGCTGCCCGGGTTTGGCATCAGTTTGGGCGTGTCTTTGCTGTTCATCAGCTTAATCCTGCTGTTACCAGCCAGCGGCCTTATCATGCAAACCAGCCAAATGAGTTGGCAAGAATACTGGTTTGCCATCACTGACCCACGCATTGTTGCCAGTTATAAAGTCACAGCCGGTGCGGCGCTGATTGCCTCACTACTAAATGGTGTGATTGGCCTGCTCTTTGCGTGGGTGCTGGTGCGATACGATTTTGCGGGCAAACGCTTGGTCGATGCGCTGGTTGATTTGCCGTTTGCTCTCCCCACCGCCGTTGCCGGTGTCACGCTCGCCACCCTGTACGCCGATAACGGCTGGATAGGCAGTGTGCTTGCTAACGTCGGTATCCAAGTTGCTTACACGCCGCTTGGGATCGTGATTGCCATGATGTTTACCAGCTTGCCGTTTGTGGTGCGTACCGTCCAACCCGTGTTGGAGGAAATTTCCCAAGAGGAAGAAGAGGCCGGTACTGTGCTCGGGGCGAGCGACGCTGCGGTATTTTGGCGGATTATTCTGCCGACCATCAAGCCAGCGTTGTTAGTCGGTGTGGCCTTATCGTTTACCCGCAGCTTAGGCGAGTTTGGCGCGGTCATTTTTATTGCTGGCAATATGCCCTACGTCAGCGAGATCACGTCGCTGATGATCTTTGTTCGCTTGCAAGAGTTTGATTTCCCAGCGGCGAGTGCCATTGCCTCGGTGATCTTGATGGCATCGCTGTCGTTATTGTTTGCCATCAACCTTTGGCAAGGCCGTTATCTAAAACGTATTCACGGGCGGTAAGGACACTTTATGAGCACAAACTCGGTGAGAATTGGTGATACCACATGGATCAGGCGCAGTTTAATCGCGCTTATGCTGCTGCTCGTGGCGCTGGTGTTGGTTGTGCCGCTGGTGAGTATTTTTTCCATCGCCTTCGCCGATGGCATCATAAGTTATTTTCAGCATTTACTCGCACCGGATACCCGCCACGCGATTGGCCTTACATTGTTGGTGGCCGTTCTCACGGTACCCATTAACCTCGTATTTGGTGTGATGTTGGCATGGGCGGTCACCCGCTTCCAGTTTCCGGGACGAAAGCTGGTCACCACCTTGATTGATATCCCGTTTGCCGTGTCGCCCGTGGTCGCAGGCTTACTCTATTTGCTGCTTTATGGCAGTAACGGCTGGCTAGGCGCGTGGCTATTTGAGCATGATCTTCAAGTAATGTTTGCCCTACCCGGCATTGTGTTGGTCACTATTTTTGTTACCTGCCCTTTTGTCGCCCGCGAGCTGATCCCGCTCATGCAACAGCAAGGGCAAGCAGAGGAAGAAGCGGCGGTGGTGTTAGGCGCATCATGGTGGCAGCTTTTTCGCCGCGTCACCTTGCCCAATATTAAGTGGGCCCTCATCTACGGGGTCATTTTGACTAATGCGCGCGCCATCGGCGAGTTTGGTGCGGTCGCTGTGGTGTCAGGCAGCATTCGCGGTCAAACCAATACCCTGCCTTTGCAGGTACAGCTGCTCTATGAGGACTACCAAACCCAAGCGGCGTTCGCCTGTGCGTCATTACTTGCCTTTATGGCTCTCGCCACCTTGGCGCTAAAAGCTTTGGTGGAATGGCGTCAGCATCGTGTGCACGCCAGCACCGCGCCGATGGATGAAAGCAGTGCATCAACGCCTGCCCACTTAACTTTACAAACGAACCAGAGTGAGCCGTAAGCCATGCGCATTCAACTGAACGATATCACCAAACACTTTGGCCAATTCCAAGCGTTATCGCCGTTATCACTCACCATTGAGCAAGGTGAAATGATGGGGCTGCTTGGCCCCTCAGGATCCGGGAAAACCACTTTATTGCGCATTATTGCCGGATTAGAAAGCAGTGACAGCGGCCAGATCCTGTTTGGAGAGCGCGATGTCACCCGCGTTCACGTGCGAGATCGCCGTGTCGGGTTTGTTTTTCAAAACTATGCCTTGTTTAAACACATGACGGTGGCGGAGAACATCGCCTTTGGCTTGCAAGTGATGCCGCGTCGCGAGCGTCCTTCACCGGCCACGATTACACAAAGGGTTAATCAACTGCTTGAGGTCGTGCAGTTAGGCCACCTGGGCCAGCGGTATCCCGAACAATTATCAGGCGGGCAAAAGCAGCGTATCGCGCTGGCGCGAGCGTTAGCGACACAGCCGGAAATCCTATTGCTTGATGAGCCATTTGGGGCATTAGATGCACAAGTGCGCAAAGAGCTGCGTCAATGGTTACGCCGACTGCATGATGAAATGGCTTTTACCAGTGTGTTTGTTACCCACGACCAAGACGAAGCACTGGAACTATCGGATCGCGTGGTGGTGATGAGTAACGGTCAAATTGAACAAGTCGACAGCCCGGTTGATCTATATGCTGCGCCGAAAAGTCGCTTTGTGTTTGATTTTTTGGGGAATGTAAATGTCTTTTCCGGCGCCTATCAACAAGGCGTCTGGAAAAATGGCAATGCCTTTATCCAACCCACATTAAACACGCACATCCAACAATCAGGCACTTTGTATGTGCGCAGCCATGAGTTAACTCTGGCCGATAAACCCAATAGCCAACTCTCGCTGCCCATGCGTGTGGTCTCTATCAATCCAGTCGGTGCCGAGGTGCGGGTTTCACTCGCTCCACAAGGCTGGGAGAGTGAACAACTGTGGGAGGCCACCTTGACCCATCATGCGTGGCAAGCCGCAGCGTATCAAAAGGGCGATACCGTGTATGCGATGCCGCACCGCGGATATTTTTTCAACGGCACTGACATGGAGCCACAACGCCTTAATTGGCCATTTTTGGCGAAAGATAGCTTGGTATACGATATTTAATGGTTTTGCGGGTAAATCTTGGCGGTGCTTTATCAACTCTCTACTCAGTATCCGCCTTTCAAACAGACATCGCCACTTTCAATTCGGATAGCGAAGAAGGGTAGCCTAGGTAATAACCTTGTGCATATTCGCACTCAAAGCTTTTCAACAATGCAAGCTGAGTGTCCGTTTCCACGCCTTCAGCCACCACGTTAATGTCAAGTCGTTTGGCAATATCAATAATACCTGCAGTGATCGCTTTGGCACGACTGTCGGTTTCCATCGATTGGATGAAACTACGGTCAATCTTGATCTCATCGACGTTGATTCGGTTAAACATCCCTAAAGAGGTATATCCCACACCAAAATCATCAATGGAGAAAGCCACGCCATGGCGTTTGAGCGTATCAACCACTCGTGCGCACTCAAGAATATCATCAAGTGCCGCGGTTTCGGTTATTTCTAGGCACAGGTAACGCGCGAATTCTGGATTCAGTTGCAAGTAGTCATCAATACGCCGGATCGCACTCTCACTATTAAACTCAACCGCAGAAATATTAACCGACACACGCTGAATGACAGTTCCCAACAGACCGCTATCATGTAACTGCTTGGCAGCTTTTTCGAGCACGAGCGCCGTTAGGTCTTCGCAAAACCCCTGCTCTTCGGCGAGCGTGATAAACGTACTCGGTGGCACCACACCATAGGTTTCATGGGTCCATCTCGCCAATACTTCTAAGCCGGTTAGCTCGCCTGATGCCAAGCGATATTGCGGCTGAAAGACAACCTCAATCTCTTTGTTATTGATTGCAATCCTGAGTGCGGAAACGAGCTGCCTACGCTTTTGAGCTTGCTCAGTTAAATGAATATCATGATACGTTATCGCCCCTTTGCGCTTTTTGGCATCATTCAGGGCGCGCGTAGCCGCCGTCATCAAGGTGGCGGCATCGTCACCATCTGGCCCAAATAACGCCACCCCTATCGAGCAAGTGGCTTTTTGATCGTATCGTTGCAAATGACGATGACACTCACGGTGCAACCTATCAATATAAAGGGCCATATCGCTAGCACCGTCTAACGCTACAAGGCAGGCAAAGCGGTCTGCATGGACGCGCGACGTGAGTTTATCGAATAGCGTTGATACCTCAATGGCATGAGCCATGTCAGACAGCAGGTGATTAGTACGTTCAAACCCAAGTTTATTGGTGAGTGATGTAAACCCATCAATGTCGATAATCACCAAAACATACGAGGTTTGTTGCTCCCGTGGGGCAAGCAAGGTATCCACATGACGCATAAACACTGAAGGGCTGTGCAACCCTGTGACACTATCAATGTCACTCGCTCGCTCTAACGCTAGGTTATTCCTTCTTGCCAAGTTCCAGAGCATAATCGATGTCACCACAACAAAGAGGTGCCCTTTGAATGCTTGTGCCAGCTCGTACAGCTCCAGGTTTGTTGTTAAGGCAGTCACCACGCGATCGGAGAATAAGATCCACAAAGTCGCAAAAAAGAAATAGATAAACGCCAGCTTCAGTGCGTAGTAGTTCGTTTTTTTCATTGTGGTTCCCGTGCGATGACGTCCATTCAACCTTTTTGCAACACCCTACCTCACGCCCACCGTGACGCAAAGTGAAGGAGGCGGCAATAAAACCGACCTCTTTCAATCCATTATTAAAAATGAGACAGCGTTTTTAAAGTGTGTAACTGCATATTAGGTCTAATGTTAGTTGTTCGCTAGAAAAAACGACAATAAACAACCTACTAATTGATAAACGCCTTCCATCTCTATCAGCCATCTCATCAATGATTAGGCGTTAAACTACCTAGCATCAATCCAACACAATCCGGTAAAGCGTCATACATTACCCCGCCGCGCCATCTGCGCGTGCTTGGCTCAGCATAGGGCCAAATCGCACCGCAAACCAGCCATAGCTGATCGTCCAAAGCAGTGCTGATGCGGCAACCAGCTCTAGGGTATACACCGGCCAAAACCACATGCCAAATACACGGACGAGGGCTGAAATGAGTAAGGCATAAAAGAGCCAAGAAACAGTGGGACCTTGATAGACATTGCGCCCAGTATGGCCGAGCGTGACTCGCACAATCATGGCCAAGACAACGCCACCGAGCGCACCTATCGCGAATAAGTGCCAGATAAGATTTGATGCCCAGGGGTTAATCACCAAGGCTTTTAATAACAAGCCAAGTGGTAAAAAGAGATAGAATACGTGCAACGAGAACAGCATAGGTACCTGGTACGCTCTCCAACCTTGCCAGCGGTAGAGCCGAACACATTGCGCAATACCCGCTGTAAGCAGCAACCCACGCGCGACCATGTTATCAGTACCGGACACCAAAGTGACGCCAATCAGTAGCACAAACAGAGCAATAATCGCTCGCTCTAGCCACACAGGTGGGCTGGACACCTGTATACCCAACTTCTTCTCCGTGAAAAACGGGATCACGCGGCCACCCATGACGCTAATAAGCAGCATGAACCACAACAAGGTACTGTGCCAAACTTGATTAATAGGTAGTGAAACTTCCCCTAGCATTACGCCGTAAGACAATGCGTTAAGCAAAGCCGCCACCGCTAAAATAGGAATAAACAGATAATTGCGCTGACGCTTAGTCACTACCACGCGATAACCCAACGACCATGCCACGCAGGCCATAAACAGGGTATCAAGTACAAGGCTCGACCACATTGGGACATCCACCCAGAAGCTCAACCGCGCCAACAGCCATAATGAAAAAATGGCGAAAAGCTTCAGCCCTCGGGTACCCGGCACACCCGTCCAGTTTTGCACCGCCGTCATTAAGAACCCACCGACAATGGCCATCGAAAACCCAAACAGCATCTCGTGGGCATGCCACCAAAGGGAGGGAACGGTCAGTGAAACCATTCCAGGATGCGTGTAAAGCCCACTCCATATAATAATAACCAGACATGAGTAAAGAGCACCAAAGAGGAAGAAGGGCCGAAAGCCCAATCGGAGCAACGGTGGGATCTTATCTTCTTTTTGTTTGTCGGTGACATTCAGTAGCATGGTAAAGCACTCCATAGGAGAATTTCGATGATGTCACCCTAGCACACACGAAAACACTGCCTTTGATATTAAACAAATCCAAACCACTTTAATGTGCTACAAAAAATAGGGTTATTATATCTATTGAGTAACCGATTTCCGTCTTGTCGTGTCACTCGGTCAAGGCCGTCAATAGAAGAAGAAACCCAAACCACTAAATAGAACCACGCTACTGAAAATTAATTACAACATTGTCATTTAATACAGATATTAATTAAACATTGATCACAAATGAAACACGAACTATGCTCTAAATATACCAATATGTAATTTAGTTACACACAAGGAGCGTGCTATGTTATCTGCAATTAAGGAACTTTTTACCCCTCATAAAGACTATGCCGGCCGACATATCGACGCTGTTATCGATTGATTAGCGGCGCAAACAGGGACAGAGCCCCATGTTTGGTCTTACCTTCGAGAGCAAGCTGTTTATGAAAACACCCTCAATGGCATGCGTGTATATCCTCATGAGCTCAGAAAGTACGCGGCCTAGAACAAACTGTCCCTAGAACACCAGCAGATTTTGCGTCGTGCTACTGTAAGGTTCGTGCTAGACTCCACGCCATTCAGTGTGTCTGTGCAGTAACGCGGACACACGCTTCTTGTTTGTTGAGTCTGTTATGCCATTTAAAAAACTGGGTTTAAGCGACCCACTTTGCCAAGCCATAGCCCAACGCGGCTTTACCACGCCAACATCTATTCAAGCCAAAGCGATTCCAATCATCCAACAAGGGCATGATCTGATTGCCGCGGCACAAACGGGCACCGGAAAAACCTCGAGTTTTATCTGGCCTATCATCGATAAATTATCTGCCGGTGAAGCAGGACGTAAAAAGCGCGCGCGCGCTCTCGTCATCGCTCCCACTCGTGAACTCGCCCTGCAAGTGGCTGAGAGCGCACGTCAAGACAGCCAGTTTACTGAGCTAAAGACCTTAGCGATGGTTGGCGGCATGGACGAGCAGGCACAAAAGCAAGCCTTGATCGACGGCGTCGACATTTTGGTCGCCACCCCGGGACGTCTACGGGATTTACTCAGCCAACGTGCCGTCTATTTAGATGAAGTGGAAGTGCTGGTGCTGGATGAAGCCGATCGTATGCTCGATATGGGCTTTATTGATGCCATTCAGAATATTCTTGACCGCTTGCCTGCCAGCACGCAGTGCTTACTGTTTTCGGCCACACTCTCTAATAAAGTGCGCGATCTGGCCAAAGCGACCATTGGCGATGAAGGCAAAGAAATCAGCATTGCCGCACGAGATGCCTCGAAAGACAACATTACTCAGTGGTGCATTCCAATCGATAAAGATAAGAAATCCGCACTCCTTAGTCATTTGATTAAAGAGAATGGCTGGACACAGGCGTTGATTTTTATCGAAACCAAACACGGCGCCGCCAAACTCGCCACCCAGCTGGAAAAACGGGGCATTGCCGCCGAAGCTTTTCACAGTGGACGCAGCCAAGCCGTGCGGACCCAACTGCTGGAAAACTTTAAAAACGGTGACATCCAATTTTTAATTGCCACCGGTGTCGCTGCACGCGGCATTGATATTGAGTCGCTCGAACGCGTGGTCAATTACGATCTGCCCTTCCCGGCCGACGAGTACGTCCACCGAATTGGCCGTACCGGTCGCGCCAGTGCTCAAGGCGAAGCGATTTCATTGGTCTCAAAAGATAACACCAAAAACTTGCGCATGATTGAAGCACGTCTCGGGCATCCACTTGAACGTCGCATCATCGAAGGCTTTGAGCCTAAAAAGCCGGTGCCGCTGACTGCACCCAAGTGATAATGTACAAACAATGATCGCGACAAAAAACGGCGAGCCTGGTGCTCGCCGTTTTTGTTTGCTTTATGCCTGAGTCAGTGTTTGCCACAGCGCCTGCCATGCGTCTGGGCGGCGATAGTATTGGCTCACTGTTATGGCTTGCCATTGGCCGTTTTGCTCCACCAGCATGGATGGAAAACCGCGTAAGCCATGCGCTACCATCAATTGACGGGTTTGATTCACCGCGGGCATCACGTCATTTTCGGCGCGATTCATCGCCTGTTGCCAAGCCTCTGCCTCTATCCCCATCTCACTGGCAAGCTCTGCGAGCGTGTCAGCGTCATAGACGGAGCGACCTTGCTGATAATGGCCACGCTGGATGCGTTTCAGCATCTCTGCCCCCTGACCATCAAGCTGCTGAGCAGCGAGGATGGCTTGCGCGGTAATAAAGGAGTCCAAAATTACCGGCTGGTCGCTTGCCACGCGGTCAAGATAAGCTTGACCAAATGTCTGTCCGGTTTGATCGGCAATGGTCTGATCTGCCGCCAAAATGTGTTGACGAAAGCTGTCTTCAATCGGCGCACGCTCACGCATGCCACCTGGATGAAGCTGCAAGTTAATCTCAGGGGTGTTGCTCAGGCTTTCAATCAAGGTGGCGGCGCCAAAGCACCAGCCACACATTGGGTCAAAAATATAGTGGACGTTTACCATTCCATTTCTCCCATATGTACTTTGGCACCAATTTCCAAAGCCATCGGCAAACCCGCTTTCGGATATTTCGCTTGCATGGTTTTAATCAGCTCAGCACTGTCTTTACTGTTTGCTTTCGCCTCGGCAAAGTCTTGCAAATACTGCTGGGCAAAAGTAATGGTGTCAGCGTTCAGTGCCGTGCCCGCGGTCATGTGTCCTGGGATCACCACGTTAGGCTTCAGTGCTGCCATTTCTTCTAGTTGTGCGGCCCAACCTTCACGCGCTTGGTCAGATTGTGCGTCTGCCATCCAAAGGTGAACATTGCCATATACAGCGACGTTACCCAGGATCGCCTTGTTGGCTGGGATCCAAAGATACGGACGATGCGCCAACTCGCCTTTCGCGCCGCGAATTTCAATTTTACGACCGTCCAGTGTCAATGACGTACGGGTATACGCAGCAGGTACCACGGGATTTTGCGGCGCATTGTCACCCATTTTTGGGCCCCAAAATGCCATTTTTCCATCCAGTTTTTCTGCAATGGTGGCGCGCACTGCCGGTGTGGTGATCACGTTTGCATCAGGGAACATACCGTGCAGCACTTCCGCACCAAAATAGTAATCTGGGTCTGCTTGGCTAATAAAGATAGTGGTCAGCGCTTTCCCAGAATCCAGCACCTTAGCAGCAATACGTAGCGCGTCTGCTTTAGTAAAGCCCGTATCAACCACCATGGCTTCGGTTTCGCCATACACCAAGGTTGAGTTTACGTGGAAGCTGTTACCATCCGCGTTATACACGTCTAAGTTCAAGGGTTCAGCATTATTTGCTGCCATTGCGCTACCGGTTAGTAATAAAGAGGCGGCTAGGGTTTTTATCAATTTCATCGTCGTGCTCCGTTGTTTGCATTCGGTGTTGAGATGCTGTGCAGTTTACGGGCTCGACTTGTTCGGATATATAGCTAATAATTTGCATCATTGTTTCATATTTCGATCATATTGATGCGTCGTCGCCATTCATCACACGATCGATATTGTTTATAGCCAACCTCGGAGCACACTCATGGATAAACTTACTGCGGCAAGAGTCATGGTAGATGTCGCCCTAACGCAAAGTTTTACCGCCACTGCCGAGCGTCTCGAGATGTCGCGCCCGATGGTGACTCGCCATGTCGAAGCGCTGGAAGACTGGTTAGGTGTGCGCTTATTGCAGCGCACCACGCGCAAGGTTTCATTAACTTCCGCCGGCGAGCAAAGCTTGCCGCAACTGGAACAATGGGTTGAGCAAGCCAATGCCCTGACACAGCAATGGCAACAAGACGCGGGCTTGACCGGAAAAGTGCGGGTGGCCACCAGTATGTCGTTTGGTTTTGCGCAACTGATCCCCGCGGTAAAGCCTTTTATGGCCGCTCACCCTGGGGTCGATGTAGATATTGAAGTGCAAGATAAGGCGGTCGATTTGATTGCAGATCGGATTGATATAGCCATTCGCATTGCATCCAACCCCGACCCTTCCCTAATTGGTCGTCCGATCGCCGCGTGTGATTCCGTTTTGGTAGCGGCACCGGATTATTTGGCGGCCCATGCACCGATCCGCTCCCCGGAAGATCTCACCGCGCATAGCTGTCTCAGTTATAAGCAATTTGATCGACCGATTTGGCATTTAGACAAAGACGAGGAGCACGCCGCGGTTGAAGTGCAAGGTAAGCTCTCAGCTAACGAGGCGACTACTTTACTCAGTGCTGCCATTCAGGGCATGGGCGTGAGCATGCAGCCGGTGTACCTGGCTCATAGTGCCATTGCGCGAGGTCAGCTGGAGGTGGTACTCCCCGATTGGCAACCCAAGGCAATGGATATCTACGCCTTATACCCGTCACGTCGCAATCAACCACCGGCGGTGCGAGCATTGCTAGATGCGCTGATTGCCCACTTCGCAGATAGCGAGTGGGCATCAATAAACATTTGAACGAGATCGCTGACTAAAAAGCCTTGAGTCATAGACTCAAGGCCAAGAGTACGAGCGAAGCCACAGTTGATATCTATAAACCAACGCTAAACATTGCAACTTGAAGCTGAAAGAGTTTGATCAATAAGATCCTGCTTTTTCTCCAACCATGTTTGCGCTGCTTTTTCTATTGGCAATTTTTCGACATCAAGCAAAGAAGCAGCCAAGGCTATATCAGCGTTAGTCAGCTTAAAGTTTTTCATGATGGAGTAAGCACAGCTAGACTTGCTCTCTAGATCAGTCGATATTGCACTCTTTAACCACCCGCCAGCTGGATTACCACAATCCCAGGTGAACTTCTTGTTATAACCCCACGACGGTCGCGTTTCACACTCTTCCGTGTATTCGGGAAATTCAACAAAACTTCCATCGTAAACAGCTTCTACCCAGTTTGGTGACCAATTAAAAATCATTAAGGGTTTTTTATCAGCAATGTACTTATGAATGCGTTCATTAATCTCACCACCGGACTTCAGCATAGTTACGTCAAACTCAAGATCAAGCGCTCTTATTCTTGCGCGGTCCGGCTTTTCCCAAGGGCCAGAGTAATAGTGGCCAACACTATCGCCTCCAGAAAAAACACCGGGGCATTTTTGCAGTGCTTTCCAGTCGGGTAATCCTGGACATAGCTCCTCAACATACGATGGGTACCACCAATCCTCACGCGTTTTTGCATTGTGAGTGACACCTTCTAAAACTAGTCCCCGCTCTCTCATTTCACTGAATTTGGGTCCCATTGAGCCTTCCCATACTTCGACTTGGACATCTGCTTTTCCAGTACTTAAAAACATCCACTGCGGGGCTGCAGACGATTTCCTTATCTCGGTTTCAACGCCGTTGTCTTGCATCACCTGAGAGAGAGCATGCGTCAGCACACGCTGACTTGCCCAATCTAACTCCAGCAGAGTAACGGGGGTTGAGAGTGCCTTTGGCACAAAAGAGAAGGTGAGAAAGGCGCCTGCGATAAAAGCTAGAGACTTATTACGCATTATTTCATCCTCGGTGAGACATTCTTTTTAATCTTAGTCTACATTAACAAAACAGCAACAAATTAGAACAACGCTTAAAGACTAATAATTTCATTAACTTAAAAAGGGAGGATCATCAATGTCCTTGTCATTAACTGCGAGAATAACTCTACTTTCTACCTTTTTGATGGCCTCCGTCTTGATTGTTGGGCTAGGTGTCAACTTATCTAACAATCTCGGCGTCTATGACGACATCAACCACCGTATGACTGAAACTTTTACTCGAGAGTCGAATCTCGAAATGAAGCTTGCAGTCAGTAATGCAGTTGCTGATATTGAAGAGCTCGTTATTCCTGTTATTAAAAACCTGGAAATATTAAAGAGCAATATGGAAGTGTCTGCTGAACAAGGAAAAGATCCTGATTTTCTTCTCAAGCTTTTTGAGGCAACTATGATGCCTCAAGAAGAAGCTGTTTTTTCTGGTTATATGGTATTCGAAGAACCGGCATGGCCCTCTTCTTTTAACTCTACGCCCTATACAAAAAAAGGATTTAACGATACTGGTTTTCTCGCACCCTTTTATTATCCGGATGGTAAAGGTGGGTATGATTTCGTAGCCATGAACTCATTTTCAAATACCGAGCTGAATAACAATGGAGAGCGCAAAGATGACTGGCATTTATACCCTTACGAAAATAACAAACTATTTCTCATGGAACCCTATTTTTATGAAGTTCCTAGTCGCGGTGAAGAATTAATTACCACAATCAGTGATTCAATAGAGATTAATGGCCAAGTTGTTGGCAGTATTGGATTAGACCTTTCTTTAAAAACAGTTCAGAATATGGCTGAAGAAATTGACTCAAACCTTTTCGACGGAAAGGGACGCGTTAAAATTCTATCTTGGAAAGGTGTCACATTAGGCGATAGTGATAATGCATCTAATGTTGGTTCAAAACTATCAGAATTTCAAGACTTTGACATTAATGATATAAAAAACAGTGCGAGTGAAAAAGCATTTATTCGTTCAGGTGATGACATTGGCCTGTCAGGTGAAGTCAATACCTACACCAACAACCCTTGGTTAGTTAGTGTACTGGTGCCTGAAGCCCTGATTCAGGAAGAGCAAAACAGTTTTACTAGCTGGCTTGATAAGGAAACATCTAAGTCGTTGTATTTCGCGTTTCTGGGTGGGTGTGTTTCTTTACTTCTAGGTACGCTAGCAATGATTGTCACATCACGCCAGTCTACTTCTACCCTCAGAGATATCATCGGCAATCTCGATGATATTCTACAGGGAGAAGGGGATCTTACCAAAAGACTCGCAGTGAAAAGAAAGGACGAGACAGGGCAAATATCACAAAAGACAAACCTTTTCTTCGAAAGCTTGCAAGAACTCATAAAAGACATTAAAGATATTGGTCTAAAAGTCAACGAGCGAGCCAGCGAGTCGAGCTCTCTTTCTATGGATACAAAAGAAAAAATTGATGCTCAAACAAAAGAAATTGGTTCACTAACAGTCGCAGTGCATCAAATGTCAAAATCAGCAGAGGAAGTCGCATCATCAACGCGTCAAGCATCAGATTCCGCTTCTAACGCTCAAAATTCGTGTTCGCAAGGAGTCAAGCGACTACAATCAACATCGAGCCAGATCACCACTATCTATCAAGATTTGGGTAGCACAGAAGAGCGCGCACAATCTCTATCTGCATCCACAGAAAACATTGAAAGCATTCTTACCGTGATCGGTAATATCGCTGAGCAAACCAATCTTCTCGCCCTGAATGCCGCCATCGAGGCTGCTCGTGCAGGTGATCAAGGAAGAGGCTTTGCTGTTGTTGCAGACGAGGTCCGTCTTCTAGCGCAAAGGACTCAAGAGTCAACTCAGGAAATCACTGAAATGATTGATCAACTCTCTGACAATACCAAGGCAGTTGTGTTGTCAATCAATGAAAATTACAAAGCCGTCAAGGAGACAGTGTCAGATATCCAAGAAACAGAACAGCTTTTTCAGTCAATCGCCGAGCAAATTGAAGACGTAAACGAACAAGCCCACCAAATTGCCAGTGCCGCCGAAGAACAGTCGAGAGTAAGTGAAGAAGTCACTCGGAATATTACAATTATTTCAGACATGTCGGAAGAAATTAAGGCGATCAGTGATAACTCGTCATCTACATCCGATGAAATGCAACAAAGCACTGACAGCCTCAAAGATAAGCTCAGTAAGTTCAAAGTGTAATAAACTTCAGACCCCAGGGCGGAGAGTGTTCAATATTCTGTACTCATGCGTTCGCCCTGACCACAAAGCCGCTCAAAACCATAAACGGTAACTAGTGACATCAAGACCCATACTAGCCACTTAAAGGCATTCTGCACTACAGCAACCTCTATTGGGTTACCAACAACAAAGTCCATTAACGGTTGACGAATTAATGCTCCATGTAGAGCTGTAAGCAACAAACTTAAGATAATAAAAGCTTTAAATTGACCATATTTGATGATTTTATCTCTGATAAGCCAATACAACACTATTGCTGATATGCCATATTCCAATGATGTCAGCATAGCTATATATCTGACATCCCAAGAAGGAATAATACGTTGTCCTTCCATATATTGT
Organism: Salinivibrio sp. ML198; assembly: GCF_001996015.1. Taxonomy (NCBI): domain Bacteria; kingdom Pseudomonadati; phylum Pseudomonadota; class Gammaproteobacteria; order Vibrionales; family Vibrionaceae; genus Salinivibrio; species Salinivibrio sp. ML198. Next base: position 92,048 of record NZ_MUEZ01000001.1, read on the forward strand.
GCAATCCAAGCTTGCAGCCATTCAGCGCTGAATACATGAACGATAAAACCGCAACTTGATGCGATAGCCGCTATAACAAAATACTGTACATACTTCATAAAAACCTCGAAAACTGGACAGAACTAGGACTAATTAGCAACCTTTAAGTTCCGAGGTTTATCCTGAAAATACTAAAATTGTATTAGTGCGCATGCTCTATTTGTCAAAATCGCTATACGCAATTGTTCTTTCCTAACCTACTGTTAGTATGAATATTTTTATCATTCCAGCCTGCCTCTTTTCCGAGAAAGTGTGCATGACGCCTATCTCTGATGATGTGTTCACACTATCACCACACCTACTTCCATAATTTATTGATTATACTTACTTTCTTCTCTCACGTTCTGGGGTAGTGTGCAGAGCAATGACAAAGCATGCACTCAATTGACGTGCTCCCGCCGACAAGCTGGTTATCTATCTAGTATTTCCCACGATACCGCTGATCAGTTCTCGGTACCTAACACCTTCTAATGATAAGAAAAATTGAGTGAGAATAAGCACGCGGGCTTAATCAGACGATTTTGCTTGCGCGGCATGATGACGCTGCGCTTTAACCAACCATTTATCGAGCTGATTGGCAAAGGCTTGTTTTTGCTGCGGGCCAAGCGGAGCGGGCCCCCCTGTGTGCACACCGCTACTGCGCATGGTTTCCATAAAATCACGGATATTAAGCCGGGCGCGGATGTTTTCTTTGGTCAGCAATTCGCCGCGGGTGTTAATCACTGTCACGCCCTTTTCAATCACTTCATCCGCCAGCGGAATGTCTTGGGTGATCACCAAATCGCCCGCCTCTGCCTCGGCAACAATTTGGTTGTCGGCCACATCAAAGCCCTTCTCGACCTGACGTGCGCTGGCATAGGGCGACGGTGGCAAGCGAATAAACTGGTTGGCAATAAAGGTGGCTTGAATGTGTGTTCGGTGTGCCGCGCGCACTATCATCTCGCGCATTGCGACCGGACAAGCGTCCGCGTCTACCCATATTTGCATGCTGGTTCTCTTAGCGTTAGCGTCAATGTCTGCATTAAACCCCAATTCACCGCAAATTGAAACGTTACCCCTGCGTTGTATCCGCGTTTAGTGCTGGCTTTGAATCGCTTACCCGCTCGGGCACGCAGATAGTTGTCGGTCTTGGTTGCCCACTCTCAAACTGAGCCAGCCAAGCCGTTAAGCATGGCATCACACCATCGGCGAACGCTGCGTCCCCATGCCACCAAATCCGTGCCAGTGTTAACCAGCGGTGACGCTCACTGTGTGCATTGGCGATGTTGTCGGTGCGCAGTAGGCTGTGGTCGGCATTTTCAAACACACGCACGTGATAAAAAGGCAGCGGCGCGTTAGCGAGCAGCTGGTGATACGTAGAAGCGGTTTTATCTGAGTCGACATAAGCATCCCGCGCACCAAACAACGCTAACGTAGGCACGTCGAGATCGATTAAATCAGCAGTCACATCCGAGGCCCAATTACGTTGTACAAATTGCCAAAAGGCCTCGCTCATGGGCGCGTTGCCATTCGAGTTTACGTGGTTGAGGTACTGCTGATACGACGCGCCGGATTGGATCAAGGCATCCACTGTCGCCTCGGCAGCTTGCTCTTCCGCAATAGCGGATTCACTGTATCCGGCGGCTAATCGCCGTTGACGTCCAGAATACTCGGATTGCGCCATCCAGTTGACTGCCCCACCGACACTGATCAAAAAGTCGATGTTTTCGACTTGGTGCGCCACCTTCGGGATCACCCAACCGGCTTGGCTAAAGCCCATCAACCCCAGTTTGCCATCCTTTAGCCCCAAGGTTTGGCGCAAATAGCGAATCGCCGCCGCGACTTCATCGGCCCGATCTTGCATCGATTGCGACCGCCAATCCCCGCTCGACTCTCCCACTCCCGGTTTATCCCAAGACAACGCACACCACCCATTCGCCGCTAACACTCGCCAAAGTGGGAGGTAATAACCAAACGCATCGGTCGGCACGTCACCAGAACCATGCACAAACACCACACACTGATTCGGCGCCTCAGTACCTTCAGGTAAAATTAACTCACCCGTGAGCTGATTATCGCCTACGTTAAAGTGAATGGCTTGACGCTTTAGCCCCGCGTTTGGGTCATCCATGACTATGACCAAAAACGTGCCTATCAGCACCAGCGCTGTCAAACCTCGCTTTAGCCACTTCATACCCTTTCTCCTTCCACCCCATTACCGCTAAAAGGTGTATAAATAGCCGGTATTGAACGACCACAAATCGTCTCTATCAACAATCGGGCTGTCTGATACTTCATCGCCATAGTGGCGATAGCCCACCCCCAACAACAGATGATGCGCGCGGCCAAGCGTGTAATAGAGATTGAGGTCGGATTGGAATGTGCAGGTTTGATCAGGTTGATAAGTCGTTCGGCCAGCTTTGGCGTCTTGGGCAGACACACCAACATAATAACGACTCACCACACTACCCACGCAAGTCAGTGACAATTGTGGATCCACCACCCATTGGCCTTGTTCTATCGGCGCACCATAGCGGGCCAATACCGCACCACTGTTATGATTATCCGAGATATCATGATGGTAGCCGAGCTCAAAATAGCCCACCGACGTTATCCAGCCGGTAGTTAGATTAGCGGTATATACCTTATCGAGACTTTTCATATCCTTGAGGGTTTTGCTGTCACCGCGGGTGTGATCGCCAAACACATCGTCGCCCACACCCACCGACACATACCAGCTGTCGCCCTCGGCGAGATACACACCTAGGGTGTCGTTACGATAGAAAATCCCCTCCCATTGCGCTTCAACCACCAGCTCAATGTCTTGGTCATCTTCACCATCTTTATAAATCGACGGCTCGGTATAGCCGACCAGGCCGACGGTCAGATAATTATCCCCAGATACGCTATCGGTTTGCGCTTGCGCAACCCAAGGCACCAAGATCAAAACTAAACAGATAAGTGTGACAAATGGATTCACCGGCGATTCTCCATAATGGCGAAATAGTAACTGAGAGTTCGCCCTTATCTTGAAACAACCGGTATTAAGAAAACCTTAAGCTCGCTCCCTCAAATTGTGCGCGGCTTCCCAATTGATAACCGCTCTAGCAATCTGAGCGTCGCACTGAAATTCAAAATGCCAGTTGAGCTGACCGGCAATGCGTTCAACAAGCTGTAGACCTAGGCCAAATCCCAGCTGATTCTCGTCCAAGTCTGAATCGATGGGGTTGGCAATCAAAAACTGTCCGCTGGTGATCTTAATCTCAATGACGCCGGACGCACTGTAGGTGAGCGCATTGCGAATCAGGTTGGCGCTCGCAATGCGAAATAACTCCCTCTCGATACAAATAGGATCACTGTGATTATCGATATGGACAGTCACTGGCTTATGCGCTGTAAGATACGCCAGCTCATCCACCAAAGTTGCGCACAGCGAGCCAAGGTCGACCTTTGATTGGCGAACCTTATCTGGATGTTGCCTTGCCAGCCAAAGCAGTGATTCAGACAGCGCCATCATATTGGCGTTGGCACGCGAGGCACGCTGTAATGCCGGATAACTGGCATCCTTTTCACCGATGCGTAGTGACAAGGTATCCAAGGAAGCCTGCATAATCGCCAAGGGCGTGCGCAGCTCATGGCTAGCATGCTTTAAAAACTGCTGCTCTCGTTGGTTATGCTCACGCACCTGTTGCAGCGAGGCCATCAAGTGGTCGGCGATTTGGTTAACTTCACGTACCGAAAAGCGCACATCGATAGCTTGATCAGGGTGTGTTTTTACTCGCGCCGACCATGCCACCAACTCTTTGAGTGGCTTCAATGCATTGTTGAACAACAGCCCAATCACGGTGACAAGCACCAGCATAAAAGCGGCAATTAACACGCTGGCATCGGCCAAAGAGCGCTCGACAATCATGGCGGCTAATGCCTCGATTTTTTCTGCCGCTTCAAATTCGACCAAGTACAGGCCTTGGGATAGATGATGGTCGGAGTACAACAAATAGCCATACTCGCGTGATCCACTATCGTTGATACGCTGAATTTCAACTGGATCATCGGGTTGTATCGGCTCTGAGGAAAACAAATCACGCACCGATTTTGGGATAGCAAGCCAATCTCGATACGCACTAACAGTGTCGCTTTGGGGCAATGGATAGTTAGGATCGGCGGCCAGCTTTTGCTCGAGCTTGATAGCATCGAGCCGCATGTAGTTTTTGCCCGCCTGACTGATTTGATAAAAACTAAACACGGTGACAAGCGCCAACAGCCCAATAAAGATCGCCAACGCCATCAAAAAAAGCTGGCGGCGCGATTGTGCTGCGAGGCTTCGAACCGGACTTTGGCTCATACCGGCGCGGCTTCAGAAAGAGACAAACCAATGCCGACATGGGTGTGGATCAGCGTTTTTGCAAACGGCTTATCAACCACTTTTCGCAAATGGTGAAGGTGCACGTTAATGGTCCCTTGGCGCACATCCTCGCTAGCCCAAATCGCTTCTTCAATATCGCTTTTGGACACCACAGTGGGTGAACGGCGCGCTAACAACAATAAAATATTCCAACCGATGGGGGTCAATTTAAGCGGCGTGTCACCGCGCGACGCGATATGCTCTTTGGGGTAAATCGTCAGATCGGCGATGGTAATACATTCTCGCACCGGTTGATGACGCCGATGCAAGGCTTGTAAACGTGCGAGCAACAAGGGCATGGTGCAAGGTTTGACCACATAATCATCCACGCCAGCGCGAAAACCCTCAAGCTGGTCGGTTTCCGCATCACACGCGGTCAGCATTAACACCGGGGTATCAATGCCCTGTTCGCGCAGCTCTCGACAAACCGCCATACCCTGTGTTTTGGGCAGCATGTTATCGAGTATCACACAATCAAATACCTGCTGGCTGGCAAGCTGAATACCCGTTTCGCCGTTATAAGCAAAATCACAGTCGATATTATGCAGCTCTAAATATTCTGAAATCGCTAAGCTGAGGTCGTGGTCATCTTCAATGATGAGTATTTTCATGCGACGTGCTCTTCTATCCGTGTCGTGTTTAATCTACACGAATCCATTGAATAAAAAACACCCCTAGTAATCTCGTCCGATACAAAAAAAGCGCCCGCAGGCGCTTTCATCTAGGGACTATCATATGACTTACTTTAGCAACGCCAACACCGCGTTGACGCACGCTTCAGACGACACTGGGTTTTGCCCTGTCACTAAGTTGCCATCGGTGACCACATACGAAGTGAAGTCATCCGCTTTCTCGTAAAGGCCGCCATTTTCTTTGAGCATATCCTCAACTAAAAACGGCACCACCTCAGTCAGGCCAACCGCAGCTTCTTCACCGTTGGTAAAGCCGGTTACACGTTTACCTTGCACCAAAGGCTCGTCGCGATCTGAACGCGTGTGACGGAACACGGCGGGACCGTGGCATACCGCACCAACGGGTTTGCCCTGATAATAGAAGGTCTCAATCAGCTGACGAGATGTTGGATCTTCCGCCAAGTCCCACAATGGGCCGTGTCCACCGGGATAGAAAATCGCGTCGTACTCGTACGCATTCACACCGCTCAGCTTGACGGTGTTATTAATCATATCTTGCAGCTCAGCATCGCCATCAAAGCGGCGAGTAGATTCCGATTGCGCATCTTCTGCTTCGCTGTTTGGGTCAATCGGTGCCGCGCCACCTTCAGGGCTCGCAACCACAACGGTTGCCCCTGCATCTTTAAACGCGTAATAAGGGGTGGTGAACTCTTCAAGCCAAAAGCCTGTCTTGTGTCCCGTATCGCCCATGGCATCGTGAGATGTCAGCACCATCAAAATTTTGTGTTGTTGCATCATCGCTCCTTATTGTCACGCGTTTGGGTAATATTCACTTGGTTTTCATCGAGTAGACTAACAAGACATGACTACTAACGTAAAAGGAAGCCGATTCGATCACCGTAATCTATTGACGGTTTCTTTACGTTGATTGGCTAACTCTGACTTAATGCTAGCGCAATAATGACACCCAAGCGCAACAAACACCTATCATGGAGCCATTCATCGCTGGCTCCCAGCACCAATTTAGCTTTAAACAATGATTCAACGAGGTAAACATGAAAAAAACCTATTTACTTGTACCACTGGCACTGGTTGTCGCACTTGTCGGCTGTGAACAGCAAACCAACGAACCCCAAGAAGCGCAGTCGCAAGTCGAATCTAGCTTAGACGATGCCCAAAATGCAGTGAAAGAAGGCGCAGAACAAGCGATGGATAGCGCCGAGAATACGGTTGATGCAGCAGGTGATGCTGTCAACGAGATGGTTGATCACCACAATGCAAAACTATCACTAGACTGGAATGGTACGTATCAAGGTGTGGTGCCCTGCGCCGACTGTGAGGGTATTGATACCACACTAACACTGAACCCAGACAACACGTATTCACTCACCAAAACCTATCTGGGCAAAGAAGGAGAAGCCCTTAAAGAATCGGGCACCTTCAAGTGGGATGAAACAGGCAGTGTCGTGATCCTTGAAGGCCTGACTGACAGCCCTAACCACTTCTTTGTGGCGGAAAACCAGGTGATCATGCAAGACATGAACGGCGAAACCATCGAAGGCGACCTTGCTGAGATGTATCACCTGAAAAAGCAGTAATCTACCAATATAATCTTACTTGATAAGAGCCTAGCGCTTGCCCCATAAACCAGCACTAGGCTCTTTTCGCGTATTTCGTATCCCCTTCCCACGCTTTCCCGCTTCACGCCAACACTTGCCTGTCTGCACAGATTGGCAGTTTAGTGACAAATTTGTTGCTAATAAAACTTGACGGGTTTTCACTCCATGGTTTAACACTTAACTAGAGGCGAAACAAAATCTTATCCGGTGAGCGAGCCACATGGCCGCATGAACGATGAGCCACAGCAGACAGTAGAGTCGCCTAGACAGGACCGCGCAACACCAGCGCTTCCTCCGTTTGTTCGATAACAAGACCGAAAGACGGCACCTTTCTGCACCGGTAATCATACTTGATCCAAGTTTGATTACCGGTCAGTAGTACGTTTATAAGCACCACAGTCGTGGTATTGAACAGGAGTCACGCGTATGAGCGACGTTGTATTGAAGTTCTCTTACGAAGAATACAGCGCCCGTTTAGCCAAGGTTCGCTATGCCATGGAAGAACAAGAGATCGACACCTTGTTAGTGCACGATCCATCTAACATGGCGTGGCTAACCGGTTACGATGGCTGGTCTTTCTATGTGCCTCAGTGCGTAGTGATTGGCGCAACGGGTGACCCTTTGTGGTTCGGACGTGTCCAAGACGCGAATGGCGCGCTGCGTACTGTCTATATGAGTGCCGAGTGCATCACCTACTACCCTGACCATTACGTGATGAATCCGCCCCTGCACCCCATGGAATACTTGGCAAACTATGTGCTGGCAGAACGCTATTGGGATCGTGGCCGCATCGGCGTCGAGAAAGACAACTACTATTTCAGCGCCACGGCGTTTGAATCGCTCAAAGAACATCTGCCAATGGCGACCCTCGTCGATACTACCGGGCTGGTTAATTGGTGCCGCGCGGTCAAGTCTGATCAAGAGCTCACCTACATGCATACAGCTGCGCGTATCGTGGAGAATATGCACCGTGTCGCCTTTGAGATGATCGAGCCCGGCTTACCCAAGCATTTACTGGTGGCAGAGATTAATAAACACGCGGTGGTCGGTCATGACGGTCACTTTGGGGATTATGCCGCTATCGTGCCGATGTTGCCCTCAGGCGGTGATGCTGCTGCGCCTCACTTAACGTGGGACGATCGCCCATTTAAACGGGGAGAAGGGACCTTCTTCGAAATCGCTGGGGTGCATCGTCGCTATCACTGCCCACTCTCTCGTACCATTTTCTTAGGAGAGCCGGGTTATGAGTTCCTCCGTGCTGACGAGGCGCTACAGGCCGGACTAGAAGCCGGTCTCGCGGTCGCCAAGCCCGGCAACACATGCGGAGACATTGCCAATGCCCTCAATGATGCCTTGTTGCGCTATGGGTTTGATCGGGAAGGCGCGCGCTGTGGCTATCCGATAGGGTTAAGCTACCCACCCGATTGGGGCGAGCGCACCATGAGCTTGCGACCCAGTGATCAAACCCTATTGCGCGAGGGGATGACGTTTCATTTCATGCCAGGGCTTTGGATGAAAGACTGGGGCATGGAAACCACAGAAAGCATTGTGATCACCCGCGATGGTGCACAAACCTTGTGCGACCTACCGCGCCAGTTGTTTGTCAAACATTAGCTTGGTACATCGCGTCAGATACGGGCACCATACTTGTGCCCTTTTCTGTTCAGCCTCGTTACTATTTTTAGCTACACTCATAACGTGATGATTTAAAAATTAAACTTTACCCGTTTCCGCCGGATTGAGCGTCACAACAGATCACAAGGAGAGGTTATGGAACCCACCGCAATTGAAGCCACCGTCGATTTTCATGCCGATGGTGTACAGCATGGCTTTCTTAAACTGCCTCACTCACACGACCAATCCGCATGGGGCTGTGTCACTATTCCGATCACTGTGGTTAAAAACGGTGAGGGGAAAACGGCCCTGCTGACGGGCGGCAACCATGGGGATGAATACGAGGGCATCACAGCGTTACTCAATACCTGCCATCAACTGATGCCAAACGATATCAAAGGCCGTGTGATCATCTTACCGATGATGAACGCGCCCGCCGTGACCGCAGGCACACGCACTTCCCCTTGGGATCAAGGCAACATGAACCGCGCTTTTCCTGGTTCACCAACCGGCAGTGTTACCGAACAAATTGCCGATTACTTCACCCGATATTTAATCCCACAGTGCGATACCGCTTTAGACATTCACTCAGGCGGTAAAACCTTAGATCTTATTCCCTATGCGGCGTCCCACCGCTTAGAGAATCTTCAGCAAGCCGACGCCTGTGCCGAAGGTGCTCGCCTGTTTGGTGCCCCCTATCAAGTGCAAACCACTGAAATGGATGCCACCAGCATGTACGACACGGCGGTAGAGCAACAAGGTAAGATTTTTGTCACCACAGAGCTTGGCGGCGGCGGCACCAGCACACCAGACTCCATCGCGATTACCCAACGTGGTATTCATAACTTCTTGGTATTTTCAGGGATCTTACAAGACGACTACCGTCACCCACCCATCGCCCCTATCAAACTCGAGTTACCAGATAAACATTGTTATGTACAAAGCGAGCACGCTGGGATTATTGAGTTCTCTGTCCACTTAGGCGATACCATCAAACAGGGTGATTTAATTGGCAAAGTGCATAATATTGAGCGTACAGGGACCGAACCCATCCCCTACTACGCCGAGCGCGACGGTATTTTACTGGCCAAACGTCACCTCGGACGGATTTATATCGGCGATACCTTTGCGGTGATTGCCGAACCTGTTTAGCGGAGGGGCCATGAAGCTGGATAAATTTGATATCAAAATCTTGCAGATCTTGCAGCAAGATGGTCGTATTACCAAATCTAACCTCGCACAGGCGATCAACCTGTCTGTAAGCCCCTGCTGGGAGCGGGTAAAACGGCTTGAGCAAGCAGGTATCATCGAGGGCTATGGCGCACGTATCAATCCAGATGCGGTGGTAAAACTTAACACTGTGCTGGTCGAGATCACCCTTGGCCAGCATGATGTTAACAGCTTTCAACGTTTCGAACGTGCCATGCAGCACTGCGACGATGTCAAAGAGTGTTGGGCGACGGGCGGTGGGATAGACTATATCCTTCGTCTTGGTGTCACTGATATCGACTATTATCAGCGTTTGATTGACAGCTGGTTGACCGATGACCTTGGCATCAAACAGTACTACACCTATATCGTCACCAAACAGGTGAAGCGACCAGCCCTCACCTTACCACTTGAAACACCAGATGTTGCTGCCAATGGCTAATCATTGCTTGTCCTTGTTTGCTAGTACTCAATGACATTGACGCATGGGCCATTAACTTTTTAGCAACATATCTCTTCCTGTTACATCACGGCATGATTTGTCCAACATTACAGACAAACAAATTCACCTATCAATAAAACCTTCACTAGCCTCTATCACTGTGACGTTTGCACATTGACACTCACGGAAAATAGAGGAAATCATGAAACGACCGTTCTTAGTTTGTACAACTCTCGCAGCAATAACACTTTGTTCATCATCGGCACTGGCGAGCATGGGTGACACCCCACTCAGCCCAATCCAAATCGCCAGTCAGTTCGCACTGGATGCCGACCTTACACCACCGCCAAATTTCCAGGCATTTTCACTCACAAGCCCTTACCAAAAAACCATCACGGTACATCAGACTGACGCGGCTTTTATTAAGGTGCATTTTTCACAATTTTCTTTACCAGAAGGGGCCTATGTCACGGTGAGCAGTGAAGATGGTCAAGAGCAATATCGTTACACCATGCAAGCCAATGGTCAGAGAACCTTCAACGCAGAAAACGGCGAAGACGGTGTGAATCAGTTTTCTGCCATGTCAGTGCATGGCGACACCGCAAGAGTCACGCTCACCCTCCCCGCTGGCACACAATGGCAATCAAAACATGCCTTGCGTATCGATACCTATAAAGCGGGCGATCCCAGTGATGAAATCATCGCCGAGCAAGAGGTTGGTCAACTCTCAACCTGTGGTATCAATGAGCGCAAAGACGTCGCTTGCTGGCAGGACAGTCACCCAGAAGAATATGAGCGCAGTCGCCCAGTGGCGCGCTTATTAATGAATGGCAGTGGCTTATGCACCGGCTGGCGTGTAGGGCCAGACAATCACATGTTCACCAACAATCACTGTGTCGAAAGCCAGACCGAGCTTGCCAACACCGAAGTGTGGTTTAATTATCAGCGCCCCACCTGTGGCAGTGGTCAAATTACTGATGTGGTAAAAGTCACTGGCGCGCAACTACTCAACACCGATTACACCCTCGATTACACCCTATTTAGCGTGAACAACTTCGCCAAAGTGGCGCAGTTCGGTTATATGGGACTTGATGTGCGCCAACCTCAACGTGGCGAAACCATTTTTATTCCGCAACACGGCGCAGGTAACCCGAAAGAACTCTCGATTGAAAGCGACCAAAACAGTGGTGGAATATGCCAGATTGACGTCGCCATCACGAATGGTCGAGGCAGCAACACGGATACAGGCTATTTTTGTGATACCACCGGCGGCTCATCGGGCTCACCCGTACTCGCAAAAGACAGCCACAATGTGATAGCGCTTCACCACTTTGGCGGCTGTGAAAACCAAGGGGTACGCATTGACAAGATTTGGCCACAAGTGGCCGGTGAGTTTGATAATGTCCCTCCGCAAGGCGATCATCAATCGGGAGGCGCGCCGAATGCCGTCTTTACAGGCCAATGCACAGCACTAAGCTGTAAGTTTGACGCCAATGGCGCCAATGACAGCGATGGCAGCATCGTCAGTTATCAATGGGAATTTGGTGATGGCTATCAAGCGACTGGCGTGACAGCGTCACATAAGTATGGCAGCGCTAGCACCTATTCCGTGACACTGACCGTCACCGATGACCAAGGGCTGACTGACTCGGTAAGCAAAGCCTTTACCGTGGGTAGTGTTAACGACTTTCCACGCACCGAGCTAAGCGGTCAACGCAGTAGCTGGCAATACTTCGCTTATACCGCGCCACAAACAGGTAGCGCCACCGTGCGCATGTATGGTGGCACGGGAGATGCCGACTTGTATGTACAAAAAGGCACCAAACCAGACCAAAACCAGTACCAGTGTCGCCCATACACCAGTGGCAACAATGAACGCTGTGAGGTTGAGGTCAATGCTGGCGATGAGGTCTTGATTGGCATTCGAGCGTACCGCACATTCAGCGGTGTTACCCTTGATGTCAGCCAATAATAACGGTAAGGCGCACGGTATTTCTCGTGCGCCTTATTCATTACTTAACGGCTTATCTCCCATGGTTTTAGCACGCCAATTCAGCATTTTTATCACTATCAGAAAATTTTCTTCTGTTCTTGCATGGTTCCAGAAAAAATTTCGTTAATCCCCCTTCTTAACAAAAAACCTCTTTTTTACTCATTGCATACAGTAACAGTGGGCAAACGCTGATAGGCAGCGTGGCGATTTTGAATCAGGAGGGAGTATGACCGTATTCCAATCACGCGATCTTAACTACACTGGCAGCGCAGCCAATGCATTGCGTCATGATGTAGCCGGCAAAGCCAGTTCAGACGTTCTCGCGTACCTGGACGATCAGCGTCTATTTCGCCAACTTGCCTATGCCAATGGTAAATGGGTCAATGGCGATTCAGATACACCCGTGCTCAACCCGGCAACGGGCGAAGTGCTCGGTTACACCGCATCACTCAATGCTGCGCAAATCAATCAAGCCATTGATGACGCCGACACCGCTTTCCATCTGTGGCGTGCCGAGTCCGCCGAAACGCGCGCCAAGCTATTGATGAAATGGCATGACCTCATCATGGACAACCAACACGATCTCGCGCATTTGATGGTGCTCGAGCAAGGCAAAACGTTGCGCGACGCCGAGGGTGAAGTCGCTTACGGCGCGTCGTTCATTCAATGGTTTGCCGAAGAAGCGAAACGCGTGTATGGCGACACCATGCCTAGCCACATTCCCAACGCCCATCTGGCGACACTACGTGAGCCCATTGGGGTGGCAGCTTTAATCACCCCATGGAATTTCCCTAACGCGATGATCACCCGTAAGGCAGCAGCAGCGCTCGCGATTGGCTGTAGTGTGATCGTCAAGCCCGCAGAAGAAACGCCCTTTTCTGCGCTGGCGTTGGCGGAGCTCGCAGAACGTGCCGGGATCCCTGCAGGGGTGTTTAACGTGATTATGGGTGACGCGCCCATGGTCTCGGCCCAGCTTTGTCAAAGTGACAAAGTCAAAGCGCTGAGCTTTACAGGCTCAACGCGTGTGGGCCGCTTATTGCTCGAGCAAAGCGCCCAAACCGTGAAAAAGTGTGCCATGGAGCTTGGCGGCAATGCGCCCTTTATTGTCTTGCCTGATATGGATATTCAACAAGCGGCGCGCGCGGCCATCGATGCCAAGTTTCAAACATCGGGACAAGATTGTTTGGCCGCCAACAAAATTTTAGTCCCGCGCGACAAACATCAAGCCTTTGTCGATGCCTTCGCCGCATTAATGGATGAACTTGAAGTGGGTAATGGTTTGCTGCCCAGCACAGATATCGGCCCATTGATTTCGTCTCGTGCCGTGGATAAAGCCCAAGCCATTGTCGATGACGCCATTGCCAAAGGCGCGACCGTGATGGGCGGAAAACTCAACCCCAACCTAGGCGAAAACTTCTTTGCCCCAACGCTTATCACCAAGGTGACGCCCGATATGCTGGTGTATCAAGAAGAGAATTTTTGTCCTGTGGCGGGCGTGATTGCCTACGACAATCTGGATGAGGCGATTGCGATGGGTAACGATACCGAGTACGGACTCTCGGCGTATATCTATGGCAATGATATTCGAGATATTTGGCGCTGTCTGCGCGGCCTTGAGGTCGGCATGGTCAGTGTCAACTCAGTGAAGATGACCGGTCACCCTATTCCATTTGGTGGCGTCAAACAGTCGGGCTTGGGCCGTGAAGGAAGCCGCTATGGCATCGACGAATTTAGTGAAATCAAATACTACTGTTTAGGTGGCTTGCCCACGGTGAGCGGCAGCTAATTCAGGTTTGCTGACGGATAAGGAGACTGATCATGCGTCCAGAAACAAAAGCCTTGTTGGAAAAAGACAGAAACACCGTATTCCATGCTTCAACCCACTTGAAGCAGTATGCGCACGGCGAAATGCCAGGCCGAGTGATTGAGACAGGCAAAGGTATTCGCATCACCGATTCCGAAGGGATTGAGCTGATTGACGGCTTCGCTGGGCTCTACTGCGTCAATATCGGCTATGGCCGTGAAGAAATGGCCGACGCCATTTATGAGCAAGCGAAAAAGCTAGCCTATTACCACACCTATGTGGGCCACACCAACGAAGCGCTCGTGACCTTATCGGAGCGGCTGATCAAGATGGCGCCGGGCATGAGCAAAGTCTATTACGGCATGTCGGGCAGCGACGCCAATGAGTCACAGCTTAAAATTGTTTGGTACTACAACAATGCGCGTGGCAAGCCTGAGAAAAAGAAAATCATCTCTCGGGATCGGGGTTATCACGGCTCCAGCGTGGCATCAGGGTCACTCACGGGGTTACCACTGTTCCATGCGCACTTTGATCTGCCCATCGAGCGCATCAAACATACCATGGCCCCCTACTATTATCGCCGTGAAGACAGCGGCATGACAGAGCCTGAATTCGCGCAACACTGTGCCGATGAACTGGAGAAAATGATCCTTGCGGAGGGGCCCGACACGGTCGCAGCGATGATTGCCGAACCTGTACTCGGCACCGGTGGCATTGTGCCACCTCCCGAGGGCTACTGGGCGGCAATTCGCAAAGTACTGGATAAGTATGATGTCTTGTTGATCGCCGACGAAGTGGTATGTGGCTTTGGCCGTATCGGGAGTGATTTTGGCTCTATTTACTACGACATGAAGCCTGATCTGATTACCGTTGCCAAAGGATTAACCTCCGCCTATCAGCCACTGTCTGGGGTGATGATCGGTCACAAGGTATGGGATGTACTGGAAGACGGCACCGATGCGTGGGGCGCGATTGGCCATGGTTACACCTACTCTGGCCACCCACTGGGCGCGGCAGCCGCACTGTGTAACCTCGATATCATTGAGCGCGAGAATCTGACTCAAAACGCCGCGACCACGGGGGAATATTTGCAAATGAAGATGAAAGCCGCGTTTGCCAATCACCCACTGATTGGCGATAGCCGCGGGGTGGGCTTGCTCCATGCTCTCGAGTTTTCGCCTGATCGTGCCAACCGCAGCCACTTTGACCCTAGCCTTAAAGTGGGCCCACAAGTGGCCGCAGCCTGTATGGAGCAAGGTCTGATTGCGCGTGCGATGCCACATGGCGATATTCTTGGTTTTGCCCCACCCTTGGTGGTCACCCCCAACGAAGTGGATGAAATCGTCGCTAAAGCGCAAGTCGCCGTCGATAAGGTGATGGATAAACTCGTCACCAGCGGACAGTGGCAGCCCAAATAACGCGATGATCCCTATCCAATAAGCAAAAAAAAGCGCCGATAACTCGGCGCTTTTCTCATTAACAGACTCAGGCCTTACTAGCTGGCAGTCGCCGGCTGTAACGCCAAGTTCGCTTCTTTCTCTTGCTGCATTCGCATCACCGCAATTGGGCCGGTGATAAAGGTGAAGGCAATCAAGAAAGACACAGGCACGGCGGTGATCACGATAAACGACTGAAGCGCATTCAAGCCACCGTCTCCGGCAAGCAGAAGCACACCGGCAACCACACCCATCACAATCGCCCAGAACAGACGATGGCGGCGAGTTGGCTGGTTATCACCTGATACGGCCATCGCGATAGAATACGCCATTGAGTCACCCGTGGTCGCCACGAAGGTGGTGGTCAGCAGCATAAAGGCTGGGATCAGAACCACGCTGTAAGGCAGCTGTGACAAGGACGCAATCAAGATCGCAGGCAAACCCGCATCCGCCATTGGGCCAGAGATGCTACCAGGCGATTGCAACTCATAAAAGATACCCGTACCACCCAGTACCGAGAACCAGAAGTTAGTCGCAATCGGCGCACAAATCGCAACGGCGAAGATAAGTTCACGAATCGAGCGGCCTTTCGAGATACGCGCGATAAAGATCGCCATCATCGGCGCAAAACCAATAAACCAACCCCAGAAGAACCAAGTCCACCATGCATTCCAGCTACCGTTATCGGTATTCAGTGCTAGCGTATGCATATTGCTGAGGTAGTAGCTAAAGCCTGAGCCAAACTGCTCAAAGATAAAGCCTGTTGGACCCAGCACAATCACCACGCCCAACAACACGGCTGCACCAATCACATTCATGCGGCTCAGCCATTGCAGACCTTTATCCATACCGGTAAACGCGGAGATAGAGTAAATCGCCACGACTGCAGCCAAAATCAGCATCTGCATTGGCATGGTGTTTTCGATACCCACAAAGCTTTCCAAGCTGTAGCCAAGCTGGGTGGCCAAAAAGCCAATCGGACCGATGGTACCCGCTGCGACTGCAATGATAGAGCAGGCATCAATCACAGAGCCTAACCAGTGGTTTTCTAGCTTGTCGCCGAGCAACGGATACAGCAACGCACGAGGGCGCAGGCGTACACCCGCTTGATGGTGGGCATACATCAGTACGATGGTTGCCAAGGTGCCTAATACTGCCCAGGCTAAAAAGCCCCAGTGGAAAAAGCTTTGGCTCAGGGCAGGAGCGACGGTTTCCATCACACCCGCTTCCATCTCACCTAGCGCCGGGGGCGGCGTCATGAAGTGATAAATAGGTTCCGCGGCTGACCAGAAAACACCACCACCCGCAAGCAGGGTGCACATGATCATCGCAACCCAACGGAAACGACTCATTGAGACAGTATCCGTGGCGCCAAGTTTTAATTTACCAAATTTACTGCCGCCGATAGCAAGCGCCAGCACGAAATTGATCACCATCAACCACTGCCACCAGTAACCAAAAAGGTTGGCAGACTCAGCAAACAGAGACTGGATAACAGAAGAGAAGTGTTTCAGGTCAAACAAGGCAAAGGCAAGGAAGACAGCAACAAAGCCGATAGTAAACACGGCTACGAGACGGTCATTATTTTGTGTAGATTTAAGCATTAGTTCGCTCACAAGGTGTGTGAGGGAGGGGACTCTATCAGTGTGGCGAATGAATGACCAGAACAAATTGTTACAGTCAAAGAAGGGAAAAACGTGACAAGTATCACCTATTCAGCCATGGCGGGGGCTGAATAGGAATATGACATTTTTGTTAAGTGGGCAAAATTTACCCAACACCGTGTCGTCACGCTGGTGTCTTCGGTTTCTCTGTCTTATTCGCCTTACCCGTTTCGAGCACTTTTTTATGCAGCACCACGGTGGCGCGATACAGTTTAGGGTGAACCTGTGACTCGCCTGTTTTTGCACGATTACACGCCGAAATCACAGCCGCCGTTATGCAAGCGGCCACTTTCAGCTGTCCAAGCTGATAGGCATAGTTAGCAACCTTTATCGCCATAAAAATCGATTGGTCGCTGTATTTGTAATTACGGGCGGCGAATTTCTCAAAGCGAAGAAAGTCTTTGTGATAACCCTTAAGAATGCGATCAACGTGGCGATCGTAATACTTTTTATACTTGGCGTAGCTCCCTTTGGGATTGCTCGCCATGATGTCTCTCACCCAGACAAACGATTGCAGCTGTTCCTTTTCAAATAAGCCACTCAGCCAGGCAAACATATGACCCCCCTACTGCTAGCTTAGCGGTCTTATTCTACTCAATTTCCGTGACTAATCTATGAAAAGGCGAAAGTAACTCATTGACTGGCGGTTATTTAATCAGCATTGGCCGCTAACTATTATAATGCCCAATGGGCAACAGAGAGCGACCAAAGAAAGATCAGGCTTGCGTGTTGATGTTAATGGTATAGGTGGCATCCCCGACGGGGAGCATATGTAGGATCTGCTCTCCAAGCGCGGGATGGGTAAGCAGGTAATTTCCTTGCGGAAAGCGGGTGTCTTCCGGCCCTTTCAACACCAGGCTGAAATTTTCTACCGTGTGCCCGCCCACCTCATCACCGTGGCCAGGATGGGTGTCGACACGCGCCAGCGTCATTGCATATTCCGTATCCGTTCCATCAATGAGCGTGATCGTTTCATCAATCAATTCATTGACATGCTGGAAAGATAGTACATTCATCGTCCCTCCCGCGCCCCTCTTTGGGTCAGTGCGCTTGTTAAAGCTTTACCGATAAGATTAGACGAAAAATTCGACAATGCACAATGGCTTAGTGATTTTTTCAATCGCTTAGAACGACAAAAGGCAACCGATCGGTTGCCTGACTAACGCTTGATTACGCTGACCCAGCCGCTTTAACTGGGCGAGTCTTATTCGACTTTGTTTTGTAGTAATACCACAAACGTCTGCTTTTGTTGTTCATCGAACACCTCTCAATCAGATTAATGAACGATATTGATGCCAAGCGCCGAATGCAGCGCCAATTCATAGTCTTATATTATTTCGTTCCGGAAAGCAAATTCGATCACCGTCAAGCAGCGATAAGGAGAGAAAACAGACGGATCAGGGCGCTAAATACGCACCCAATAGGTCAGGCGCGAGGCCTACAAAAGATAAAGCCGCTCTGCTGAGCGGCTTCGAGATGCATTCCTTGTTGGTTGTTGGTCAATGAACCTGTTTTTACATTGCCCCGTGTGCTCACTACGTTGAGCGTCCTCACCGCATGGTCTTGTGTTAATTGCCTGGCTGGCGGCTAACAAGGTGTCATCATGGGCGCCTGACATTAACGGGGACTTAACGCATTATGTGGCGCGTCACTGCGCGCTAATCATCTACCAAATTGTGTGTCAGCTCGGCTGACAATTTCAGTAAAGCACACTTTTTCCACTGTGCCATGGTGTGCCGTTCAAATTGTGAACAACGTAATAAATCCGACACAAACTGCGATTTCGCACAGCATACCGGCCTGATTTATGCC
Source organism: Salinivibrio sp. ML198 (assembly GCF_001996015.1). NCBI lineage: Bacteria > Pseudomonadati > Pseudomonadota > Gammaproteobacteria > Vibrionales > Vibrionaceae > Salinivibrio > Salinivibrio sp. ML198. Next base: position 110,696 of record NZ_MUEZ01000001.1, read on the forward strand.
GCCGAACCACGGCAAGATAAAAAATGTCTCTCACCACTAGACGACCGGTCTAATTTTAATTATGCTACCCCACATGAAATCGAGCAGCACCCAAGAAACCAGCACTCACAACGCCACTCACCAACATTTGTTGGAAACGGGCGTGAGCGTGATGGCGCAATTCGGCTTTAGCGGCGTCGGCCTAAGCGCGATACTAAAACAAGCTGGCGTACCTAAAGGGTCTTTCTACCATTATTTTGCGTCGAAAGAACAATTCGGCCAAGCGGTGTTAGATCACTATTTCGCGAGCTATGTTGCCGATGTGAATCGCCTACTGACCGACAAAACACTTTCGCCAATTGCGCGCGTACACAGCTATTTTAGTCGCTGGCAAGCCCAGTATTGCAGCCTAGATCCGGTGCAAACATGCTTAGTGGTGAAGTTAAGTGCAGAGGTGGCGGATTTATCCGAACCAATGCGATTAGCGCTGCGCGATGGCACCGACCAATTAATTGGCAGCCTAGCTGATACTCTTGCACAAGCGGGTGATGTCTTTGACGATAAAGCCGCACTGACCACCGCCACGACCTTGTATCAGTTATGGCTAGGCGCAAGCCTACTGACCAAGCTACATCGTAACGACAGTCATCTCACGCAAGCGATGACCATCACCGAAGAAAAGCTCGGACTGATCGATTAATCCTGTTGTGCTCTACTCAGCACGCAGTAAGCAATAAATAACCGTTGATACGTGGCGGCGCCATAGATTATCGCCCCACCACCAACTCGAAACCCGCTAAGGCGGGTTTTTAACCGGCATCAACTAGACGACCGGTCTAATTTAAATAAACGCTTGATACCATCAAGCACAATAAAAGGAAGGATGAGCAATGAACAACTTTGAGTTCTACAATCCCACACGTATCGTTTTTGGCGAAGGTAAGATTGCCGAGCTGGATCGGCTCATCCCGGCCGATTCAAAAGTATTGATTCTTTTCGGCGGCCAAAGTGCTCGCAAAAACGGCACCTTGGATGAAGTAGAGCAAGCGCTGGGGCAACGTCAATTTGGCCTGTTTGGTGGCATTGAACCCAACCCGCGCTATGAAACCTTGATGAAAGCCGTCGAGAAAGTCAGCGCCGAAGACTATGACTACCTCCTCGCCGTGGGCGGCGGCTCAGTGATCGATGGCACTAAATTCGTAGCCGCGGCCGCCAAATATGATGGCGACGCATGGGACATTCTCACCAGCATGGGCGGCAAAGTAGACGCGGCACTGCCATTTGGTACCGTACTCACCCTACCTGCAACCGGCTCTGAGATGAACAAAGGCTCGGTGGTAACCCGTGAGTCAATGCAAGCCAAACTGCCGTTTATGAGCGAGCTGGTCTTCCCGCAGTTCTCAGTATTGGATCCGGTGAAAACCTACACCCTGCCGATTCGTCAAGTGGGTAACGGTGCGGTGGATGCGTTCGTTCACGTGGTTGAGCAATATCTGACCTATCCAGCCAATGCGCCGGTACAAGACCGATTCGCCGAAGGCCTGCTACAAACCCTCGTCGAGCTTGGCCCACAAGCGCTGGAAACACCAGAAGACTACAACGTGCGTGCCAGCCTGATGTGGACAGCCACCTTAGCGCTTAACGGCTTGATTGGCGTGGGTGTGCCGCAAGATTGGTCAACCCATATGCTGGGTCACGAGCTTACAGCTCAACATGGCTTAGACCACGCACAAACCCTCGCCGTGGTACTGCCTGCAATGCTTAATGAGAAGTTTGAGCAAAAACAGGCCAAGCTCGCACAATTTGCTGAGCGTGTTTGGCATATTGACCAAGGCAGCGAAGCCGAAAAAGCACAGCAAGCGATTGAGAAAACACGCGACTTTTTCGAGCGCATGAACGTAAAAACGCGCATGAGCGATTACGATCTGGAGGAAACCGCGATTGAGCCCTTGATTGAAAGCCTGACTCAACACGGTATGACCCAACTCGGTGAACATGGCGATGTGACGCCAGACGTTTGCCGCCGCGTGCTTCAAGCCGCGCTGTAATCGCCGTTTTATTTCATGATGAGGCGCGCTGATCCAGCCGCCTCTTTTCCCATCATCAAGGGAGGAATCAATGTCAGCATTAACAAATCAACGTTTTGTTCTCGCATCGCGCCCGGTTGGCGCGCCCACCGCTGAGAACTTTCGCTTAGAAGAAGTCGCCATTCCCGCACTAGGTAACAATGACGTCCTAATTGAAAACCATCACCTATCGATTGACCCTTACATGCGCGGTCGAATGAGTGATGCCAAATCGTACGCAGAACCCGTGGCGATTGATGGCCTGATGGTCGGTGCCACCGTGGGTAAAGTACTGGAATCTAACCACGCCGATTACCAGGCGGGTGATTGGGTACTCGCTTACAAAGGTTGGGAAACCCACTCCGTGGTTGATGGCGATACCCTGCTTAAACTTAATCCTGATCTCGCGCCGGTTTCATACGCGCTTGGGATCTTGGGGATGCCCGGCTTCACCGCCTACATGGGCTTATTAGATATTGGCCAGCCTAAAGAAGGCGATACCCTTGTCGTCGCAGCCGCAACCGGCCCCGTTGGCGCGACCGTCGCACAAATCGGTAAGCTGAAAGGCTGCCGCGTGGTAGCGATTGCCGGTGGTGAAGACAAATGCCAATACGCCCGTAACCACCTCAATGTTGACGCGTGTATCGACCACAAAGCCGACAACTTTGCCGAGCAGCTTGCCGAAGCCTGCCCGCAAGGCATTGATGTGTACTTTGAAAACGTCGGCGGCAAGGTATTTGATGCAGTGATGCCACTGCTTAACACAGGGGCACGTGTTCCCGTGTGTGGCTTGGTATCTCAATACAACAACACCGCCCTGCCAGAAGGCCCAGACCGCCTTTCGCAGTTGATGGGGACCATCTTGGTTAAGCGCCTAACCGTAAAAGGTTTCATCATTTTTGATGACTACGCGCACCGTTATCCCGAGTTCGCTCACGACATGGCCAAATGGGTCGGTGAAGGCCAAATCCATTACCGTGAACACGCGGTGAATGGCTTTGAGCAAGCGCCTCAAGCACTGATTGATGTACTCGAAGGCCGAAACTTCGGCAAGATGGTCGTCAATATTAACTAAAGTATCCGCGCTTTATTTCGCAATACCGAAAACCCTGCCTCCCCCTTAGCGATGGATAGCTAAGGGGGTTTTTTATGAGTGACGTTCGCTTTTCCGTTCCACTCCCCTTTTTGATGCAGAAGAAACACTCAGTGCCAACTACACTAATGGGGATGATTGACTAGCTTCATCGAAATTTGGCAAGGCTGACCGCAGGACGCAACCGCTCCACACCTGTTTCAGCTAAGAAAGAGGATGTATTCAAAATGGCCAAAGTCGCACCCATGATTCGTCATCAGATCAACCTCGGTTTTGCGTTTGTTCTGATTATGGCATTACTGACGATTTTTGCGGTGGTGGAATGGAAGGTAAAACCCGAGCTTATTGAGCAGCGACAAGAGCGGATCAGCATCAATCAACACGCCCTGCTCGATTTACTCGACGCCAAACTCGGCCAAATTGAACTGTTAACCAGCACCATGGCGTTAGCGGGGACCACACTCCCCAAAGATGAAGCTCTGTTCCGCACCACCTTTCCCGAGATCCTCAATAATCATGGCGATCCAGCGATTGCCGGCGGTGGTATCTGGCCCGAGCCCGGCACATTTACACAAGGGGTGGCGCGGCGCAGTTTTTTCTGGGGCCGAGCAGGCGCGACCATGGAGTACTACGACGATTACAACCATCCAGACGGGAAGGGGTATCACAATGAAAGTTGGTACGTAGCGGGCAAAACAACCCCCGCCGATCATTGCAGTTGGTCCAACGCCTATATTGACCCTTTTACCAAAGAGCCGATGATCACCTGCACCGTGCCAATGAAAGATGATAAGCGCTTTGTGGGTGTCGCCACCGTCGATATGAGGCTCGCCGGCATCTCAGATATTTTGTCCCAGTATGGCAAAGAAAACGGTGGCTATGTCTTCGCCTTCGACGCAGACAGCAAAGCGATCAGCTTTCCGCAATCAGCCGTCACCTTTCAACCCTACAGGAACACACTATGGACGCGAGACGAACTGCAAGTGCAATTGCCTTGGTTGCAATCGGCGTTCAAGGCAACCCAAACACTCAGCACCAGCAAGCTAATCACGGTAGAAAATGACGGCATCCTCAACGAAGCCGCATATGTTCATTTGATTCGCTACCCTGAAGCCGACTGGGTGATTGGCCTCGCCGTCCCTAAAAGCAAAATGACCGCCGCCGCTGACAACATGGGGTTGTTTTTAATGATAGCGATTGGTGGCTTGCTGCTCGTTGTCGGTGTCATCGCGACGATCACCGCCCGCAATTTACTGGATAAAATTCGACAAACCACCCATCAGATCCGAGAGTTGATCGATGGTGAAACCACCCAAGCACTCGACGTGGGAAACCTGAATGAAGTCGGGGAATTACGCCATGCCGTCAACGATTATGGTGATAAACTAAAGGCACTGCTGTTGCGTTTAGAAACACTCCAAGATGAATTGGTTCAGAATGAAAAACTGTCCTCACTCGGCTCCCTGGTCGCAGGCATCGCACACGAGCTGAATACCCCCATCGGCAACGCACTGATGTCTTCAACCTCCATCTTGTCGATGAAGCAAGATTTTGTCCAACAACTCGAAAAGCCGATCACACGTGACGATTTAGACCAATTTCTCACCCATGTTGAAGATGGGACACGGATTGTTGAACGTAACATGTCACGTGCCTCCGAATTAATCCGTGCATTCAAACAACTGGCCGTGGATCAAACCAACGACCACCAGCGCGAGTTTGACCTCCATCATCTTATCAACGAAGTGCTTCTGTCTTTGCGTCCGACACTGCAGCAAACGCCTCACCACCTTGATGTAGATATCCCTAAGGCGATTAAGCTCAATAGCTACCCTGGAGCCCTCACCCAAACGCTGATCAACTTAATTAACAATGCGTTAGTGCATGCATTTACCACGCAAGATCAAGGCCATATTCAAATCCATGCGAGTCAGGATTCACACGATCAGGTACATATTACCGTCCAAGATAACGGTGTGGGCATGACGCCAGACGTGCAAAAACACATTTTTGATCCCTTTTATACCACCCACCTCGGTCAGGGCGGATCTGGCCTTGGCTTACATATTACCTTCAACCTCATTACGAGTGTGCTCGGTGGCCGTATTCAGGTAAACAGCAAACCGCAACAGGGCAGTCGCTTCATTGTGACGATTCCACTGACGGCCCCCGAACGTGCCTCGTCGTCTTCATAACGATGGCTGGTAAATGGGATATCATTGTCCAGCCAACTGCAACGCCGAGGGCAATGCGGTCATAGCACCTTTGGCGGTAGTGGCCAGCGCGCCACAGCGGTTGCCTTGACGCACGGCCTCAGTCACCGCCTCTGGCGACTGCCAGTCGGGCAACTTGGCTAGGGCAGCCAACAAGCCGCCCATAAACGCATCACCAGCGCCAGTAGTATCCACGACCTTGGCGGGTGTTGTCGCCACCTGCCAAAGCGCTCGGTTGAACGCAACTTGTGCACCGTCACTGCCTAGCGTGACCACCCACAAGGACACACTCGGTACGTGCGAGACGAGCACTTCAAGCGCAGATTTGATAGGCCGGCTGCCGGGCTCGGAGCCTGTCACTAACGGCGCAGTCAGTAAAGCAAGCTCATCATCAGACACTTTGACCACATCCGCCAGCGGCAAGGCTTGCCTCACGGTCTCTAGCATCTGCGCCTCGCTTTGCCACAAATCATCACGCAAGTTAGGGTCAAAGCTGACAAACCCACCCTGGTCACGACACGCTTGCATGGCGCCGAGCGTGGCCGATCGCGAGGGTTCGTTAGCTAACGCAATGGAGCAAGCATGTAACCACTGCCCCTTTTCAAACACAGGGAAGTCATCGGGCTGCACAAACTGATCGGCACTGGGTTTGACCATAAACGTAAAGCTGCGCTCACCCGCCTCATCTAACTCGACCAACACGGTTGAGGTGCGTTGCGCGTTATCGCGATGCATAAACGCAATGTCTACGCCTTCATCGGCCAACGTGGTTTGCATAAAGCGTCCCAGCGGATCGTCGCCCACTCGACCAATAAAGCCTGTTTTCTCCCCCAGCCGGCTAATCGCCACGGCCACATTGGCGGGCGCACCGCCCGGACATTTTAGGTAGTGGCGTTCTCCCTCTGGGATCAAATCTACTACCGCATCGCCAGTGACCCATACCTTACTCATCACGCTTGCTCCTCGTTCAATGCTCGATTAGGCCGCCGCCGTTTGCGCATATTTTTTACGGGTACCCAGTACATAGGTCACCGCAAACGCCACGACAAAAGCAATGGCCATTCCGATGATATACGGCACCACTCCGTCAGGGCGAATCGAAATGATCCCTGGCAGCCCCGCGGCACCCAGCGCTTGCGCTTTCACTTTAAAGAAGGTGATGAACGCGCCTGCACAGGCTGCGCCTACCAATGCCCCGATAAACGGATAACGATATTTAAGGTTAATACCAAACATCGCCGGCTCAGTAATGCCAAGCAGTGCCGTGATACCCGCCGGCATCGCAATTCCTTTCGCTTTCACATCCGCCGTTTTTAGCCCGAACGCCAAACAGGCTGCGCCTTGCGCCACATTTGACATCGCGGCAATCGGGAAGATGAAGGTACCGCCGGTGACCGCAATGTCTGCCAATAGCTGCGTTTCAATTGCGATAAAGCTGTGGTGCATCCCGGTGATCACAAACGGCGCATACACAAACCCAAACAATGCACCACCAATCATCCCAGCCGATTCATACACCCAGTTAAGGCCATCGCCGAGCAAGAAGCCGAGATCACGGGTAAATGGACCCACTAGGGTAAAGGTGATCAGCCCGGTGATAAAAATCGCCAGTAGAGGCGTCAGCAAGTTATCCAGCACCGAGGGAATAATACGACGTAAGCCTTGCTCGACTTGCGCCAAAATATAGGTCGCAACCAGCACAGGCAGTACCGAGCCTTGATAACCGACTTTTTCAATCTCAAAACCAAAGATTTCCCACACCGGAATATCGCCGGACACTGCCGCACCGCCAAAGCCCCAGCCATTGAGCAGGTCAGGGTGCACCATTAACATCCCGAGTGCCGCGCCCAAAAAGGGGTTAGCGCCAAACTTTTTACTGGCAGAAAACGCTAGCAGTACCGGCAAGAACACAAACGGCGCATTGGCGAAGGTATTGATCATATTGGCCAAGTCGCCCATTTGTGGGTAGGCCTCAATCAAGGACTTGCCATCAACAATCAAGCCTGGTGCAGTAAGGATATTGAAAATCCCCATCAACAGACCACCGGCGACAATGGCTGGAATAATGGGAACAAAAATATCTGACAGCCCTTTCACCGCGCGTTGTAGCCAATTTTGCTTTTCGGCACCAGCCGCCGCCACGTCCTTCGACGACATATCGGATTGCCCGGTCAGCTTACTGAACTCCGCATAAACGTTATTGACAATGCCCGAGCCGAAAATGATCTGTAACTGACCACTGACTTGGAATTGGCCTTTCACGCCCTCTATCGATTCAATCGCGCTTAAATCCGCGAGACTGTCATCATGGAGTGCGAGTCTTAGCCGCGTGGCACAGTGTGCCGCCGCCGCGATGTTTTCTTTTCCACCCAGTTTATCGAGTAGTTGTTGTGCTATTTTTTGGTAGTTCATGGCTACTTCCCCTGCACGCTCTCACCGTCTTTGCCACCGTCACTCATTATTATCGTGTGGCTGTCACACGCTCCACATTTTCGGGAACGATCCCGAAAATGATGTGCTGAATCCTGTCAAGCATCAAGTATGAGGGATAATAGCTGTGAGATCGATCAGCAAACCAGAACCTAACCCTCATTTTAAACGTGACAAATGTCACTAAATAAGGGGCTTTCAGGGCGCTATGTTTGCAAACGATCTGCAAATGGAACGATCATAGCGCTTCCAGTAAAGGAGAACCCATGGCTAGCTTGAATGATGTCGCCCGTTTAGCGGGTGTTTCCAAATCCACTGTGTCGCGCGTGATTAACCAAGAGTATGGCGTAAAACCCGCGACGATTGAGAAAGTTAATCGCGCCATTGAGCAATGCGGCTATGTGGTCAATCAAATCGCTAAGGATTTAAAATCCAATAAAACCAACCTCATTGGCGTGATTGTGCCGCGTGTTTCCTCACATGCGATGTCAGCCAGTGTCGATGGTCTTAGCCATGTGTTTGATCAAAAAGGGAAACAAGTACTACTGGCCAACACTCGACAAGATGATCATCGTATTTGTCATTACCTTGATTTGTTCAATCAAAAACGGGTCGAGGGGATTTTGCTGTTTGCTTCAACACTCAACCCTACCTTGGTGCAGGCAATCAAACGCTCGAGTGCACCAGTGGTGGTGATTGGCCAAGACGGCTCACCCTATAACATCCCCAGCGTGATCCATGATGATTACCGAGTAGGTTTTTGTGCTGGCGAGCAGCTTATTAAAGCCGGTTGCCAACAGGTGGGCTTTCTGGGGGTACAAGCGGAAGATATTGCCGTTGATCAGCAGCGCTATCAAGGCCTTGAGAGCGCGTTGACCACACTTAGTCAAACGGCTCCCTTGTTCCATTACCAAGGCCAGTTCTCGATTCAATCAGGCCATGTCGCCATGACCGCCATGCTAGCGCAATACCCTGATCTTGATGGCGTATTTTGTGCCACCGATCGTATCGCGATTGGCGCTATCCAAGCCTTGCAAGCACAAGGGATCACCCCTGGACGCACCGTGAAATTGATTGGCGTGGGCGATGATGAGCTTGCCCAAGTGGTGTCGCCAAGCTTATCCACGTTTAACTATGCCTTTGATGCAGCGGGAGAAAGTGGCGCCAAAATGTTACTCGAGTTACTGGAAACCGGGCAAAGCCATGTGTCTAAGCTGGTGATGGGCTTTAACTATATTAGTCGCGCTACCTGCCCTTAACACAGCGATCGTTAACCCAACACCGAGAAATTTTACTTGCGCCACCGCCGTCTTATTCGCTATTTTTGGAACGTTCCCGAAAATAAAATTGGTACGGATAGATGGAAATAACCCCAACAGGCCTGGTTGACGCATGTGGTGGCGCCGACAATGTACGTCGCGTATTGCGTCATCAAGACAAGGTGATCATTGAGCTCAGCGCGCTTGAGCGTGTCAATCAAAACGCCTTACCCATCCATGCGATTGACGTGTCGCTGCGCCAAATCACGCTTGATCAGCCAATCGATGAAGGAATGCTCGCTGCACTGGGACGCCTTATCGACCAAAACCTGCGTGAACAAGCCGCACCTCGCTATTCACCAACCAAAAGCATTGATTTCCATCGTCCTGCTTGGCACATCAGTCCTCCTCAAGGACTGCTGAATGACCCCAATGGTTTTATTTATTTTCAAGGTCACTATCACCTTTTTTATCAGTGGTATCCCTTTGCCTGTGAGCACAAAGATAAATTCTGGGTGCATTTAATCAGCCCTGATGGGGTGCAATGGCATACCGCGCCGCTCGGCCTCACCCCCAGTGATTGGTATGACAGCCATGGGGTATTTTCAGGCCACGCCATGGTGATGAACGACGCCCTTTTGCTGTATTACACCGGCAATACCCGCATTGGCCCCGAGCGTTTGCGCCAAACGACCCAATGTGTGGCACGGTCAAGCGATGGCATTCATTTTGAAAAGCTCGGCCCGTTGATTGATGCCCCACCAGCAGGCGTGACCGAGCATATTCGCGATCCCAAAGTCATCCATGACGGCCAACACTATCGGATGCTGTTGGGCGCGCAACGTGAAGATAAAATAGGCCGCCTGGCGCAGTATTCGTCTGCTGATGGCCTTACGTGGCACTATGACGGACTAAGCGGTGATAGCTTAGGCGAGCATGGTTATATGTGGGAATGCCCAGATCTGTTCCAATTAAGCGAGCAATGGCTCTGTATTCTCTGCCCACAAGGCAGCCCTTCACCAACGCCCGATCATCATGTTCCTCACCACAATGGTTATGCCAAAGCCACGCTAGAAGCGGACGGCATCACGCTTGATAACTGGCAAGTGCTGGATCATGGGTTTGATTTTTACGCCCCGCAGACGGCGCAGACCCCTGACAATAAGCGCATGCTTATCGCTTGGATGGGCCTGCCAGACGAAGTTGAACAACCCAGTTTAAGTGCGGGCTGGTTGCATCAGTTAACCTGTCCACGTGAGTTACGCTGGGAAAATGGGCAAATTTATCAGCGCCCAGCCGCCGCGCTGCAAAGCTTAAGAGGCCCTCAGCAACTTTTGCTGATTAACACCGAATGCCACTCAACCACGGTGGATTTAGGCACCAAGCAATTTGAGCTCAACACCACGCTGCCCATTCCGGCCAGCGGCCACTACACGCTATACTTTCACAGCCGCAGCGGCATGAAGACCCCAGCCTCCTCCGACAAACCATCCGGTTGTGCACTTACCATTGACGGTGACAGCCGCACCCTAATACTGGATAGAAGCGCAAGCCTCGCCACAGAAGGCGATACCCGTCGCTGCATTCACTTGCCCGAGCCGCTAGAAGATTTGCCACTACAAGTCCTCGCCGACACCAGCTCACTGGAGTTCTTTATCGCCGGCGGGCAATGGACGATGACCACCCGTTACTTTAGCGCCGTGGATGCGACTTTTTTAGCACTGACACGCGATCACCACGACACGCCTTTGCCAAAACAGATGGATTGGTATGCGTTGAAAAACGCCAGTGTTAGGTGATACATCAGGGAAGTGGCGTTGACCACACCACGCCACGTCTGACTGGCACAGTTAACGCCCATCAACTAGCATTAAGGGTTTGAATCTTCTGTGTTTAATCATCGCCATGATATTATTGGTGATGATTAAGCACGCTTCTTATTTCAACTAGGGTGACGATATGCTGCTTGCAATACTGGCGATTATTGCTGGATTTGCGCTTTTGGTGTGGAGTGCAGATAGGTTTGTAGAAGGCGCGGCTGTGAGCGCCCATTATGCCGGTATACCGCCGCTACTCATTGGCATGCTTGTGGTAGGGTTTGGTACATCAGCGCCTGAAATGGTGGTCTCAGCGATGGCTGCAGTCGATGGCAATCCTGCGTTAGCACTGGGCAATGCGCTGGGCTCGAACATCGTCAATATCACCTTAATTCTCGGGGTGACCGCCCTCATCGCGCCTATTGCAGTGCATTCCACCATTGTGCGCAAAGAGCTACCCATTCTTTTAGCCATCACTCTCATTATCGGGGCAATGCTATGGGACTTCACGATCAGCGCCTACGAAGCTTTACTGCTTATCACAGGCTTTTTACTGCTGATCGGCTGGTCAGTGTGGTCTGGCATACGAACTAAAAACGATACCCTCGCCACCGACATGAATGCCGAACTCAACCAGCAAACCCTGTCGCTAAAAAAAGCACTGATGTGGCTAACGATTGGGCTGGCACTGTTAATTGTGAGCTCGCGCATCTTGGTATGGGGTGCCGTTGAGATAGCCCAACAGCTGGGCATCAGCGATCTGATTATTGGTTTAACCATAGTCGCATTAGGCACCTCCCTGCCCGAATTGGCCGCCTCAATTATCGCCGCCCGTAAAGGAGAGCACGATATTGCCGTGGGCAACGTGGTCGGCTCCAACATTTTTAATTCCCTCGCCGTGATTGGTATTGCTGGTGCCATCGAGCCGATTCGCGACATCACCGAAGCAGTCTTCTGGCGAGACTGGATAGTGATGCTCGCCGTGACGGTACTCTTGCTGCTGGTCTCAATGCGCTTTGGCAAAACGCGAGAAATCAACCGCGCCGAAGGGGGATTACTGTTTGTGTGCTATATCAGCTACACCTGTTTGCTGATTTATGCCGTGCGGTAGGAAGTTAAGCGTCATACAGTCCTCACAAAACACGCTAACGTTGATATGGGCTCTAATGCAGCGCGAGTTAGACCAAGGGGTAAAACCATTTATTCGACACTGATCCAATAAATAAAGCAGCTTTTCTACCATGACCACATTGAGTCGAGCTTTTGTCGCGAACTTTGCTAGCATTGGCCGCTAAAAATAATCATAGCCCCCTTGCCCATGCCATTGGGGGTTGAGCAATATGCTTTGCTCACTGGTGATACCCGCTTAGTTGGCTCAAGAGAAAACGCAGATGACTTTCTTCACATCGACACAGTCTTATCGTTGTCCATTTTTCAAAAATCCTGAAACATGTAACTGTACGGCTTGTGTCAATCAAAGATTGATGCAGGAAAGCAAAGAAGCCGTTAAACGTGCAGAGGCAAAGAACTTTGCCAGTGGTGGCTCTACTCCTAGTATCAGTGCTGCATCTGAACCCGCACCAGTTCAAGAAAGCACGCAACAAAAGGTCGCTCGTCAACGCAAAGCGCGGATCGAAGAAAGCGAAGATAACTGGCAAAAAACACAAGCTGCTGCATTTGATTTGGCTTGGATGCAATCGCCTAAAACCCAACCTCAGAGTGCACTTTGGAAAGCGCTATTTACCGACGATACACCTGAGGAAAAGCAAAAGCTTATCAAACAAGCGAATACGCACCTCAACGAACCCGTGAGAGAAGGAGAGATCGTTGTTATTCCTACCGCCGAGCCAAGAACCACTAAAGAGAAAGAGGCGCTAAGCGCGCTCCAAGAAGAGGCAAAAGCTGCTAGCACTGAACTAAGTAAGCTTAGCGATGAAGTACTTACGACAGTTAACCGACACTTTGAAGTACTCGATCACTTTGCTAATGAGAGTTTGAAACAATTGGAAGCAGACGGTTTACCCAGCGATTATTATGCCTACGCGTCTCTAGGAGTGGGGGTCGCATCAGCGACCGTTCAGCAGCACTTGCAGAACATCAATAATGTATTGTTAGAAATCAATGATCTCTATGCTGCACAAGTGGCGATGGCGAGCAAAACGGGTGGAGTGAATTATGGTGTATTCGTTGCTCAAAGGGCAGAGCTTTTTAAAAAGCTAGATGGCTCTTTTGCTGGACTTTCCAAACGCAGCATTAGATTGCCTCTGTATACGCAAGTTAAACGCAATCTAAAGCTGTCCACTAAATCAGTCATTCACAACGCCGATGAGATTTTAGAATCGGGTTTTGTTAAGAGCCTAGGAAAACGTATTGCCAACGTTTCTATCGGAGCCTCGGCTGCGAAAGGTGTAGGTTATGTTGGTCTTCTGCTCGGCGGAGCAAGCAGCGTATCAACGATATACGAAGCTTGTTCAGTAGACAGTTCAGGAGAATGTGGCAAAGTCTCTACACGCGAGGTGATTGGTTTTATGGGAGGTATCGCTTTAGGCGCTGTTGGAGGAAATATTGCCGCCGGCGTTTCAGTGTTGGCTCTAGGCGTTGTGGGGGTTACTGCAGCACCTGTTATTGCTATAGCAACTGTGGGCTCATTTGTTGTTGGAGGTGCAATCGGTGGAATTGCTGGGACAACTATCGGCAAGGCTACTGGCGATGATCTCTACTTCTTATATGAAAAAGGCATTGAATTAACTGACTAAAGCAAAGAGATATCACATTGGAATTATATGAATTAGTTATCACTATCATTGGATTGGTGTTTGGGGGGTACCTTGCGGTTTGGTCTATCCCGGGTATTATCATGTTTTCTTTGATTACTCTTGGGGATATTAAGCGTATTGTATTACTGGATAAGTGTTTATCTCAAAATATAAAAAAATACTATACCGAACAGGGCTATTTAAAACCTTACTACCAAACCCCCTACTCGATTGGCACACGTCTGCTTTTATACTGGATAACTTATCCTATAACAAACAATTGTAAACAAAAACTTCCTAAAAAAATGAAAGTTTTCATGTGGGTGAATTGTATTGGGGCGTGGAGCTTTATTATTACACCATTATTCTCTCAACTGATTAAGCATTTAGACTGATAAAGTCTTACAAGGTTTATAACGTGGATTCTGGAATAACAAATATATCAACAGCTGAATGGTGGGAGTTTTTGATTGCAATCCCTGCGCTAATTTTTAGTAGTTACTTTCTTCTTTGGGCAGTACCCGCAGTGTTTATACTTGCGACCTTGGCGCTTGGTGACATCAAGCGGATTGAGTTTATAGACCAGCAACTAGCAAAGAATAATGAGAAGCTACATAGCACATTACGCTATCAATTTTCCTATACAATAGTTAATAGATTTATGTGTTATTGTTTTGCATACCCATTGATTCGTCATAGGCAAAGGACAAACTCGTATAAATTTAAATTATTCATGTGGATAAACTGCCTTGGTTTTTGGAGCTTCTCTCTTGGTATTTTATTCCTATATTTATCGGATATTTTAGGCATTATTAATTAACAACTATTCAACTCATGTAAAAAATAATCATGCATATCCTCGATATTTTAATAATGTGCTCAATACTTATTTTTGGAGGATACGCCTTTTTGTGGGCTGTACCAGCCGTCTTTATACTCGCAATCTTGGCGCTTAATGACATCAAACGCATTGAATTTATAGACCAACAACTTGCTAGAGATGTAAAACAACTTCACAGCAGGCTTGATTATCAATTATCTTATAAGATCGTAAACCGCTTTACTCTTTACTGCGTTTCCTATCCGCTTATTCGATATCGCCAAACGACCAATTCCTGGAAGTTCAAATCCTTTATGTGGTTAAACTTTTTAGGGTTTTGGAGCTTGATTTTAGCGATTATATTTTCCTACCTATCCGAGTGTTTAAATATAACATTCTAATCGTCATATCTTTGCGAGGAGTTTTATGCCAGAAAGTGAATGGTGGGAGATTTTACTTATTATTCCGGGGTTGGTTTTCGGAGGATATCTTGTTTTATGGTCAATACCTGCCGTCTTTATACTCGCAATCTTGGCGCTTAATGACATTACACGCATTGAATTTATAGACCAACAGCTTGAAAAAGATGTAAAAAAACTTCACAGCAACCTTGATTATCAATTATCTTATAAAATCGTCAATCGCTTTACTCTTTACTGTTTTTCCTACCCGCTTATTCGACATCGCCAAACGACCAACTCATGGAAGTTCAGAGCCTTTATGTGGTACAACTTTTTAGGATTTTGGAGTCTTATTCTCTCGGGCATCATTGTCTATCTGGCTAGGTTGTCCGGTGTGATAGACTGAAAAAACTGATCTTATCTAACTTGGTGGCTGAGTTTCTGAATGATTGAGTATGTTAAATTATTCATAGCATGGTACGCGCTTATTTGGGCTTTACCGGGTTCTATTACTGGTATTCTATTAGCGTTCGGTAGCGAAGAAAGAATATCTTGGCTAGATCTTCAGCTAGCAAAAAACGCCAAAGATTTACATTCGAATCAGCAATGTATGGCATCATATAGTATTTTTTCTAGATATATTGACTATTGTGTCATGTATCCTGTTATTCGTCATCGCGCAAATGAGAAGTCCTTAAAGTTTGAGCTATTTATGTGGATGAACGCGATTGGTATTTGGTCTTGGATGATTGCATTCATCTTTGCAGTGATTACAAAGCTTCTATGAACTATGTAGGAGTCAGGCTCGCACACCACTCCCCCTCACACCTATTGATTTCACACATAGTTACACAACGATGCGCTTTTACGCTTTACATCGATCGCGGGTCGATGAACACTGCTTGGCAGAGTATAATGACACCGATATCACGTAGAGTTAGTCACACATTATGAGCAATACCACCGCGAAAAAGCCGAGTCCCCTGTTTGAAATCCTGTTCAACGTTTTCATCCCTTCGATCATCCTGATGAAGTTGAGCGGCGATGAATACCTAGGTACAGCCATGGCACTGGTCGTCGCTTTGGCCTTCCCTCTCGCTTACGGCGGGATGGATCTGGTCCGTAACCAGAAATTCAATTTTATCTCAGCACTGGGTTTTATCAGCGTGCTACTGACAGGCGGGATTGGCCTACTCGAGCTCGATACCCGTTGGTTAGCCTTAAAAGAGGCGCTGATCCCCGGCCTTATTGGCTTGGCGGTGTTAGGGTCAACCTTTACCCGCTACCCACTGATGCAGAAGTTAATACTGAATGACACTGTGCTCAACCTCTCGTTGATTAATCAGCGCCTAAAAGAGAAAGGACAATCCGACGCCTTTGAGCGCTGCTTGATGTGGTCAAACTACCTGTTCGCCAGCACCTTTGTGTTCTCATCGGCGATGAACTACTTCCTTGCCACGTGGATTGTGACCAGCCCTGCCGGCACGTCCGCGTTTAATGAAGAACTAGGCAAAATGACGCTGTACAGCTACCCGATGATTGCTATCCCTAGCATGCTGATGATGTTCGGCATCTTTTACTACATTTGGCGTCAGATACGCGCGATGACATCGCTAGAAACAGAGCAAATCTTCCATTTGAAATAACAAGCGCCACGCACGACGTTTAAAAACAGATCAAAAAAGGGAGGATAGCCTCCTCCCGTTATCATCACTTCCACCCTTGACGCCACTTCTCGTCACTTTTGAGCTCGTGCCAGTCAATCGGATATTCTTTTTTCGACAGCACTGACTCGAGCACGCAGGAAATCACCACACCGTCTTCATCATACTCAACGTCAGAGACTACAAAGTGCTTCTCGCGATTAATGGGTTTGACCGCCGTCCACTTGCTATTGCGTAACTTGGCTGGATTGATCTGGTTCACGACTGCCCCTTAACAAACACCGGATGAGGCTGACAAGGAATGCATTCGTTTCGACCTATCAGCCCTTTCAAGAATAGCAATACAAGGTAAACGAACGCTACCATTGACTAATTTGGGTTAGACGGTCAGCCCGTTCGAGTGAATCAGCACTCATTGCTTTGAGTTCAGATGCCCCTTCAGCGTTCTGCTCCGACAACGTCCTGATTCGATCCGCCAGTTGACTGATCTCTTCTGTTACATGCGCTTGCTGCTCCGATGCCGTGGCAATGCTTACGGTGCGCTCTTTGATGTTATCAAATGCTGTGACAATCTCTTCAAAGTGCTCACGCACCACACTCGCTCGCTCAACCGAAGATTGAGACAACTGATAACTCGATTCAATCACGTCCACGCCCTGGCTAGCCGCCGAATGAAGCTGATGAATCATGCCATCAATTTCTTCCGCTGATTCCTGCGTTTTGGCGGCTAATGAGCGCACCTCATCGGCAACCACTGCAAACCCACGCCCTTGCTCTCCCGCGCGCGCCGCCTCGATAGCCGCATTCAGTGCCAGTAAGTTGGTTTGCTCGGAAATCTTTTTGATGACCTCAAGAACCGTTCCCACCTGCTGTGAATCTGAGGCCAGTTTATCAATCACAGAGGAGGCTTCTTTCAGTGTGGTAGCAAGCTTGGCAATCGCGTCACTGTTCTCATCGACGGCTTGCTGCCCTTTTGCCACCACGTGCGATGCATCCTCGGCAGTATCTGCGGCAGTGGCAGTATTGCTCGACACCTCGGTGGCACTTGCGGACATTTGGTTAATCGATGAGGCGAGCGTGATATTCTCATTCGTCTGCGCCGACGTTCGGTCGCTCAAATCCTGGCTCAGTGCCTGTAAGTCGTTTGCACTGCTTTTAACGCCAATCGCTTCTCTCGCTACGTCTTCGAGAATTTTTTCAAGATGGGCGCCATAATCGTTGACAGCGCGCCGTAGCTCGCCCATCTCATCAGCACGAACAATCTCTAACTTACCGCCTTTCTCACCTTTCGATAGGCTGCTAACCTGCTGAGTCGTCTCTTTGATACTGCGAATGAGCCTCTGGCCGAGCCATACCACGACTAACGCGAAGACAATCACCAGCGGTAACAGTGTTATATACAGGCCAGAACTTACTCGATTCAGCGCCGCCAAGGCCGTTGCCTCAGGCAACAACATGCCCACTGTCCAACCCTGTTCCGACAGAGGAACCTGCACGAGGAGCGACCGGCTATCGCCTACCACACCTTCCGGCAGATAAACCGGCTCCTCAGCGTCCAAGGCCGAGACAAGCGGGGATAAACGAGGATACTGTCTACTGGCGTCGCTCAGGCTTTGCATACTAAGGCTTGAAGAACGCACATCTGGAAACGAGAGAATGCGATCGGTTTGATCGAGCACAAAGGCATAGCCTCCGGTTGCCTCATTTTGGTCAGTTAATAAGTTTGACAGACCGGAGAGCATCAAATCGATTGTCGCAACGCCCCAAAACTGGCCATCTCGGCGAATTGCGACCGTACAAGTGACCATGGGCGTGCCAGAAATCGCATCCTCATAAGCGGCAGACCACGCGCATTGCCCTGCCGGTAAGCCTCGACCCGCTTGATACCAGCTTTCGTTGTGATAACCACTGCCAGCGGGATCATTGTAATCATCTAATAGATCCAGCGAGCCTTGTGCATTACGCGCCCAAAATAGAGAATCACGTGTTTTTTCCGGTGTTAACTTACCAGGTTCAGGCCAAACACCCCCGCCCGCAATCGCGGCGTTACCGTAGTGATCGACCACAGGCTCAAGACGTTCAATAAACTGCGCGCGATCTAACGGCAATGTTTCCGATAGCGCCGCGAGTGTATCGGTCAACACTGCCCCTTCATTCAGTACCGTGGCAATACGCCCTTCAATGTTTGTGACGGTTTGCCGAGCGCCCGCCTCTGCCTGCTCTTGCAAAACGGGCTTCGCTACCCACTCCATAACCAGGTAAATGGTAAGAAATGACCCCAACAAAAGGGCAAGCGCCATGGCTTTAATCTTACGGCTGATTGTCATGGCAAAATCCTCTGCACTGCTATTTGCTATAAGCGTAGCAGCGAGTCGTCTAATTACCATGAAGGTGTGTTTTCTCGCGCAAAACGTGCTGATCGCGATGGAGGGGTTTGACCGCCGTACACCTACTATTGCATCACTTGGCTGGATTGATTGGGTTCACGCGAACCCCGTTAGATACTGCATCGGTTAAAAATAACGATCTCCATTACGAACGTGGTTCGGTTTGGTTCAATGGCTGGGGTTGGTGTAACTCGTTGAGAATAAACTACTCGAGAAGCGCAGCTTCACCAATACAGACCCAAGACTCCCAACAGTTATTACCCCAATCTACTGATGCATCCTGAGAGCAGGTAGGATATAACACAGCATTGGCTCCTAGCTGAACAGCCTTTATTTTCAACTGAGTCATCGCTGCTTGCTCTGAGGTATCTCCACTAAATGCTGATCCTTTGCAAGAAATACCTTTTATTTTTCCTTTAGAGACATAATTTAAAGAACCAGGGTTTTGGATGATTTCGATTTCATTCATCGCTTTTATCTGCGTCAAAGATAAATCATCAACACGCTCGACCTGACCAAATCCGGCACAGCCTGTCAAAAATAAAGCCAATAATATTACTAAAGCTTTCTTCATTATTTCCTCCATTTTCATAAAAAACAATATAGTAAAGTACGACGAACCGAAAAGCATATTAACGTAACACATTGAAGTGAAGATTTATCCGCTCACCTACTGGCTGCGCAACACTTATTTTTATTTATCATGTACGCTTTTTAAAAACCACATCAAAATCATTCCCGTTGCATTTAAAGCAAACATAATTAGAAAATATTGAAGTATACCCGTAATGCTCAAGCATTTTTTCAATTATTCCAGGCGTAACTGTAGTTTGACCAAAGGTGTTCGGAGAAAGTCCCCACTCATGTCCAATAAATCCTCTATTATCGATATAAGCCGTATATTTTTTACCATCGAGAAAATACACCAGAATATAATCAACGTTCTCGTTGTATAAATGCCCATCAAAGAGCATTCTAGTTTTATGCGCTTGAGGTATTTTTTCAAGAAAGCTATCTTTGAACTTCCTGTCCTTACACTTGACGAGTTTATTACCTACGTTGATGTAGAAATCTACATTTCGATTGAAAAAGTGCGGTTTAAAATGATCACCACCAATAGAAAGAGATGTATACTTTTCTGGTGCAATTGACATAGCCTCTCCAGGTTTCAGAACCACTGGCTCTGCTGGTTTGTAAACCTCTACTTTCACATCATTTTCTAAAACCATATATATAGACCAAATTGGGACCACTTTATCTTTGTGGTTGCTAACCACCAGTTTGGTTATTTGACTATCCGTATACGCATCGCCGCTGACTTCGTACGTAATACTGAGTCTAAATCCTATTTTCGTATGATAAAAATAAAGGGCATATGCTGACGCAACTAGGTAGATAACTGTTCTACCCTCTTGTAACAAGAAATTAAAAATCTCTGCAATATCCAATTGACCTCCAAAGTACATAACGAATGATATGGATTCCTCGTCTTGAAGATCTGCCACACTTGGCTGTGCCGTTGATCTCACCAAGCACTATTTTTCCTATTAGTGCGGAGCATGACCGTAAAACACTCACTTCTTGGCTGCACTCGCGCTGAAAAAAGTGCCAGGCGCAGCGCCTACCTATGCGCATTCGAGCTATTTACTTAATAAAGCAACGGGCTTGTTCAACACCCAAATAAAGTGTCGATTTCGCGACACTTATTCTTATTTGTTAAGCGTTTTGAACCACACCAAAGTTCATAAAGACGAATAAACCAATAAGGAAGCTGGCTATCTGAATAAATAACGAATAGTGCGAGATTTTATCTGACGGAGTAGCTGGAGATACGCTTTGTTTAACTGCCTCACCAACTATTTTTAAGATTTCAGACTCCAGCTCTTTTTCAGTTTTCTTCACACCGATAGCTTTTACTTTTTCTTCGATCTCATCGGTTTTATTGAAGAAGACAGCATGAAGTGATTCAAGTTTATATAAGTGCCAAAGTGACACCGTGCCCGAACAAATTGAACAGAAAAATACTAACCAAGACAGATATAGAATCCAAGTGCACTCTAGTGATTCTTTACCAGCACCAGAGAGTGACCCAGAAAACGAAATAGTACCGACTAAAATCGCTGAAGTTAGACCAAGAATGGTTTTAACTAAATCTGTTCTACTAGCCCAATACCGACCATGAACTGCACGAATTCGTTCAACTAGTTCATCACCAGACTGGCGAATCTGCTTCATCACATTCTCAGCAATCACTTCTTTCATTTGTTCTCCTATTGACGCTTAACGCTGCGCTCTGCGGGAAATTTGGAGCGTAGCGTAAAATTTGTCCGACAGCAGCGTTTTGTTAGGCATTTTCTATTGCCTCTCCCGCTCTCCGATCAATTACCATACGCGCGAACTCCATTTTTTCTTGCAAGGTTTCCAGGTTCTTAGGCAAATCATCAGTCTCTCCAAGTGGACAATATTTGTTGACTTCCACTAGCCCCAACTGACATTCGTCTCTTATAGAATTCATGATGAGAAATCGATCATCTATTTTTGGTTGATTGGTAGATTCTACGAACCGGAGGAAGTAGTCAGGCTTTTCATCAGGACTCATGTGATGGAGTTTCGAACAATACTTGGAGCTGCAATAAACCCCTAGATCATGGTAGATGGCATTAAATATCGGCTCATAACGCATGATCTTTAGTTCATCAGGTATTTTGCGCTCCAATTCAGAATATTGCTCTGGTTCGAAAAGTACATTAGCTGCTAGCTGTGAGCCGCATCTAATGAGCAAGCACTGCACAAGATAAGACAGGCCATCAATTATGATCCGCTGATCCCGATTAAGGGAGCTGCTCTTTAAAATGAATGGGAATACATTAAGCATTCCTGTCACAGCAACGGCAAATAGCCTTAACTTATCTAGCTCCATACCCCAAGGATGTTGAACTATATCTCCGTATTCAACCTCAGCGATCACCGCTGCTAATGTTAGATAGGAATCATCCTGGTATTCTTCTCTCTTTTTCCAAAGCTCATCGAGCTCGCCTCCAGCAGGAAGAAGCATTAAATTTGAGAACTTTGATTTGATTACTTTACATCGACCGCTAAATGCAAGTGATGAAGGGAGAAATTTTGCGAGCGTTCGCGGGTTTTTCCTGAGGAGCAACTCAAGGTCATGACCTTGCCAAACAGTTACAGCTGGCCGTTTGTTCGTGTCCTGAAATTCTTTTATCCAATCCAGCGTAGGATTTGATATGGTTTTGTTCGTAATTATTACAACGTTGTCTTTAGAGTTGTTTCCCGCAGCATTCAGCACAGCACTTTGTACTTGAGTTTTTTCGAGTTGGTTAGTTCGGTATTTGACTTCGAACCAATACTTTTCCTCTTTTGATACAGCAGGCAATATAGTCCAGAACGTACCCTCTAAATCCCTGCCCCCATCAGTTGCTGAATTTCCTTCACCACCTTTTCTCCAGATCAAATTGGCAAAACCCATTTCATCAAGAAGATGGAATACCAAGTTTTCAAAATCAACTGGGCTTATTTCAGAAAAATCCAGTTTCTCCTGCAAAAAATCAATATCTGTAAGCGTAGTAGATATATCTGTCATCAATATTCTCTGATGCTGTGTTGCCTAACGCCGACGTTCAGCGGCCGGTTTGGAGGCGCAACTGCGCCGGAAAACCGGTCCGGTGGAGGCCCGTAGGGCCGGAACGTACTGGAACCACTGGTTAGGATTGCGGTGTTTCGGAAAAGTCGATGAACTGACGTGAACGGAGGTCAACCCCCTTCATCTCATCAAACATCCCTTTTCGTAAGGGGGGGAGTTTGTCTCGACATGAAGACGAACGCCGATTATTGACGAGGTCTGACCTCCTCAATAACCCTTTATTTTGATTGCGTTTTATCTTTTTCATTGCTCGAGAAACTCTATGATCTCAGCGTCCGTGATGTTGGGCTTACAAAAAGCCTGAACTCTGCGTGGCGGAGAGTTTACACGATGACGGTATGCTAGAGATGTGCGCCTATTATCAATGATAATAGACTTTGACGTACCGTCAAGCTCTTGCTCCCATTTATCCTCCTGATCGGACGGCAAATACTTCCAATGAAGGATTGGTCCATCAATTTCAGCTATGGCATTAACCACTTCAACAGCAGTGCCATACCTGTCTCCAGGATTTGGCTTCAAACATTTATTTATAACATGCTGAAGTTTCTTGGGAATATGTAGCGGGTAAGCCTTTCTGTCAGGGAACTTTCCACCTCTGACATCTTTAGCGAATTGCTGCCCATCACTATATACGGAGAATTGCTCATAGAAGGCGCCATTCCCCACACACATGCGGTACATGGTGAGTCCAACTTGGTATATATCGAATCTATTGTCGAACTCCTTCTCTCGATTGCCGAAAACCTCTGGCGGCATCTGCTTAATATATAGCATAGGCTGCTTGGCTATGCCCTCTTCGTCCATAACCTGAGTTAAGCCAAAATCTGCCAATAGAGCTTCGTTTCGATCTGAAATCAAAATATTGTCGGGCTTCACATCAAAATGTATCAAGCCTTTAGAGTGCACGTTGTGAAGACCGTTAAGCGCATGTGTTGAGTAACGTATAATTTCTCTTACCGTTAAAAACTCATTTTGCATCCGCTTGTTCAAAGATCCATTTCTATAAAATGGAGAGGCGACATAAATCTTGCTTTCATCTTCACAGGCATAACCAACTTGAACAACGTTAGGATGGGAGCTCTTGTATAAAGTTCGAGCTTCCGAGAAATACTCGTCGGCGCTAAACCCATCTTTCTTTTCGACTTCTTTAATTACCAGCTCCGCATCCAAATATTCATCATGCGCCCTGTATACTTTTGAGTTTTGCCCCTCAAAGCCAATCTCTTCTATTTTTTGGAATGAAACCTGTGCTTTTTGATAAGGAAACATTATGCAACAGCCCCCATCGCTACCAATGCAGCTTCCCTTGAATTTTTATTGGAAAGGATGTTCCAGTTTACAACGCCATTGAAATCTCGTTCGCCTTTGAAAACCGCGTCAAGCTGTTTTGGCTTTAGATTGAGCCTCGCAGCTATTGATGTCTTCCGGCCTGTAAAGTAACTACCTACATTGCTGCTGGAAAAAGCTTCTTGAACAACACCCTCAATATGAAGTCTTGTTATATCAAGGTTTTGAGTATTCGCCTCAGCTACTCGGATGCCCGCGTAACATATTGAGTACTCTCTCAATATATCAAGAACGCAATTTCTTATATACTTAAGTTTTTCGGGAAAATCTAGGGCTGACGGGACCTTTATCACCTCACTGTTTATTACTTCAAACTGCCCATCAACTTTCCCAAGAACAACAAAAGTAGTTTTCTTAGGTTCGACTCTAATCCCTAATATATTCATTATTATCAATCCTTACTAGCACGAACTCTTGCTCCGAGAAATCCTAACGCCCGGCTCACGCGCCGGTTTGGAGCCGCGAGGCGGCCGAAAACCGGTCGCCGTGCAGCCGATTGTTATGTGCGTTCCTCACGTTGGCACTACTAGCATTTAGACATGGCTTTGTAGTGGTCCTCGTAGCCCGTTTTCTCAAAAATCAGCCTTAACCCCTCCTTGAAGACGTCATAGTTGAACTCCTTCATATCTATGATGTTTTGGCCAAGTGAATGCGATTCTCGATTGATATATCGGCAAAACGCTTGGTACTTCGCATCCCGGAGCTCCGGCATCTGGAAAACGTTATTCAGGTCTTTCTTGCGAACAAAGTTGAAAAAGTACTCAACGATGTTGCGCATACAGTTTGCGATAAGTGCCGGTGGTTGCGACTGGTCATTGACAACGGACCAATACGCTTGATAGTCATTTTGAATTTCCTCGTACTTCATCTCCTGGATGACGCTGCCAGAAGAGGGCTTTGAAAGCCTAAACAATTTCTGTGTTTTCTCACGGCGCTCGTGATTCGGATCTGTCATCTCGTAAAAGAAGTAGAGACTATGGGTCAGGACAATGACCTGACTGAACCGATCACCCTTGAAGAACACCGAACGAATGAGTTGCCCAACGTTGAAGATGAATACATGAGAAAGGCTCGAAATTGGGTCATCTATCACCGCGATGCGCTGAGCGTGAGTGTCCTCTGCACTAGCCTTACCCTTACACAGCTCGCAGAAGTACAAGAAGCTGATCATCATCTTCTCTCCTTCGCTCAGCGATTGAAATGCGTCTTTGGAATCACCTGCGCGCACCACACGATAGAGGTTGTCAGAATGCTTCTGTACTCTGAAGTCATCTATGCCGAGGTCAATAAGACCCGCATTGATTGCAGTGACCGCGTGGTCAATATTCACGGTCTGTTTTTGTGCCTCCGCAATTTCCCCTCTGACCTTTGCCAGCTCATCATCAATATTTCCGATCTCTACATCTAAGCCTTTCAGTTGCTGATTAGCAGCCTGTCGGTCGGCATCAAACCTCGCCATTGTTTGGTCATACTGCCACCGCATCAGTTGCCAAAATTCGTTGCGTAAGTTTCCGAGAGCAGATTCACGGTCTTTTAGTTTGTCGTTGTACTCATCGACTTCCGAATTAATCTGACTGACTGCTGAGTTGAAATCGGCAATCAAGCCAGTCGTGTCGGACAATGTAGTCGGGACCTTTGGACTCTTTAGCTTTTCTTCAATATTGCGAGCATTACTCTGGATCGCGTCTACAAGCAACTGATATTTGTTGGTTATGGAGTCCTTGCGCTTTTCTGCGAATGGATGGTCGGTAAAGGAACTCAGCCCCGGCAACGAATCAAAGGAGGTTCGGTACGTCTTTAGAAGTTGCGCAAGCTCATCTAACTGCTGCTCGTAGGTGACATCAAAGTACGACTTTACGCTGTCTATAAATTTATCCGAAATTGTTGCTTCCTGGCAAAATGGACATTGCGCGCTTGAATCACCTATGCTCTCCGGCAAGTAAGAAAGGCCTTGCTTTACCCAGTCCGAATTCCCCAACTTCTCGATTAGCGCCGCAACCTCACTATCGGTATTCCCAAGGATCGATTTTCCAAATACCGGGTCCGACTCGACACTGTGAGCAGAAAAAGACAGAGTTGCTAGGCGCGGTTGGAACCGAGCATCATCACCTTTTAGTGCTTCTACTTCCTGCCGGATTGTTTGAACGTCTTTTTTTGGCTCACTGGCTAGTTTCGGGATGCCTTGGAGATGGGCAAAAAGCTTATCTTTTTGTCCTTTCAGGCCTTCGAGACAGTACTCAAGAACGCGATCACCGCCAGCATAGGTCTGTTTGATGCTCCAAACCTTTTCTATGGCCTGGTGTTTTTGTTTGGAAAATGTCTGTGTTGCCAATTCCTTTTCACTGCGCTTCTCTTGTAGGGCTCGCACAAGCTCCTCTTGCTTCTTTGTCGCGTCGACTATCTTTTGTTCAGCTTCTTTGTTCTCTTTTGAAAGGCTGAAGATGCCTTGGAGACTATCCGCAACATAGAAGTTGTCCCGTATGAAGTTCTGGTTGTAAACGAGAACTGGAACCGATTCTTCGGGCACTTTTTTGCACGAGATGAACGCAGGGTTGTCGGGCTCATAGAGGAAATTAGAGATTGTTGATTTACCGGTGCCGTTTAGGCCGTAGATAAGATTTATTTTCTTATCCGTAACGAGCGAAGTAGCTTGCTTAAAGCTCGCCACAGCATCCATGTGAATTTCGGTAATCACCTATCGCTACCTCCTACTCCTGAGCACATAACGCTGGCAGCATGCGCGACCACGGAATGGAGCCGAAGGCGCAATGTAGTGGGCGTCGCCGTGCCTGCAATGGTTAAGTGTTTGTATTAACGTAAGCACGAAGATGGCGTAGAGCAGACGATTCAGCCTTAAGACCACGCAGCTCGGTATACCTAAGGGAGCCGTCAGGAAGACAGACGGTAAGAGTATCTTCCGATACTGAATATGACGCCGTATAGGTTTCGCCCTCGTGCTCCAGAACTACCTCTTCATCCATTGGGTTCACCGGCTTTGATCAAACTGTACATATACATCCCGGTCTCTTTCCATGACCTCATAAGCTCACCACAAGAACACGTAAAGCGATCTTTATCTTTAAGCGGTAGCTCTTTGTACCTAACAGCATAGACTGCACCGCAGCTTGGACATTTTTCATTATCCAGTTCAAATTCATCCCACGCGGCCATCTATAACTCCCAAATAATCATACATTTAACATTGTATTAGTGCGCACGCACGACTTCCCTAAACCGTTATACGCCACGCTTTATTAATAAAGCGTTGATATTAATGGAATTTTTTATCTTTATCATCAAGTTCTCAGCGGTGATAGTGTGCATGCCGCCTATCCCTTCTCGGGCGTTCACATTATCCCGAAGCGTTGAACTGTAACCACATGAATAATCGATTATTTTTTATCGCCCATTCCGAGATAGTGTGAATCTGTCACGGATAAATTCGCATGCTTTTAAGTGTATCGAGCCGATAAGCTGGTTAACCATCCATGCACTCACCACGCTACCGCCGATCAGTTGTCGGCACCTAACACGCCATTTATTGGCTGCTTTTCGGGTTAGTGTATCAAGCGCTGTTTTGCTTTTCGTGCGCTATTGTCCAAAGTGTTAGATAAGCCATGTTTTGTGAAATGGGTGCAAAAAAAAGCGGCCTGGGTGGCCGCTTGGGGTCTCGACGTGGTTTGCCCTACCGCGCAAAGCGGGTGGCGTGGAAGGCGAGGTGTTCATCAATAAAGGTACTGATGAAAAAGTAGCTGTGGTCGTAGCCGGGTTGCATGCGCAAGGTCAGCGGGGAGTTGTGTTTCTCGGCCGCTTGTTTCAGGGCTTGCGGGTTTAGTTGCTCGGCCAAAAAGCCGTCTTTATCGCCTTGGTCCACCAGCATCGGCATGGCGGTGGGGCCTTGGGCGAGTAATACGGTGGCATCGTAGGCTTGCCATGTTTGTTCGTCATCGCCTAAATAGGCGCTAAAGGCCTGTTTGCCCCACGGGCACTCGGTGGGATGACAAATCGGGCTGAACGCGGAAATGCTGCTGTAGCGTGAGGGGTTACGCAAACCAATCACTAACGCGCCGTGGCCGCCCATGCTGTGTCCGGCAATCGCGCGCTGGTTGTTGACCGCAAAGTGCGATTCAATCAGCTCCGGCAGTTCGTGAGCGACGTAGTCGTACATCTGGTAGTGCGACTGCCATGGCGCTTGGGTGGCATTGACATAAAACCCCGCCCCTTGGCCGAGATCGTACTGATTAGCATCCGCCACGCCCTCGCCGCGTGGGCTGGTGTCCGGTGCCACAATCGCCATACCCAAGGTGGCGGCTTGTTTAAACGCGCCGGCCTTTTGCATAAAGTTTTCGTCAGTGCAGGTCAGGCCCGAGAGCCAATAGAGCACGGGCACAGGTTGTTCTTTCGCTTGCTCTGGCAGAAAGATCGCAAACGTCATTTTGCCGTTGGTGGCGCTAGAGTCATGCTGCCAACGTTGGTGCCAACCGCCTGCGACTTTGTTTTCGCTTATTTTTTCTAGTTGCATGGTTATTTTACCGCCGCGTTGCCACGGCGGCCGTCCTGTTATTGGTCCATGTGGATCACGCTGCGAATGCTTTTGCCTTCGTGCATCAGTTCAAAGGCGCGGTTCACGTCATCAAGGCCCATGGTGTAGCTGATAAATTCTTGTAGGCCAAACTCACCATCGAGGTAGCGCTCGACAATGCCGGGCAGCTCCGAGCGGCCTTTAACGCCACCAAATGCCGAGCCTTTCCAGACGCGCCCTGTCACCAACTGGAACGGACGGGTCGAAATCTCTTGGCCTGCGCCAGCGACACCAATGATCACTGACTCGCCCCAGCCTTTGTGGCAGCACTCGAGCGCTTGGCGCATCACATCGACATTACCGATGCATTCGAACGAGTAATCGACGCCGCCGTCAGTCATCTCCACAATTACTTGCTGGATAGGTTTGTCGTGGTCTTGCGGATTAATCACATCAGTGGCACCCAGCTGCTTGGCAAGGGTGAATTTACTTTCATTGATATCAATGCCAATAATGCGGCTTGCGCCGGCCATGCGTGCGCCGATGATGGCTGACAGGCCAATGCCACCCAAACCGAAAATCGCCACCGTGTCGCCTTTTTCTACTTTGGCGGTATTCATCACCGCGCCCATGCCAGTGGTCACGCCACAGCCGAGCAAGCAAACTTCGTCTAGCGGTGCGGCTTTGCTCACTTTCGCTAATGAAATCTCGGGCAATACGGTGTATTCCGAGAAGGTCGAGCAGCCCATGTAGTGGAAAATGGTCTCCCCGTTGATAGAAAAGCGCGACGTGCCGTCTGGCATCAGGCCTTTACCTTGGGTTTCACGCACCGCGCCACACAGGTTGGTTTTGCCAGATTGGCAGAATTTACACTCACCACATTCGGCGGTGTAAAGCGGGATCACATGGTCGCCCACGTCCACGCTGGTGACGCCCTCGCCAACCATTTCGACGATCCCGCCGCCTTCGTGGCCGAGAATCGAGGGGAAGACGCCTTCAGGATCGTCGCCCGATAAGGTGAACGCATCGGTATGGCACACGCCGGTAGCGACGATTCTGACCAACACCTCACCCGGCTTGGGCAGTTCAACATCGACCTCTTCCATTTTCAGTGGTTGACCGGGTCCCCAGGCAACCGCGGCTTTGGATTTGATATGTGTTTGTCCTGGCTGGATGGTTAGTGCCATTGGAGGTTCCTTTCTGTTCTTGTTAATTGCATACCTGACTATGCTAACCAAGTTAGATTTAGTTATAATCCCGCAAATTTGAAAATTATTATTTCACTCACGAAATAATGTATATGTGTGTATAGAGACAGGATAGACAGCAATGGCGCCGCACTGGGAAGGACTTAACGAATTTTTATCGGTCGCCGAGCATGGCAGCTTCACGCAAGCGGCCAATAAACTCGACACGACGGTGGTGTCAGTGAGTCGTCGGGTGGCTGCGCTCGAGGCGTATTTAGGGGTGAAGCTGTTTCATCGTACTACGCGGAAGGTGTCGTTAACCGATGAGGGCGAACTCTACTATCAACGCTGCCGACCGCTGATGGCCGCGTTGATGGATGCCGAACAAACCATTACTCAAGCTCAGTCGTTACCTGCCGGGCCTATTCGCGTCACCGCACCGGTTAACTTTGGTGAGCAATATATCGCCCCGCTGCTCGCGCCATTTATGGTGACCTATCCGCAAGTAGCGGTGGATTTACATCTGACTAATCGGCGAGTGGATATGACAGATACCGGCACCGATGTCGCGATCCGCATTGGCCACTTGCCCGACTCAAGCCTGAAAGCCAAGCGACTCGGGTCGCGGCAATTAACCATCTGCGCCAGTCCGGACTATTTGGCGTTGAATGGCCGCCCCGACTCGCCCAGTGCGCTCAGTCATCACAGCTGCTTAGTAGGATCCAACGAGCATTGGCACTATCAAAGCGGCGGCAAAGTGCGCACGTTAACGGTATCGGGCCGATTGCGCTGCAATTCAGGCGTGGCATTGCTCAATGCCGCTAAGCACGGATTAGGGCTGGCTCAACTGCCGCATTATTACGTGCAATCCGCGTTGGCAAGCGGCGAGTTGGAGGAAGTGTTAACCGATTATCGGGTAGAAGATGAAGGCATTTGGGCGCTGTATCCGAGCGGGCGGCAGTTACAGCCCAAGGTCTCAGCTTGGTTAGCATTTCTGGCCGAGCACTTACCCGCCCAGCAGCTACGAACAGGCATTTAACTGCCTGGCTCGGGCTCAGAGTCATGCGCGGGTTAGAAAAAAATCGCCAGCACTAGGCTGGCGATAGAGGTTGCCCAGGGTAATCGCTGAATTAGTCGCGCGCTGCCCGCAATGTGCCCTCGGTGGGTTTAATTGCCGAGATTTTAAATGCGCCGACATGGTGGTCCAAGGTACGCGCCAAACCGGCCAAGTCTTGGCTGCTCGCCTCAAGGCTGTGGCTATCATCCAGCCCTGCTTGCGCCGCTTGATTGACCGTATCCATGTTGACGTTGATTTCATTCGCCACGCTCGATTGCTCTTCGGTCGCCGTCGCCACATGGGTGTTCATATCCAAGATGGTGCTGACTTGCGTGGCAATGCTTTCCAGTGCAGTCAGTGCTTGCTCGGTGGCACGGTTGCCCTCGGTGGTCAGCGCTTTGCTGGTATCCATGGCGTCAACCGCGTTTTTCGCTTCTTGCTGAAGCTGATCGATGGTTGATTGAATTTCTTCGGTTGATTGCGACGTTTTAGTCGCCAAACTGCGCACTTCGTCAGCCACCACCGCAAAGCCACGTCCCGCTTCGCCCGCGCGTGCTGCCTCAATGGCTGCGTTTAGGGCAAGCAGGTTCGTTTGCTCAGAAATCCCCCGGATCACATCCAGAATCGACACAATGGATTGTGTGCGCTCGGCCAGTGAGGTGATCACCGTCGACATATTGTCCATCTCGGTGTCGAGCTGGTTAATCGTCGCGGTTGCTTCGGCCAAGGTTTGCTTACCGGCTTCGGTTTCACTGTTCGCCGATGACGCCGAATCTGCCGCATTCGAAGCACTTTGTGAGATCTCATTAATGGTAGCGATCATCTCATTCATCGAGGTGACCACCAGCAAGGCTTGTTCGCTTTGCGACTCACCACGTTTCAGCGAGTGCGCCGCTTTATCACGCAGCGATTCGGCCGAGCGCCCCAGCTCTTCACCGGTCTCCACCACATTGGCAATGATTTGGTCGATTTTTTCCACAAAGGTATTAAACGCCTCTGAGATACGAGTGATCTCGTTATTCCCGGTCACTGGCAAGCGTACAGTAAGGTCGCCATCGCCTTTGGAGATATCCGCCAGCGCATGCTCTAGGCCTTTGAGTGGCGCGAATAAACGGCCTAATAGCCATACCAGCACCAGGGTACAACCAATAAAAATCAAGCCAATCGCGGTGAGCTGGGCAATGGCGATACCATTAGCAGCGGCATCGACCTCCGTAATCGGGATGCCAACATCAAACGCGCCCCACAGGCTGCCATCGACGTAAACCGGCATCATAATGTCGTATACCCACACATCTTGCACATCGGCATACCAGCGAGAATGCTGCGGTTGGCCTTGGCCGGCACCGGCGACGGTATAGTTATCGCTATACACCTTACCCAGCTTTTGGGTGTCGCTGTGGGCAATGGCTTTGATGTTTTTATCAATCATTACCGCATAGCTGATGTCGTCGCGACCTTTAAGATCCGACACCATGTCTTGTAAATCGGCGGTGGGAGTGGAAGAGTTTTCTAAAATGTATTCAGCACGATCGGCCAGGAGCTCAGCCTGTGCTTGCGAACGCTTGAGAATAATGTTGTCTATCTCGTCATGCGAGATAAAGGTGGTTGCGGTGATACTGGCAATCGCCGCAACGGCAAACATGGCGCATACCACGATCAGGATGAGTTTTTTCACTTCGCTGACTTCCTATCTGTGCATCATAACTGCCATGGAGCATAGCGACAGGTCGGAGGAGAAACAAGCGATACCTCGCAAAAGTCAAATTAGGATGGGATGTTTACCGCAAAAATAACCATTATCGATTGACTAAAGTGAGGAATAACTTTGGTGGTTCAAACGCTTACGCGGCACCAAACCGGGTCGCGGAAAAACAGTTAAGCAGCTTGTGCACCATAAAACACAACATCAAGGTGAGCACGATCGCCACCAGGTTGCTACTCACTCTGTATAAGGCATCATACATAAAGTCTTGGTTGGGGCTTAAGTATTGCCCGAATAAGATCCCAAGCGTGGCCATGGCACCAAACCCCACGCCTGAGCCCCCGGCCTCTTTTAGGTGGGCGTGGGCAAACAGCATGGTGCCTATCCATAGCAGCGGGATCACTAAAATCAGCACGTTAAACCAATCATATAATATCACTTGGCAGCCAATGCCGTAGGCGACGCCGAGCACTGTGCCTATCGCCCGTTTTCGTGCATAGCTGAGCGAGCCATTCCAGTGCATCGGAAACAGTAACAACACGGTGGTGGCTTGCGCTGAAATTGAATCGCGCAAGTCAAACAACTGGAAGATGAAAAACGAGACCGTCGCCAAAGTCGCGCCCATCAGCGCTTCGTGTCGCATCCGGTGCGATTGTTTTCCTCCTGCCGCTGCGGCGGGCGGCTGACGTGGCGTGACATCGGGAATTAACCAGGTCACTAAATACGCCACCGCCACCGATAACACATTCGCGCCCAGGTTACCGAAGATTAAGGTGTTAATCGGTAAATCGGGATAGCTGGCAAAGTGCAGCATAATGCTGAGGCTTAACACGCTGTTGGCGCCAAAAAGAAAGAAGCGCCCTTTGGACATACAGGCAAATTTGTAGGTGAAGAGCAAGAACACCAGCGGTGTCATTAACCCAGGGTGTGCACCAAACAATCCGCCTAACAGCCCGACTTCTATCCCACTGATCACCGCGGAGGCGAGCAGTTGACGCGCGGCACGACCGTTAATCACGGGTACAAGTCCAAGCAACAACATCGGCGTGACAGTAAAAAACACACCGAAGCTAAAACCAAAAAACTTACACACCGCAAAACCGAGCGTCGCACCGGTGGCAATGCGCGCGCACTGGCGCACATCGTTATCACTTAAGGGGTGATGCCATAACCTCATCGTCAGCTCCCCTTAGTAGATGTAGTGCAGCATACTCAAAAAGCCGACTTGCGCGCTGGCCAGCCACTGCGTCATCGTATTTTCAGGCATTAACTGTACCGTGGCACGAGCCCCTGTTGGCAACGAGTGGCCAGGCCATTCGTCGAGTTGAATGTGCAGGCGCATTCGCTGCGCATCACGCACCCACCGGTTGGAGTTAGACGGTGACGCCAGTTGACCATTGGCGTCGATTTGCCCGGCACTGACCCCGGCATCAACACTGCTCACATGTCCCGCATAAAGTTTGCCCGGCTCGCTATCAAAAGTGACATTCACTGGCGTGCCGGTGTGCACATCGCGCACACTTTTTTCGCGAAAATCGGCAATCACATCGGCGCGTTCAGACACCAAGGCCATCAGCGGTTTACCCGCACTGGCATAAGCTCCCACATCCAGCTGCAAGTTGGTGACTATCCCATCATGACTGGCTCTAACGGTGGTGTAGGATTGGTTAAGTTGGGCGCTTTTTAGTTTGCTTAGCGCCACTTGCTCGGCGATATTGCTCGCGCCATCGCCACCGCGTTGGATCTGGAGGGCACTGACACGCGCTTTCGCCGCTTCCCATTTAGCCCGAGCGGTATTAGCGGCGCTGATTGCATCATCACGCTGCTGCTGGGAGACACCATTTTTGGCAAACAAGGCTTTTAAGCGTTTTGCTTCACGCGCTTTTTGCGCCAAGACCGACGCCAATGCTGAGACATCTTGCCGCGCGGCCATCAATGAGGCATCGAGCTGAGCATTGCTTTGTCTTGCCTGGGCAAGGGCGAGTTTGGCTTGGTCGACCGCAATGCGATAAGGCTCACTTTCAATTTTAAACAGGACATCGCCTTTTTGAACGCGCTGGTTGTTTTCTACTGCCAAGGCACTGACCGGCCCGCTCACCTGCGGAGCCACTTTGGTCACGGTGCGCGTGACCATCGCGTGAGGCGTTAGTGGCATCAGGTTATCGGCCGCCAAAAAGTAGCCAAAGATCAACACAAAACTGAGGGCGGCGACTTTTACCCAACGCGCAAATTTTTCATCCGGTGTCATTCGTACTTCTTACCTCTATTACCTATTCTTCTGTGCCGCAGTCGTCTTCGGTCGTGGCGGTATAGTCCATTGCATTTTGATTAATGGTGACCAACACCCGCTCCAAGGCGTCAAAATCTTCAGCTGCAATACCAGAGAGCAAATGCTTGCGCACCCGCAACACCCGCGCTTCGATGCGTGACATTAAGTCACTACCACTGTCGGTGACATGCACCGTACGGGTGCGCTTGTCTTCGGGCGAGCAGCGCCGTGTGATCAGCCCCTGCGCTTCCAAATTTTTCAAGGTGCGCATTAGCGAGCCCAGTTCAATTTCCAGCGCCAGTGCCAATTCACTTTGGCTGATGCCATCCCCCAATCGGCGCAACATCCAAAGCGCACTCCAACGTGGATAGCTCAGCCCCAAAGGTTCAAGCTCTGAATTCGCCACACGGCGCCATAATCGCGCCGTGCGCCCTAAGTGCTCAGCGATAGACATGTGTTCGGGGTTGGGCGATGTCATCGAGTTTTCCTTCCATCGTAAAAATACTTAGCAGGCTAAGTAATGCTAGGCAGACACTATAAGATAGTTAGCAGGCTAAGTAAATAGAAAGGTGATGAGCATCACAAAAATATAGCAGGTTGCTTGAATGAAACGCGCTCGCTGCTCATCACCATCTCTGGTAATCTATCTCGCGTCATCTTTTTGTTTGTAAAGGAATTACCATGCAAGATCTGTGGGATCGCCATCTCCGTTATCGCAGTCATCATGTTGATGTGCCGCTGGATCATAATGACGCTAACAGCCCCTCGCTCTCGATTTTCGCCCGCGAAGTGGTCGATACGCGTAAAAATGAGCAAGCATTACCCTGGCTGGTGTATTTTCAAGGTGGACCTGGCATGGAATCACCTCGCCCTAATGGCGCGAGCGGTTGGCTAAAACGTGCCTTAGACGATTACCGCGTGTTGTTGCTCGACCAACGCGGCACGGGCTTAAGCTCGCCGGTGAATCACCAAACGCTTGCCCATCTCACTGCCGCTGAGCAAGCGGACTATCTGAGCCATTTTCGTGCCGATAGCATCGTGAAAGACGCCGAGTGTTTACGTGAGGCGTTAGGTATCAAGCAATGGGCGATCCTCGGTCAAAGCTTTGGTGGGTTCTGTGCGCTCACCTATTTATCTTTCTTTCCGCAATCGCTATCGCGAGCGTTTGTCACCGGCGGTATTCCGCCGATTGAAGGGCATGCCGATCGGGTGTACCAAAAAACCTATCAGCGCGTGGAAGATAAGAACCAGCAGTTTTTCGCCCAATTCCCCGATGCACAAGCCCGCTGCCACGAGATTGCCCAGTATTTGCAAAACAATGCGGTGACGCTGCCAAACGGTCAGCCGTTTACGGTGGAGCAGTTCCAGACCATTGGCCTAAATCTCGGCCGTGGTCATGCGGGGCTGCCGCTTTATTATTTATTGGAACGAGCCTTTATTGAGGTGAATGGCGAGCGTGTGCTGAGCTATCCATTCCTTGATGCGATGCAGGCAGAACAAGGGTATTTAACCAACCCTTTTTACGCTATTTTGCATGAATCGATTTACTGCCAGCAGCAGGCCTCGCAGTGGTCAGCCCATCGGGTGCGTGATCAATTCCCGCAGTTCCACTATCAGCCCGATCAACCGTTCCGGTTTACCGGCGAAATGGTCTACCCGTGGATGTTTGATCAACTTGCCACGCTCAAACCACTCAGAGAGGCCGCGATGTTGTTGGCGGAAAAAACCGATTGGCCGGCGCTTTATGATCTCGAGGTGCTCAAGCACAACACGGTGCCGCTCGCCTGTGCCACCTATGTGGATGACATGTTTGTTGAGTTTGATTACTCCCGCCAAACCTTGGCGAGGATTGCCAACAGCCAAGCGTGGATGACCAACGAGTACGAACACAACGGCATCGGCGTCGATGGTGAGCGTATTTTGGATCGCCTGATAGCGATCGGCGATAGCCTTGCCGCTATTCAAGGCCAATGACGCCCCGCTAAACCAATGACGATGGCCATGCCTTTGCTGCTCTGGCATGGCCACACCGCGGTTACCAATCCGATATAGCGGCTGCGGACATTTTCAACGCAACAAACTGTGATCTAATTCAAATCAATTATTGGCGCTGACAAAGGTGGTACGCTGGCTGACAATACGGTGCACACCGATAAAACGTATAAAAATGTTCGCTTATGGCTGCCTCGTTAGTGTATCGCTTACTCCCGCGGGTTTTGTCTTTATCACTGGACAATGAAGTATCTGTCGAGCGCTTGCATGTTCCATTAATTGGCGTAGTATAAATGCGTTCTCTCAGGGAATAGGACGTTCCCAGCACGATGTTGGCGTAGGAAGTTGTGCCACCGTACATCGTCACTTTTCTTTTCACACTTTGCGTTCACACAGATGAAAATTGTAAGTAAAACAGGCAAGAAGAGAGCCATCTTTTACAAATCTAGTGTTTTCTTTGATAAATTATGGTCTCGCGACAAAACGCCCGTTTCTATCCTTTTACTCGCGGTAGTCATTGGCTTTTTAGGCGGCGTGGTAGTCACCCTTTTCGAGCTCGCCATCCACTCACTGTCTCAGTCCAGAACCGAATGGTTAGACAGTAACATCAACTCGATGATTCCATTGGGTGTGCTCGCGTTTCTTATTAGCGCGGGGCTCGCCTTACTCGGCTATTGGCTTGTTCATCGTTTTGCCCCTGAAGCGGCAGGCTCGGGGATCCCAGAGGTTGAGGGCGCGATGGAAGGCATTCGCCCCTCACGATGGTGGCGAGTTATTCCAGTGAAGTTTTTTGGTGGTTTAGGCGCGTTAGGCTCTGGCATGATTCTCGGCCGCGAAGGCCCAAGCGTGCAAATTGGTGCCAATATTGGCCGAATGGTCACCGATACCTGCCGCATCAAAGACAGGAACAGTAACCAAACCTTGCTCGCCTCCGGTGCTGCAGCGGGGCTGGCGGCGGCTTTTAATGCTCCACTGGCGGCTATCATGTTTGTGGTTGAGGAAATGCGACCACAATTTCGCTATACCTTAATTTCAATTAAAGCGGTGATCATTGCTGCGATTATGGCCGATATCGTCTTTCGCTATATCAATGGCCAAGAGGCGGTAATTGTATTACCACAATACGAAACGCCGCCACTTATTTCGCTGTGGTTCTTTCTCGTTCTGGGCTGCTGTTTTGGGGTATTTGGCGTACTGTTTAATTTTCTGATTATGCGCTTTCAGGATTTTTTCCAACGCTTTTATCAGAAAAGCCAAAAACGGATCTGGTTAGTGGGTGCCACGTTAGGCGGCTTTTTTGGCTTGCTACTTATCTATGCGCCTGAGCTGACCCATGGTGGCATTAATTTAGTGCCAGATTTCGTCACCCTCAATTATTCAATCAGTGCCCTGCTGTTTATCTTTATGGCACGCACATTACTGACAGTGATTTGCTTTAGCTCAGGTGCGCCTGGGGGCATTTTTGCGCCCATGCTGGCGCTAGGAACCTTGTTGGGCACAGTGTATGGGTTAGTGGTTGCCAATATGTACCCAGAGATGGGGATAGAGCCGGGTATGTTTGCGATTGCGGGCATGGGCGCTCTGTTCGCCGCGACCGTGCGCGCGCCGATTACCGGTATTTTGTTGGTGATTGAAATGACCAACAACTATTATCTGATTTTGCCGTTAATCATCACCACCCTCGGTGCCACCTTGGTCGCACAGTTGCTTGGTGGACAACCAATTTATACGGAGCTATTGCGTCGTAAAGTACGCGAGCAGAAACTTCGGATAGAAAATGCATCTCAATGAGGGATGCCGTGTTTTTCGAGTAGAGCGGTTATTTCTCCGCTCTTTTTCATTTTGCGTATACTAGCGTTCAGTGGCTCAATAAGAGCTTGATGCCGCTGATGAATCGCTAAATAAATGGGAACGGACTCGACAGGGTTATCCCCCATGCGCACAGCAATCAGTTGCTCTTTTTCAATAATGCTTGCCACGCCCACATAAGCCACCATGGCTTGTACCCGATTGCTATTCACCATATTCAACGCTGCGCGCTCACTCCTAGCACCGACCATTTCCCAGTCAAACTTATTCGCGATCATTCTCGCTACTTGGTCACCAATCACCCCCACTACACGTTGATAGTCTTGAGGGTTGCCAACATATGTATGGCCAAACAGGTGATAACCGACGGAAAACAGTGATTCACTCGGATAAAGCGCCTGAGGCGTGTCCTGGTAGACCAACCGCGTGCGTCCAAAATCAATATCAATGATCCCTTTAGCCAGTGCATTCTCTGCCCGTGCTAACGGCATTTCTATCCAAGCGAGTTCGATTTGTGGGTCAACCGAGTCAAAAACCCGCTCGACGATCGCTTTGGTCGCGGATGACATTGCACCCGTATGATCGCGATATGCAACAGTGAGTGTGTTTGCCAGTCCACTCAACGGCAACCAGCAAACCATTAATATCCACCATCTCGTCACAGTGCCACCTCAAATCGTTTTCGCACTCTTAGAGATTAGAAGACAGGAGAAGCGTCGTCCATGCGCAGCACGTGATGCTGTCACTCTTTGCTTTTATCATGCATATCGATTGAATCAACCTGCTCTTTAATAACGTTAGCAACATTGATCGCGCGCTGGGGCAGCACGCGTCCGGCAAGAGAAGAAAGGTATAAGGTTTCACTGACCGGTGTCGGTAAATGGTGAGCTTTGATGGCCGCTTGTTGAGCAAAAGCGGCGACGGCATTGGCGGGTAACACGGTAAAGCCGAGTCCGCGTGCAACGGGTAGTAAGATAAGACCAATTTGATTAGAAAAGCCAGATTGCTTAATGGGACGCAACTGTGCCGTTTGGTATTGCTCGAAGTTCGCTCCAAGTAATAACTCGGCGTGATGCCTCGCATCTGGATGATCAATGAATCCTAGCTGGCAGAGTGTTTCCCAAGTCGGGGATTTGACATGGCGCGGTGTCACCAGCAACAACGGCTCTTCCCCAATGGGTTCAGACTGAATATTTGGATTAACGGGACATGCGGTTGTCAGGCCAATATCAATGGTGTTGTTCAAGATGGCATTATGAATATCGCCATTTGGCGCAAAGCGATAGTTAATCGTAAGTGTCGGATACGTCACCTGGAGATCGAGCAAATGAGGATATAAACGGAGACCAACACTTCCCGGCGACATAAGACGCACCTCCCCTTCATAACCGGGATCCTGACTGATGTTAACGGCTAGGTTATCGAGTGTTTGTAGTACATCTTTGCCTTGACGATAGAGTTGCTCTCCAGCCTCCGTCGTGACAATACCCTTTTTACTCCGAATCAGTAAGGTGGTCGATAAAGCATCTTCGAGCTTTCGCACGTGCTGACTGACGCCTGATTGGGTCATAAAACACTTATCAGCGGCTTTGGTAAAACTGCCAACATCTACCAGGGTGCAAAAGGTTTTCAGCCAAACAGGATTAACCATAACAAATTGTCATCATAACTATTGCAAACCATAATTTAACATTATGTTTGTGATACCTCATGCTTGCAACCACTGACAACGTCATCTTAGAAGGAGCAACGCATGCCAACCCCTTATCCACGTACATTTTCACACATTGGTATTTCGGTACCTGATTTGGACAAAGCCGTTCAATTTTACACGCAAGTGCTTGGCTGGTATCTCATTATGACACCTACCGAGATTATCGAAGACAATAGTGCAATTGGAGCGATGTGTACCGATGTGTTTGGTCAAGGTTGGGAGCGCTTTCGTATTGCCCATTTATCAACCGGTGACCGAGTGGGTGTCGAGCTATTTGAATTCAAAGATCAGCAAAACCCTGACAACAATTTCGAGTACTGGAAAACGGGCGTCTTTCACTTCTGCGTGCAAGATCCTAACGTTGAAGCACTGGCTGAACGTATTGTTGAGGCGGGTGGTAAGAAACGTATGGAGAAACCACGCTATTACTATCCTGGAGAGAAGCCCTATCGCATGATCTATATGGAAGACCCATTTGGCAATATCTTGGAGATCTACAGCCACAGTTACGAGCTTATCTACAGCGCAGGAGCGTATTAACTCTCTTGTCTGTAATGGCTACCTTGGCATTTTAACTCACCAGGCTCAACGCGATTGAGCTTGGTTTCTACCTCACACGACACCGACCTCATCCGTAATAAAAATACAAGTGTGATATCTATCACTTGATGAATCATTATTGACCAGGATGATAGTGTGATATTCATCACTCTAGTTTTTTATTTCACTATTCTAAAAAAATAAAGAGTGATCTACATCACTATATATTTTATAAATAAAAAATCAAAAATGTGATATGAATCTCTATAGATTTTATTGACAATTTTGATCATTGCGTTTTGTGCTAAATTTACATGTTATTTCTGTGACAGGTGTTGGACTAACATATAGTTGCGAAGTGAATAATGAGAGTTGAGTCAATAAATCCCCGTTATCAGTTCTCTCGAAAAAATATGTGGTAAATTGACTGGGTACTTACTAGCCAGACGGTTTTGGCGAACCGTTCTACCACACACGTTCAATGAGAACATCAAACGGGGTATTGTTATGATATCATCTGACACCAAGATCAAGATACAGAATTTTGGTCGCTTCCTCTCAAACATGGTGATGCCTAATATCGGCGCATTCATCGCGTGGGGGATTATTACCGCACTATTCATTCCAACCGGCTGGGTCCCCAATGAGACATTGGCGGCCATGGTCGGTCCCATGATTACCTACCTACTACCACTACTGATCGGCTACACCGGCGGTAAACTTGTTGGCGGCGAACGCGGTGCGGTTGTCGGCGCAATTACCACCATGGGGGTGATTGTCGGGACGGACATTCCCATGTTTATGGGCGCGATGATGGTTGGTCCATTCGGTGGCTGGGCGATCAAAAAATTTGATGCCTATGTCGATGGCAAAGTGAGAAGCGGGTTTGAGATGTTAGTGAATAACTTCTCTGCCGGTATTATCGGTATGCTTTGCGCGATTATCGCATTCTTCCTCATCGGCCCGTTTGTTAAGCTCTTGTCTAGTGGTCTCGCAGCGGGTGTGGAGTTTTTGGTCTCAGCACACCTGTTACCACTGACCTCAATCTTTGTTGAGCCCGCTAAGATTCTTTTCCTCAACAATGCGATCAACCACGGTATTTTCTCACCGCTGGGCATCCAACAAGCCTCAGAAGCTGGTCAGTCTATTTTCTTCCTCATTGAGGCAAACCCAGGTCCTGGTTTAGGCATCTTGCTTGCCTACATGGTGTTTGGTAAAGGCACCGCACGTCAAACCGCGGGCGGTGCCTCCATTATTCACTTCTTCGGTGGTATTCACGAAATCTACTTCCCTTACATTCTGATGAATCCACGCCTTATTCTTGCCGCGATTGCCGGTGGTATGACAGGTGTGTTCGTTCTCACTATGTTTGATGCAGGTATTGTGTCGCCCGCTTCGCCAGGCTCTATTTTTGCTGTGCTGTTAATGACGCAAAAAGGCTCAATTGTCGGCGTCTTGGCCTCAATTATTGCCGCAGCCAGCGTGTCATTTGTGGTCGCCGCTTTACTGATGAAAACACAGAAAAGCACAGAGGGTGAAGGTGACGAAGCCTCACTTGATGAGGCGACCGCCAAAATGAAAGACATGAAATCAGGCGCTAAAGCAAGCACCTCCGCCCCCTCTTCTGCGCCTAAAGCCACAGTTAACTTTGCTGACGTAAAGCATATTTTAGTTGCCTGTGATGCTGGCATGGGCTCTAGTGCCATGGGTGCCAGCTTGCTGCGCAAAAAAGTACAAAATGCAGGCTTAGATATTGGTGTCACGAATATTGCGGTCAATAGCCTGCCTGAGGATGCGCAGATTGTGATCACGCATAAAGATCTGACCGAGCGTGCGCGCACTCACGCGCCAACCGCACACCATATTTCACTCAATAACTTTTTAGACGGCGATGTTTACGGCCAGTTGGTTACCCAAATTCTCGCCGCACAGTATCCCGCTGCCAACGATCCGCAAGTGCTTCAAGTGCCGACGACGGCGGCAAATGACGACAGTTTCGAGCCAACCCCGGCACCTGCTTTTCAACTTCAGCGTAAAAACATTCATCTTGGCTTAACGGCCA
Organism: Salinivibrio sp. ML198; assembly: GCF_001996015.1. Lineage (NCBI taxonomy): Bacteria > Pseudomonadati > Pseudomonadota > Gammaproteobacteria > Vibrionales > Vibrionaceae > Salinivibrio > Salinivibrio sp. ML198. The sequence goes on from NZ_MUEZ01000001.1 coordinate 153,449, forward strand.
CAAACAAGGATGAAGCGATTCGATTTGCCGGTGAGCAACTTGTCAAACTTGGCTACGTAGAGCCAGGTTATGTCGACGCGATGTTTGAGCGTGAGGCATTAACCCCCACTTACCTCGGGGAGTCGATCGCCGTTCCTCATGGCACCGTTAAAGCAAAAGATGGGGTCAAGCAAACCGGCATTGTGGTATGTCAGTATCCATCGGGTGTGCAGTTCACCGACGACAAAGAGGATATCGCTAAGTTGGTGATTGGCATTGCCGCCAAAAACGATGAACATATTCAAGTAATTACCGCCATTACTAATGCGTTAGATGAGCCTGATGCAATAGATATTCTCACCAGTACTGACAGTATTGACGAGATCCTCAATCTATTGAGTGATGAAAGCGTCACCTTTATGACGTCATCCCATTAATCAACCCAATAAGCAGGCCACCTCGGTGGCCTCTCATCACCACCGTTTTTAGTTTGAGGTAAATATTATGAAAAATGCTGTTCATTTTGGTGCCGGCAATATCGGCCGCGGCTTTATCGGAAAATTGCTCGCGGATGCCAATGTCGAGGTCACCTTTGCCGATGTCGATGCGCCCCTCATTGACCAACTCAGTCACAAACAAAGCTACAACGTCAAAGTGGTAGGTAACGACTGCCATATCGACACGGTTTCTCATATCACGGCAGTCAATTCGGCAAGTGATGATGTTATCGATAAAATCGTAAAAACGGATTTAGTGACCACGGCTGTTGGCCCTAATGTGCTTGATATTATTGCCAAGACCATCGCCACCGGCATTGAAAAACGTTTCGTATCAGGCAATGAGGCCCCACTAAACATTATTGCCTGCGAAAACATGATCCGTGGTACGTCGCATCTCAAAGGCGAAGTCTATAAGCACCTTGACCCCGCATTCCATGAGAAAGCAGACGCACTGATTGGTTTCGTCGACTCCGCAGTTGATCGCATTGTGCCGCCGGCGGAAGCGGCGAACGATGATCCCTTAGAGGTCACGGTAGAAAGCTTCAGCGAGTGGATTGTGGATGAACAACAGTTCAAAGGCGAAATCCCAGATATTGCAGGGATGGAGAAGACACAAAATCTCATGGCCTTCGTCGAGCGTAAGCTTTTCACCTTAAACACGGGCCATTGCATCACGGCGTATTTGGGTTGCTTGAGCGGCCACCGCACCATTCGTGAAGCCATTACCGATCCGAAAATCCGTGATTTGGTGAAAACAGCGATGCAAGAAAGCGGCGAAGTGCTTATCCAACGCTACGGATTTGACCGCGCCGCTCACCAAGCGTACATCGAGAAAATTTTGGGGCGTTTCTCAAACCCCTACTTGGTTGATGAGGTCGACCGTGTTGGTCGCCAGCCTATCCGAAAACTAAGTCAGAACGATAGGCTTATCAAGCCATTACTGGGTACAATAGAGTACGGCACAGATAACCGAGCCCTATTAAAAGGGATTGCCGCAGCATTGAAATACACCAATCACACCGATCCACAAGCTGAAGAGCTTCAAGCTTCATTGGCTGAGGTGGGCGTAAGAAAGACGCTGGCGACATACACCGGCTTGGCAGAGGAAAGCCCTGAAGTTGAGGCAATTAACACCCTGTACCAGCAATTGTAAACCGCGCATTTTACAGGGGGAGTTTAGCTCCCCCGTTATAACAATAAGCAGTATTGAGTCTATGGCAGAAAATTTCGACGAAACAGACATCATTGAACGATTAAACCAAGCGCCAACCGTGCGTGGCTTTTTTGTTGCCGCGGTGGATACGTTTGAGACAGCTATTGATGGCTTAATCAAGCGGGTTTTTCGCAAAGATAACTTTGCGGTGGAATCAGTGGTGGGGCCTTTACTGCACGACACTGGGCCGCTGGGGGATCTTTCTGTGCGATTGAAACTCTTGTTTGGTCTAGGCGTGTTATCAGATGACGCTTATCACGATATTGAACAAATTATTAAACTTAAAAACCAACTGAGTAACGATGCCGACGATTACCAATTTACCGATCCTAAGGTGCTCGATGCCGTCAAAAAGCTGCGCAAAGCGAATACGATGGGCATGCTTTCGCTCGATATTGGCCCGCCGGAAGATGACGTAGATATCGAATTCTATCAGCTGCAACTGCAGCGCCAACAGCAGGTGATCCGCTCAGGATTGTCACTCGCCATCGTGGAAATCTGCAATGAATTAAGCAAAGAAAGCCCTTTTTAATGTGCCAACGTTCACCATCACTAATGAAGCAAATAGCCTGAAAGGGTTAGCCACACGCCTAGCGCGAACGCGCCTCCGAGAATCATGGCTTCCAGTAAGTAAGCCTTAATCACGTTATACCATTTCATACCTAACCAATCTTTTTTTATCTTTCGAGCATCAAATCAAAAATCGATGCACTTTGTCTACCATTATATACAAAAAGCCTTATGACGGATCACATAAGGCTTCATGCAAGCAAGGAAGGTTAGTGTTCAGCGATGACGTATTTCCCGATTGTTCGGCCACTTTCTACGGCTTGATGTGCAAGGATTAAATTGGCTGCATTAAGCCCTGTTAGTTGATGAGAGGCCGTGGACTTGAGCACGCCTTGATCAATCAACTTAGCCACATTCGCCAAGATCACATGTTGTTGGTACATGTCAGGAGTCGAGAACAAACTGCGGGTGAACATGAACTCCCAGTGCAACGAAATCGACTTGCTCTTTAACTTTCGGATATCGAGCTGTTCTGGGTCGTCAATCAACGCCAGTTTGCCTTGAGGGATCAGACAATCTACCAGCTGCTCCAAATGCGCCTCGGTATGATTAAGACTCGCGACATGGGTTACCGCTTCTACTCCCAACGCATCAAGTTGCGGCTGTAAGGGCTGACCATGGTCAATGACATGATCGGCACCCATTTCTTTCACCCACGCTTGGCTCTCTGGTCGCGACGCAGTACCGATCACCGTCAACGACGTCAGTTGCTTCGCAAGCTGAGTTAACACCGAACCCACCCCGCCTGCTGCACCCACAACCAGTAAGGTGCTCGACTCTGGCTCAAGTCCGGCTTTTAAGCGATCAAACAGTAGCTCCCATGCCGTGAGTGCAGTTAATGGCATGGCGGCGGCATCGGCAAAGGACAGCGTTTTAGGCATGGCGCTCACTATTTTTGCATTCACACATTGGAATTGACCATTCGATCCGGGCCGATCGAGCGCGCCGGCGTACCACACTCTATCGCCGGGCTTAAACTCCGTCACATGTCGGCCAACTTGACGCACAATGCCCGCCGCATCCCACCCCAGCACTTTATGCTGCCCCTCAGGGGCATCGACGTTACCGCGGATTTTGACATCCACAGGATTAACAGAAACCGCCTTCACTTCCACCAGCAAGTCATCATCGTTAGGAGTCGGCGTGGGTAAAATGATGTCAGCCAATGTGGCCTTTTCTATCGGGTGCGCAAAGCGATAACCAACCGCATGCATCTCTGTCGGTAACGTTTGTATTGTCATGATGCTGTCCTCATTCTGTGTGATAGCTGGGGGAGACGGAATAGCTGGGATAGTCGACATAGCCTGCTTCATTGCCGCCAAACAGGGTCTGAGGGTTAAATTCAGCCAGTGGCCAGCCATGTTGGAGACGGGCGACATAATCTGGGTTGGCAATAAAAGGACGACCAAATGCCACTAAATCCACCAACTCGCGAGCAATCAGGCTCTCTGCTTTGGGTTGGTCGTATTTTCCGGCCACAATGATCGCGTTGTCGAACCGCGCGCGCAGCTGATGGCGGAAATCATCATCAACTTGCGGCGCATCATCCCAGTCCGCCTCGGCAAGATGTAAATAGGCAAGGCCTAAATGATTGGCATGGCTCGCTACCTCAAGAATGGTGGGAATAATGTCAGGGCAGTTCATTCCACGCGCAGTGATAAAAGGAGCCAGACGGATCCCAGTGCGTGACGCACCAATCGCCTCACTAATCGCTGTCATGATCTCCACCAAAAAGCGCATCCGGTTTTCACGACTGCCGCCGTATTGATCATCGCGATGGTTGGAGGTCGAGCGTAGAAACTGGTCGATGAGGTAGCCATTGGCGGCGTGAATTTCGACACCATCAAAGCCTGCTTCTACGGCATTCAAGGCGGCTTGCCGGTAATCATCGACAATGCGTGGGATTTCGTCGGTTTCCAATGCACGCGGGATAGGACACGGACGCATGCTTCCGCCATTTTCGTCAGCTATCCATACACTCGCTTCAGGAGATAACGTCGACGGTGCGACAGGCAAACCGTCTTCGTGAAAAATGGGATGCGACATACGACCCACATGCCACAGCTGCAAAAAGATTTTACCTCCCTCAGCATGCACGGCGTCCGTGACATGACGCCAGCCCGCGATCTGGGCGTCGCTATGAATGCCTGGCGTGAAGCTATATCCCTGCCCTTGTGGAGAAATTTGCGTCGCTTCCGTCACGATGAGACCTGCGCTAGCGCGTTGGCGATAATAGTCAGCCATCATCGCATTAGGAATATTGCCTGGTTGGTCAGTGCGAGCGCGCGTCATCGGTGCCATGACAATGCGGTTAGCGAGCGAAAGTTCAGACTGTTGGTAATCATCAAACAAAGACATGCTGATCTCCTTGTGGTGGTCGAGCGTGATAGCGTTAGTACGTGGCTATCAGCCTATTGACAATCACCACAAAGAAAAACCATGCTAAAGAGACATCTCTTTCAACATTTTTTTGATAATGAAAGCACTTCAAGATCTGGCTATCTTCGTCGAAGCGGCCAAACACGGCAGCTTAACTGGCGCGGCCAGACAATTAGATGTGTCTCCCGCCGTTGCCAGTGCCGCCATAAAACGGTTAGAAACTGAGTTAGGCAGCCCGCTTTTTGTGCGCTCAACACGCAGTTTGCGACTCACTCAACAAGGCGAACAGTTTCTGCGCTACAGCGAACAAGCGTTAGACTTGCTACAACAAGGTCAGCAACAACTGCAAAACGCCGATAAGATCCAAGGTTCGCTGCTTATTTCCGCGCCATCTGACTTGGGCCGTGACGTGATCCTGCCGCTGCTTGATGTCTTTATGTCGCTTTACCCCAACATCAGCATCCGTCTGTCGTTATCCGACGAGCAAGCCAAGTTGTTTTCCCAGCCTATTGATATCGCGATTCGTTATGGTGTGTTGGGCGATTCCAGTATGATCGCAATGCCGTTGGTTAAAGATAATCGTCGGGTGCTCGTGGCCTCCCCCGAGTATCTAGCCCAGCATAAAACCCCCTCGCATCCTTTCGATTTGAAACATCATGAATGCTTGTTCTACGAGCTAAATGAAGTGCGCTATAACCGTTGGCAGTTCTATCGCCAAGAGGAAGAAATTGCAGTCAGTGTGGCGGGGCGGCGCGCCAGCAATGATGGCGGCGTGGTAAGGCAATGGGCATTATTAGGAAAAGGGATCGCTTATAAATCGGCGCTCGATGTCAAAGCGGATCTGAATGCAGGACGGTTGGTGCCCTTGTGCACCGATTGGCAAGGCGAGCTGGCTCCACTCCACCTATTATGTCCGTCGCGCCAACAACTCACTCCCGCAGTCAAGGCGTTACACCGGTTCTTGCGCGACCAGTTAACATAAAAAAAGCGAGCCGCAGGCTCGCTTCATAGACGGTGGAAGATACGACAATCAGGCCATTGCCATGGCTTGTTGTGCGATCACCAGCTCTTCGTTGGTTGGGATCACCAATGCTAGCGGTGACGCTTGGGTGGTGATTTGTCCTGCGGCACCAAAACGCGCGGCGGCGTTGGCATCGGCATCCGCTTGATAGGCAAAAATGGTCAGCTCTTTGAGGATCATTTCACGGACTGGCAGTGAGTTCTCGCCAATTCCGCCTGTGAAAACAATCGCATCCAGGCGAGATAAAGGCACCATGTAACTTGCGATGTATTTTGCTACGCGATAAGCGAACATTTCTAGCGCCAATTGTGCGCCTTTGTGGCCCTGCTCTGCCGCCTCGACCAAGCCTCGACAATCGTTCGTCAATTCCGAAACACCCAATAAGCCTGCTTTGTCGAGCAGTTCATGATGGATCTCATCGGTACTCAGGCCTTTTTTGGAGAGAAACTCTAAAATGGATGGGTCGATATCGCCACAGCGTGTGCCCATCATCAATCCCGCCAATGGCGTGAAACCCATGCTGGTATCGACACTTTGGCCATCTTTCACCGCACACAAAGAGGCACCGTTGCCAAGGTGTACGGTGATTACGTTGGTTTGCTCAGGTGCTTGGTTAAGCCATTTAGCGGCTTCACGACTCACATAATAATGGCTGGTACCGTGGAAGCCGTAACGACGAATGCCATAATCATTATAGAGCTGACGCGAGATCGCGTAGTGATACGCTTTTTCCGGCATGGTTTGATGGAATGCGGTATCGAAAACCGCCACTTGTGGCAAGCTTGGGAAGGCTTTGCGTGCCGCTTTGATGCCCACTACATGCGCGGGATTATGCAATGGCGCCAAGGCTTTTAGCGCATCGATTTGCGCCAGTACGGCATCGTCTATCAAGGTGGCTTGACTGAAAGTTTCACCGCCATGTACCACACGGTGGCCAACGGCCTGCAGTTTGTCACTCAACTGGTTGCTTTCGATAAGGCCCACAATGATGTCCATGGCCTCTTGGTGGTGGTTGCTTCCTGCACTTAAGGTTTTCTCGGTTTTTTCACCGTCGACTTTCCAGCTCATCCGCGCATCATCGCGCCCAAAGCATTCTCCAGCGCCGGAAATCACAGCATCGCCAGTTTGCGCATCCATCAGTGCGAATTTTAATGACGAGCTACCTGAATTAATAACGAGTACCAGTGCATCACTCATAGGGTTACCTTATTGGCAGAATTAGGGTCACGGCTCACTACCGTCACCCCATTATTAAAATATTTTTGAATAATTCAACTGTCGTTATAGTAATAGCATAATTGCGCAACAATTTACTGCTTAAGATCAAGCTAAGTGCGCACAGACTAGGCAAAAAATAAAACCGATAGATAGCTCACGGCAGCGACAGCCAACACTAATGAAAAATAAGTAACCAGGGCACGTCTCCGACGGATCCAAGTCCCCACGCCCGCGAGTATGCTGCGATGTGGACCCGTCATCCCTAGGCTGAGAGCATATTGATGAGCTAGACGTTGGTGGCCTTGCGCATATAACCGCTCAAGCAGCTGGTGGACATGCGCCACTGAGCAGTGACCCAGCACAGCCATACACTCCTCATGGGGCATGACCGTGAGCAATTCAACTTGCTTGTTGAGCTCATATTGCAAAAAGGCATTGCGAGCAGCCACGATTTCTGACGTTGAAAAAGTGGTCGATTCAGTAAAAGCGTTGTTCATTACCGTCATGGCGAATCTCCCGATTGGCAGCAGGTAACGACCATCAACAACATAGTGCCCAGCAGGGCAGAGTGATGTATAACAGCGAGAGGAGAAAAACAAAGCAGGCGGGGCCAACTATCAACGACAGTCGGTAACAATGAAATGTAGCAATACCAACAGTCGCTATTTTTCTCCGTTAAGACTCGGAGGATGGTCGGTATTGTTCATGGTTATCTCCAAATACATGTGTTGCTTAGAAAGCATGACAACTATACCAAAAAACGCAGGGACTGTCTGTCAACGGAAGGTCATCTCTCACCCCATACGATCAATAATAGCCATGACATTAGGATTTCGTTTCAGCTCGCTGACGACATAACAACACACTGGCGCCCAACAGTTGCGAAAAAGCGACCGTTAAATCGGTTTGCATTTGTTGTTCACACTCTTGCTGTAGTGTTTTTAAACATCTGAATGCGGCACCATTATCGGCTTTTCCGCTTATTAACACATAAAAACAAAGCTTTAGTGTTGCTTTAAACTCACCCTCGGCATGCATCGCCTGCATCCAGCTTTTCATAAACGCATTGATGGTACTGCGAGTATCGAGGGGCGTACGCAGGCTCTCCACCAAAAAAGGCTCTAATGCGACCATAAAATCTTGCTTGCGGGGAAAGTGGTGGCTGATCCCGGTGCGCGATACGCCTGTCGCTTCACTGAGCGTGGTATAAGACATTCCTTCATAACCAAGCGCCAACAGCTGCCGCTTCGCCTCTGCCAAGATAGTCTCAATGGTTTGCTGTGTTTGGGCTTTACTGCGTTTTGGCATGCGTAATCTGTTCTCCCCGTCAATCGCCGTCATTGGCGCTGTGATGACACGCGCGCCACTCAGCACGCGGTCAGGCTAACTCACGAAAAAGTCCCGCCCCTTTTAAAATAGTACAGACTGACTCACTCAGCCTGACACTAACGCTTTACCAAGACGCTGAAGCGGATCAAACTTCCAAAAACCTTATTGAGAAGAATATGAAAAAACTGAAAAATCCGAAGCAAATCACTGCAAATAGTGCCGTCAGTCATAATTTGAACACGTGTTTAAATGATTATCTTGCTTCTCCTCGCCCCTGATCACTAAATTAACATTATTATAACGTTTAAACGTAGTCTTACGTTGCGACAATGAGGAAGTCCAATGTCACATATCAAACCGAACGATCAGATCCTGCGGTGGGCCGATGAACGTCCAAGCCATGTTTTTCTGCGCCAAATTCACGGCCGCCGCTTCCATGACTACACCTTTGCTGATGTGGCCAACCAAGCATTGCGCATGGTTACCGCACTGCGTGATATGGGACTGAAACCCGGCGATAAAGTCGCGCTCATCTCCAAAAACTGCGCTGAATGGTTTATTGCCGACTTAGCGATGATGATGGGCAGTTATATCAGCGTGCCGATATTTCCCACGGCCGGGACAGACACCATTGACCATGTGGTGACCCACAGCGAATCGAAAGCCATGTTTGTGGGCAAACTTGATGACAGTAAAGCCCTGAGTGCCTCACTGGAAAGCATGCCAGGCTTAAAGACCATTGCCTTTCCTTACCCCACGATTAGCTGCCATTACGAATGGCATGATTTGATCGCCAACCATGAAGCATCAGATGAGCGCCCTGTGCATCAAGACAGTGATGTGATGTCTTTAGTGTATACTTCCGGCACGTCGGGATTACCTAAAGGGGCGATTTTAAGTTATGGCGGCTACTGCTGGTCAGCTCAGCGGTTAATTGACCATATTGGCATTGAGCCTGATGACCGCCTGTTCTCTTATCTCCCACTGGCGCATATTACCGAGCGGGTTTACATCATGGGCTCGGCGATCATGGGCGGGATCCCAACCGCTTTCCCAGAGTCACTCGATACCTTTATCGAAGATGTCAAAATGCATCGCCCCACCTTGTTCATTTCTGTTCCTCGGCTTTGGACGCTGTTCCAGCAACGTATTCAAGAGAAGCTTCCGGACGGCAAGCTTAACCTTCTCCTTCGCATCCCCTTGGTCAATAGCCTGATTAAAAGCAAAATCGCGAAAAATCTGGGGTTGGATCAGGCGCGTGTGTTGGGCTGTGGCTCGGCGCCTGTCGCCCCTGCCCTGCTGCAATGGTATGAAAAGCTTGGGTTACACATTACCGAAGCGTGGGGCATGACTGAAAGCTATGCCTACAGCACCCTCAATTATCCGTTTAGAGCAGACAAAATCGGTACTGTAGGCAATGCAGGTCCCGGCGTTGAAATCAAGATTGCTGACGATCAGGAGATCTTAGTCAAAAGTCAGGGGCTTTTTAGCGGCTATTACAAAAACGAAGAAGCCACCGCAGAAACCTTGGTAGATGGCTGGTTGCATACCGGCGATCTCGGTGAACTCGACAACGAGGGATATCTCAGTATTTCGGGTCGCAAAAACGACACCTTTAAAACCGCCAAAGGTAAGTTTGTCGCGCCTGTGCCGATTGAAAAGCGTTTGTTCGAGCTCTCTAATGCCGAGATGCTCTGTGTGATCGGTTCAGGCATGCCAGCGCCTATTCTGCTCGCGCTGCCACACCATTTTCCACATTTTGACCGCGCGCGTTATGAGCGCCGGGTGAAGAAGGTGATTGATACTATCAATGGGGAGCTGGAGTCACACCAGCAAATCAAAGGCGTATTGATGATTAAAGAACCTTGGAGTATTGAAAACGGCAAACTCACGCCGACGCTGAAAATTCGCCGCCACAAGCTGGAGCAAGAGTATCATGATATCGGTACTCACTGGCCAAAAGGCACCTTGGTGCAATGGGAAGAAGACTGGGACTGATCCTTTCACTCATCGCCTGATAACACTCACCCACTATTGGCATAGACGCGCATAGTGGGTGATGTTTTTCTCCGTACTTGGCTGATATCGATAAGCCGTGCTACAAACATCGCAAAACCTGACCTGCCTCAATGTGCCACAACCAAGACTTTGCTAAAGATCGTCGTATCGACTTACAGCAGGCCACCAGCACACTTTTTATGCCTGCTGCTTTTAACGTAGGGAAAGACCATGAAAGAGAATCAAACCGACACCTGTGATGCATGTGGTGTCAGCGCTGAAATAGGTTACATCATTTCTGAGGGCGACGAAGTAGCAGAAGTGACCATTCACGGCGACAGCAACGACGCGGTGCAAGCACGCTTCGAGCAATACCTCGCCCTTGCAGAAAGTATTAATCCTGCCGTTAAGCATGACTTTGATCCGCAACAGCTCGATGGCCATCGCGCACACATCAAGCTACAGTTTGAATGCAGTGCCGAAAAGCTGATTTTTGAATTGCGCAGCCGCGGGCTCAATAACGCGTAAATATCACGCGAAAACACCATGCGTTTCAGTGGTTCAAGCAACAGGGTGTTATCTCACACCCTGTTGTTGCTTGCTGAACACTGTTTATAAGCGCAAACTTTGCCAAGCCTCGCACATCTCTCGGAAGGTGGTTGCATCTCCCTCGGGCCGATCTGGATGCCACTTCAGTGCCATTTTGCGCCACTGACGACGCATTTCATGCTCACTGGCATTCTCATCCAACCCCAACACTTTTAACGCCTTATTGCGCTCCAACATGGCCTCACCCGGCGCCTCATTGCCAATATGACGCTGGTAGTGCTTCCAAAACGACGACAGCAGCTCTTTCACGTCATCTTGGCTGGCGTCATAGTTATTCCAGTCCATGTAGTAATCACGCAATGGATCCTGATAATCAATTTCTTTGGCCACAAAGCCACTGTTACCAACCCGCCATTGCAGCTGGATATCCATTGACTCAACCTGCAACCATTGCTGTGGCAACAACATTTCTTGTAGTTGATACAAGGCATTCATTATCAAGAAATTGCGTTTGAATAAATCAAGGTGGGGGTCAGCATCGAGCTGGGCCATCATGGTGTCTTTTTGCAGCTCACCGAGTAGGTGGTGCACTTTCCAGCTTTGTCGCGTTGATTCTAGAATACTGAGTATTGGCCAAATCAGGGGGTTGTCTATTTCATCCCGTTTTTCAGCAAGCATGACGTTCATCCTCTGTCACTGGCCAGCTACCTTGAACCGGCATCTCTTGGGGTTGGTTGTAAAGCCACCTTATTAAGGTATAAACCAATTCTGGCTATTTTGTAGCAAATATCGGGAAATCCATTTTCAAGGCACGCCTATATGACCGCGTTCTCCGCCATCATAATGACACTCCCAACGTTGCCGATTAAATATTAAGCATATCCAGTGCCAACTTATGATGAAAAAGAGACCGTTTTGGCATATTAAAACCAAGTCTTGTCTGTTTATGTCGAGTCGACATCACAAGGCATTCACCTTAAACCGTGCAAACCCCATAATTTTTGTCATCTAATTCGCATTATGCCCAGAACTCCATTAACCTTTTTACAAGGACATACTAAACAACCGCTTTTCTATGACAGCATCTTCAACACAATGTGAGGCCTGCAGGGATGCGCAGCCACTCGCATTCGATTTTACCATGGCATTCCAGCCCATTATTCAGCTCTCTACGCATTCCATTTATGCCTACGAGGCACTTGCCCGTGGCAAAGACGGTAGCGGTGCGGGCAGTGTGTTTCAGCATGTCAACAAAGAGAATCAGTATCAATTTGACCAAACCTGCCGGATCAAGGCGGTCAAACTCGCGGCCGAACTATCTATCCCTTGTTACCTCAGCATTAACTTTATGCCTAATGCGGTGTACGAGCCAGAGCGCTGTATCCGCACCACGCTGAAAGCGGCGAATGACTATAACTTTCCGCTCAACCGGATCTTATTTGAGTTCACCGAAGGGGAAGAAGTCCTTGATTACAGCCATATTCAGCGCATTATTCGCTATTACCGTTCACAAGGTTTTTTAACCGCAATCGATGATTTCGGTGCCGGTTATTCCGGTCTTACCGCGCTGGCCAGCATTAACACGCATATGATTAAGCTGGATATGGCACTGATACGGAATATTGACACTGACGTTACCAAGCAAACCATTGTGCGCCACAGTGTCGCTATGTGTCATGAACTGGGACGTCAAATTATTGCCGAAGGCGTTGAAACAGAAGGCGAGCTTCAGTGCTTGGTTGGCTTGGGCGTCGACTTCTTTCAAGGGTATTACATTGCTAAACCCGGGTTCGAGTGTTTACCACCTATCAATCAAGCACCTGGATTAGAAGCCTTCCACCGTCAATAAGATGACGACTCAGCGAGTCTTAGCGCTCGCTGTTTTAACTCCCTCACAATCACAATTGATAATCTTTCTCAGCTATCAACTTTCAAGGTATACTGTTGCGCAATTACCGCGTTGAACAGGTGTAAAGAATGAATGGTGAATCGCTGAACGCACGTGGCCTCTCCCGGCGTCAATTCTTACAAACAACCGCAGCGGTGGCAGCCCTTTCCACCCTACCCGCTTGCTCATTAGTCTCAGCGTCCCGAGAAAACGAGCAATGGGAATACCATCTCAGCGCCGAGCCCAGTCAGGCCGAGTTGGTTCCCGGTCATCAGACCGACGTCCTCGCCTTTAATGGCGACATCCCAGCGCCCACGCTCCGCTGCCGCCAAGGCGAGCCAGTGACGATTCACTTTACCAATAACCTCAACGAACCCACCACCATTCACTGGCATGGGTTACGTATCCCCATTGAAATGGACGGTGTTCCTTTCTTATCCCAAGCGCCTATTCAGCCCGGTGAAACCTTTACCTATCGTTTTACCCCACCGGATGCTGGCACCTTTTGGTACCACCCGCATATGAACTCTGTCGTGCAGTTGGGTAAAGGGCTAGTCGGCGCGATTGTGGTCGAGGAAGCCACGCCTGTCGTGTTCGATGAGGAGCACACACTAACACTTAAGCACTGGCACCTCGACCGACAAGGCCATTGGAAAGATCTCGCCATTCCACGCTACAGCGCGCGCATGGGGACACCCGGTGAATGGGGCACCGTGAATGGTATTCATCACCCTGAATACACACTGCAAGAAAAGGCGACCACACGGCTGCGCTTAGCCAATGTGGACAATACGCTCACCTATCCGATTCAAGTGCGCGGCGCAGAAGCCTGGATAATCGCCATCGATGGTAACCCGATTGCCACACCACGCCGACTGGAGGAGCACAAGATAGCACCAGGGATGCGGCTAGATATTGGCCTGATTGCACCAAACGCTGGCGAAAAAATCGAGGTGATGCATATGAAAGGTGGCTTTCCTTTCTTACTCGCCAGCTTTACCTCGACGCCTTCTCATCTAGAAGAAAAGCCATTGCCCGCTTTGCCGCTCAATCCCGTCACGCCGATCGATTTAGCCAACGCCGAAACCCGCCACTTTGTGTTTGAGTGGGCAGGGGCGATCACACCGGCCGATAAACAAGGCAAAGGGAAACACGAGTTCTGGCTGATGAATAAACGCGCTTGGGAGGGAATGAGCAAAGGCAACATTCCTGAGCCGATCGCCAAACTGGAACGTGGGAAGACCTATATCTTCGATTTAAAAAACGTCACGCAATACCATCACCCTATTCACCTGCACGGTCACACCTTTACTGTGCTGGAAATGGATGGCAAACCGGTCACGCCATTCCACACTGACACCGTGCTGTTGGGTAAAAATGGCCACGCCAAGGCAGCGTTTGTGGCCGATAATCCGGGCCGATGGATGTACCATTGCCATGTTATTGAGCACATGAAAACCGGCCTGATGGGGTTTGTCGAGGTCGCATAGCGGCCAAATCACGCCTATAAAAAACGGCGAGCACTTGGCTCGCCGCTTTATGCCGTCACTCGGTTTTCACCCGCTGCGATTAACTGTCCTTTTCCGTTTTAAAGCGATTAACTAATTCTGATAGCTCTGAGGCCACCATACGCAGCTCGGCGGCTGTTGCATTGGTTTGCTCTGCCGTTGATGCTGCACTGTTGGCACCTTCCAAAACACTGGTCACATTCTGATTAATATCTTCCGATACCGAGTGTTGCTCTTCTGTCGCCGTGGCAATTTGTGCCGCCATGTCGTGAATTTGTCCTACCAAACTTTGGATGGTGTCAAAGACACTCAAGGCCTCTTCCGTCGCTTCAGTGGTGGTTTGTGAATGCTCAACACTGCCTTGCAGCTTTTCAGAGAGCTGATTGGTGCGTTGGGTTAAGGCCTGCAACAGTTCATCGATCTCTTCGGTTGATTTGGTGGTTTTTTGCGATAGCACCCGCACCTCGTCTGCGACCACCGCAAAGCCTCGTCCATGCTCCCCGGCGCGCGCTGACTCAATCGCCGCATTAAGCGCAAGCAAATTGGTTTGCTCGGCAATACCTCGAATGGTATCTAGCATAGCGGTGATATTGTCGTTCTCTTTGGTGAGCTCCGCCATCGCACTATCTGCTTCGTTGAGCGTGGTGGCCATTTCTTGCACCGCTGCACGCGTGTTATTCATCAATGCCATGCCTCGGTCCACTTCCGACTGACACTGCTGGGCGGAGTCCGCCGTTTGATTACAGTTTTGCGATACCTCATTGGCCGTGGCCACCATTTGGTGGAACGCGGTGGCAATTTGCTCTAGCCCTGAGCGCTGCTGATGACTAGCACCATCCAGCTGCTCGGCAAATTGGGTGGTTTGATCGGCATGCGACGACAGCTTGGTCGATCTGTCCTTTATACCGATGATAAGTTCTTGAATCACATCCACAAACTGATTAAACGCGCCCGCCGTTTTGCCCAGCTCATCCTCGCCACGCACCGGTAAACGTTTGGTCAGATCGCCATCGCCACTCGCGGCATCGCTCAGCCCGTCGCTGACCGCAATGATGGATGCCGATATACGGTGGATCATAAAGTAGCCAAGCACACCGAATGCAAGCACGAGGATCAGACTGATGGACAGGATCACCGTTTGCAATTGCGTTACTTGGCCGAGTACCTCTTGCTGCGGCACAATACCAATCAGTCGCCAACCACTCTCCGGTGCTTTGTACTGGTTGACAAAGTAGTCTTTGCCAGCAAAGGAGACGGCGGTAAGTGATTCACTAAAATTCCCACCGCTGTATACACTTTCGACACTCCGGGCAGGCTCAAAGTTATTGTCTGGGTTGTTCGGATCCGCAAGCACTGTGCCCGTGTCTTCCACCAACACAATATAGCCCGACTCACCGAGGGTGACGTCGCCTAACATATTTGTCAGCGCTTCTAGCGTAACATCAACACCAATCACACCACGCAAACCGTCTTGCGCCTGAAACTCCATCACATAATCGAGCAGAGGTGCGCCAGTGTTCACATCTTGATACGCCGGTACACGCACTGGGTTGTTGCCACTTCCCTGACCCGTTTGGTACCAAGGGCGCTGGCGTGGGTCATAATCTCCCAACTCTCCTTGCGGCCATTGAATGTACCCACCATCGCTCAGCCCAAGAAACACATAGGCGAAATCCTCTCGTGAGTCCCCCATGGATTCCAACAAACCATACGCCCGAGCTTCTACTGGGCTGTTTTGCTCAGAGGTCATGGTCTTCGTCGGGCCCATATATTTGGTGACTGAGCTATCCAAGCGTTTAAGCGCGTCGCTATTACCCAGCATTTTGGCGTTTGCCGCCAGCCCTTCTAAGTAGAATTTAAACGCATTGCCTATGTGCTGCATTTCTTTGTATGAGCTCTGCTCATAGCTTTGTAATGTACTCGTTCGAAACTGATAGAGTGACACAATAGCGATAATGAGGGTGGGCAGGATAACGCCTGTCAGGACGACAACGAGTAAGCGCTTTTTAATACTCATACTGACCTCCGTCAGTGACAGCACATAGGAACATGTTAGTAAAAAGGTTGAATGTGTTGTTTTAAATTAGAACAACTATTAATGACAATCTAATAAATAACCTATTTCCCCTCACTTTTCCTACGACACAGCGTCGAGCTGATTGCTTTTTTAGACAAATGTAGAGGCTCGGCAGACACAGATTGCATCAACACGCAAAACCCTTTAAATTAGATAAATCTAAATTAAAAGAGAGGCATTATGACAAAGAAGAACTACCAGGAGATCAATCAGCAACAACTGGCGCTTAATAAACAATTCAAAGCACACAGTAGTGATACCCTGTCCGCATTCGGACAGCTACACCGGGCGGCAATGACTGAGGGCGATCTTGATGTAAAAACCAAAGAGTTAATTGCACTAGGGATTGGTATTGCCGCACGCTGCGATGGCTGTATTGGTGCACACGTAGCCGCCGCGCTCAAACACGGTGCCACCAAGCAAGAGTGCGTCGAGACCATTAACGTCGCCGTATTGATGGGCGGCGGCCCGTCTTTGATTTACGGCTCTCACGCACTGGAGGCGGTCGAACAACTGAGTGAGGCGTAGTGATCGCAGCCACCTAAAAAGTGGACGTCGACCTACAACAAAAACGCAGCCATCTCTGGCTGCGTTTTTCTCGTCGTCGTATGCGTTCAGGGAGGGCTTAACCGCGATAATACCGCTGCGGCACAAAAGGCATTTTTTCGACCGTCATGGGCAGTTTTTTGCCACGCACTTCCGCGTAGACCTCGGTGCCGGGGGCAATAAACTCAGGCGGGAGATAACCCATCGCCACGGGCATCCCTTTGGTGGGGCCAAAGGTGCCGCTGGTCACCACGCCGATTTCATTATCGTCTGCATCAAACAGCTTGCTGCCTTCACGGACAGGGGCTTTGCTTTGGCCCACCAGCCCAATGCGCTTGCGGCTCACCGCTTTGGTAGCGATTTGATCGAGTATTTTCGCCTCACCGGGGAAGCCACCCGCACGCTCACCATCGGCGCGACGCACTTTACTGATTGCCCAGATCAATGTTGCTTCAACCGGCGTAGTGGTGGTATCAAGATCATGCCCATATAAACACAATCCGCATTCAAGACGCAGCGAATCACGCGCACCCAAGCCAATCCATTCTACCTCGTCGTAAGCTAACAGTGCTTTGGCAAGAGCTTCTGCATGTTCAGCCGGGACAGAAATTTCGAACCCATCTTCGCCAGTGTAACCTGAGCGGCTCACCACGCAGTGAATGCCATTAATCTCAACCGGTTGAATGTCCATAAACACCATATCGTTTACGGTTGGGTTGAATGTCGCCAGTACTTGCGCCGCTTTGGGGCCTTGTAGAGCCAGCAAAGCACGATCTTCTAGGACCTCGACCGACACATCTCCTGTCAAGTTATCGCGCAGGTGCTGAATATCCTGAGCTTTGCAGGCGGCATTCACGACTAAGAAAAGGTGATCGCCTAAGTTGGCAATCATCAGATCATCTAAAATGCCACCTTGCTCGTTAGTGAACAGTGCATAGCGCTGCTTACCTTCTGGTAAATCCAGTACATCAACCGGGACTAATCCCTCTAATGCTTTTGCCGCATCCGTGCCATGAAGACGAATTTGTCCCATATGGGACACATCAAACAAGCCCGCATGCTCACGACAATGGAGGTGCTCTTTGCGCACGCCCAACGTATATTGCACTGGCATATCATAACCAGCGAATGGAACCATTTTTGCACCCATATCAAGATGCAAGCCGTGTAACGGGGTCGTCAGTAACTCTGCCATTGTTCACTCCATATTGCGCCGGCGGGCCTCTTGCCCACGTTAAGCGATGTATTTGTGTCGTTGGTTAGGAAGCGGTCACCCATAAGATCAGTGCATCGGCATCACTGACGGAGGCCAACATGTGCCCCATGGTAGCGTCGTAATACACACTGTCGCCCTCATTGAGGATGATCGCTTCGTAAAATTCGGAAAAAAATTGGATGCTACCTTCCAGCACCAATAAAAATTCTTCGCCGTCATGGCGGATCCAGTCGCTATAGTCTTCAAACGCGCGCGCTCTGACCCGCGATTTAAATGGCATCATTTTTTTGTTGCTAAGCTGCGTAGCCAACAGCTCATGTTCGTAGGTACCGGTAGGATGCGCTTTTCCCTGACCCGCTAGCGTCACGTCTCGCCGGCCTGTTGCTTGCCGTTTTTTTGGCGGAGCAAACAGTTGCGGAATATCGATATCCAAGCCGTGCGCGAGCTTCTGCATCGCTTGGAAGGTTGGGGATATCTGCTCATTTTCAATTTTGGACAATGTCGAGCGAGCCAACCCAGTCCGTTGGCTTGCCTCTTCAAGCGTAAGCCCAAGTCCTACCCTGACTGCTTTTAAGCGCGGGCCCAGCCGCAATGGCGCAATGGGCTCGCGCGTTTCACCCTCACGTTGCGATCGTTCAACCTGCATCGACGGATACACATCCTGTGTTGATTGGTCTGTTGTCACCTTGCTTTCGCCTCTATCGGTTGTCCCGCTATGTTTGACGCTTTAACACTTTTAACAAAAAAGTTTCCTATCGGAAAATACCGGTATCATAAACGTGACGCAACCAGCGAATTGGTGAAAGCAGGCAACCTATCACGCTCACCCCAAACTGAGCCCCCTCACTTTATTTCTCATAAAAACAAAGCATTACACACTTGTTTATTTACCCGTTATTCAATGAACGACGAGTAACCCCCGAGCATTCACCGACATTGATTTGCAATTTACCCTCGCTTAAGATAAAAAGGCAAACGTTTGCGCAGTTATGCAATGGTTTAAAAAGAGAAGGTTTTGTCTCTAGGATCACAACATAGGTTTCTTATTGGAAATTTATTTTGCGGAAAAGTGAACGCTTAGGTACGTTAACAAAATGTTTAAATCAACAGTGCGCGTATTCATCGATCGCGACTGTTGAGTGCAACGTGAAGCAATGTCGACATCTTCGATGTAAGACAGCATGAATAATGACAAAAACGTACCTTACTGATTGAGGAGACAGGCCATGAGTCACAGCATGTTTGACCTGTTCAAAGTCGGTGTCGGGCCTTCAAGTTCCCACACCGTAGGCCCGATGGTGGCCTGTGCACGCTTTACGCAATACGCGGCACAAACGCTCTCAGTGACCGACATCGAACGTGTCAAAGTGGACTTATACGGCTCACTAGCGCTCACCGGGAAAGGCCATGCCACCGATGTCGCCTGTGTGATGGGATTGATGGGCGAAATGCCCGCGACCATAGAGTCAGATGAAATCGATACCATGACCAAGCTGGTCAAAAACGGCGGCGAACTCCCCTTTGCTGGACGCCACTACATCCCATTCAATTGGCAGGCAGATATTGCCTTTCACTATGAGCAAGTACTGCCCGCGCACCCCAACGGGATGACAGTCAGTGCATACGATAAAGCCGGTGACTGTTTGGCCAGCAAGACCTATTTCTCTGTCGGCGGTGGCTTTGTGGTGGAAGAAGGCGAAACCGATGCATTGGCAACAGATTTTGTCCCTCCTCACCCGTTTAATAGTGCGGCGGAGTTGCTTGACCAATGTGCAAAAACGGGCATGACCATCAGTGAGCTGATGTTTACTAACGAAGTGGCACGCGCGCGATATCACGATAGTGGCGCCACACGTGACACGGTTAACCAGGGACTGGATCATATCTGGCAAGTGATGCGTGAGTGCATCGATAGAGGCATTAAACAAGGTGGCGTATTGCCGGGTGGTTTAAACATTAAGCGACGTGCCAAAGGCATGTACGACGCCATTCACGATAAACAAGCCCATGGCTTACCCACAGATACCAATGATTGGGTCAACCTATTTGCCATGGCGGTCAACGAAGAGAATGCCGCCGGTGGTCGTGTGGTCACCGCCCCAACCAATGGTGCGGCAGGCGTGATCCCTGCCGTGCTTGCGTATTACGACAAATTTGTGTCGCCCAATAACCCAGACGGGATCCGTACCTTTATGGCCACCTCTGCGGCTATTGGCTCTTTGTACAAGACCAATGCCTCTATTTCGGCCGCAGAGGTCGGTTGTCAGGGAGAAATTGGCGTGGCGTGCTCCATGGCAGCTGGCGGCTTAGCCGCGGCGATGGGAGCGAGTAATCAACAAATTGAGAACGCCGCAGAGATTGGTATGGAACATAACCTTGGTCTCACTTGTGATCCCATCGATGGCTTGGTGCAAGTTCCCTGTATAGAACGCAATACCATGGGCGCCGTCAAAGCCATTAACGCTACCCGATTAGCCATGGGTGGCGACGGCGAGCACCACGTCTCGCTTGATAGCGTGATCAAAACCATGCATGAGACCGGGCTCGACATGATGAGTAAATATAAAGAAACCTCACAAGGTGGCCTCGCCACCAATGTGATCCCGATTAACGTCGTGGCCTGTTAGCCACCATCGCCAACAAGGAAAGCGCAATGAAACCGAGCTACCCGAATGTAGAATTGGAGCAGTTTTTCTCCACTAACTTATCGGAATCCGATGGCGCTGTGATGTCGGCAGTGCAGGCCGAACACAAACGTCAGCAACAACAAATCGAACTGATCGCCTCGGAGAACATCGTCTCGCAAGCCGTGATGCAAGCACAAGGCACCTGCTTAACCAATAAATACGCCGAAGGCTATCCGGGCCGCCGCTACTATGGCGGCTGCGAGCACGTTGATGAAGTTGAAGCCATCGCCCAAGCCCGCGCCAAACAGCTGTTTAGCTGTGAGTATGTCAACGTACAGCCGCATTCGGGCGCACAAGCCAACGGCGCCGTCATGCTGGCGCTACTGCAACCCGGTGACACCATTTTAGGTATGTCACTCGATGCTGGCGGCCACCTCACTCACGGCGCGCGCCCTGCTCTATCCGGTAAATGGTTTAATGCTGTGCAATACGGCGTGAGCAAAGACAGCCTAGAAATTGATTACGATGAAGTCGCAGTGCTGGCTCGTGAACATCAACCGAAGATGATCATCGCCGGGGGCAGTGCGATCCCTCGCCATATTGACTTCGCTCGTTTCCGTGCCATTGCCGATGAAGTGGGTGCCTATTTAATGGTCGACATGGCACACATTGCTGGCCTAGTGGCCACCGGCGCACACCCTTCGCCACTGCCCCATGCACATGTGGTCACCACCACTACCCACAAAACCTTACGTGGGCCGCGCGGCGGGATGATCCTCACCAATCACGAAGACATCAACAAAAAGATCAATTCAGCGGTATTCCCCGGATTGCAAGGGGGACCACTGATGCATGTGATTGCCGCCAAAGCGGTGGCATTTGGTGAGGCGCTGGAGCCTGAGTTTAAATTGTATATTGATCAAGTGGTTGCTAACGCCAAAGTCCTGGCCGAGGTTCTACAAACACGTGGCTGCGACATTGTTACAGGTGGCACCGATACCCATCTGATGCTCGTCGATCTGCGTCCAAAAGGCCTAAAAGGCAACCAAGCAGAGCAAGCGTTAGAACGCGCTGGCATCACCTGTAACAAGAACGGCATCCCTTTCGATACCGAAAAACCCATGATTACTTCAGGCGTTCGCCTTGGCACACCGGCCGGCACTAGCCGTGGCTTCGGCACTGAGGAGTTCCGCCAAATCGGAGAATGGATTGGTGATGTGCTGGACGCCTTAGTCGAAGCGCCAGAGGGCAATGCCGATATCGAGGCACGCATTCGTAAAGAGGTGCAACAGCTGTGCGCGCGCTTCCCGCTATATCGCCAATAAATGGCGGCGCGAAGCCATAAACAGTCTTGCAACGACTTAGCCAATACCATTGACACGTACGTTATGAAGACACAGGAGGCGGTATCGTCATCCACAGACCGCCTCACTTTACATTGTAAATCGCTCAACGACTGAGCAGCTCGCATTAAACGCAGGAGAGTAACAAATGGACGCGACACTAAAGTTTTCTGAAAGCCATGAGTGGGTCAAAGACAACGGCGATGGCACGGTGACCATGGGGATCACCGATCATGCCCAAGGCCTGCTGGGCGATGTCGTGTTTGTCGATCTGCCCGAGGTTGGCGACAGTACTGAAAAAGGTGAAGGCTTCTCATTGGTGGAGTCGGTGAAGGCAGCGTCTGATATCTATGCCCCGGTCGATGGCGAAGTCATTGCCGTCAATGAGGATCTTGAAGATAGCCCAGAGCTAGTTAACGAAGCGCCCTTTGAAGGAGGCTGGATTGCCAAAATTAAACTCGCTGACGACACCAATTTGGATCATCTAATGGACGCGGACGCATACACCGCCGCCATCGACGACTAATTCAGGACGACTATCATGACGCATACTCGTTTACTCGATAGCCTGGTGGCCGATAATGACTTTATCGCTCGCCACAACGGCCCAGATACTCAGCAACAAAGCGCGATGCTGGCGGCGATCAATGCCACCAGCCTCGAGCATGTGATTGAAGAAACTGTCCCTGCCGATATCCGCTTGCCACAGCCGCTAAACCTCAGCGCCCCCAAAAGCGAAACCCAGATGTTGGCGGAACTGAGCGACATTGCCGCGCAAAATACCATTAAGCGCAGCCTGATCGGCCAAGGCTATTATCACACGCATACCCCACCGCCTATTTTACGCAATGTGCTGGAAAATCCGGGTTGGTACACCGCTTATACCCCATATCAGCCCGAGATCTCGCAAGGCCGGTTAGAATCATTGCTGAACTTCCAGCAAATGGTAATGGACTTAACGGGGATGGATTTGGCCAACGCGTCGCTGCTCGACGAAGCCACTGCCGCAGCGGAAGCCATGACCCTGTGTAAGCGTGGCGGCAAGCACAAAGGCAACGCGTTTTTTGTTGCCAGTGATGTGCATCCACAAACCTTGGACGTGATTAAGACGCGCGCCAATTTCCTCGGCTATGACATCATTGTTGATCACGCGGACAAGCTAAGTCAGTACGACGTATTTGGTGCCCTGCTCCAATATCCGGGCACCACCGGTGAAGTGCGCGATCTCAGCACGCTGATTGCAGACGCACAAAGCAAGAAGACGCTGGTTGCGGTCGCCACCGATCTGCTTTCACTCACTGTGCTCAAAGCACCGGGTGAAATGGGCGCGGATGTAGTGATTGGGTCGGCACAACGCTTTGGCGTGCCCATGGGTTACGGTGGCCCACACGCCGCCTTCATGGCGACACGCGACAAGCTCAAGCGCACCATGCCCGGCCGCGTGATTGGCGTATCGGTCGATAGCAAAGGCAACCAAGCCCTGCGCATGGCGATGCAAACGCGCGAGCAACACATTCGCCGTGAAAAAGCGACCTCCAATATTTGTACCGCCCAAGCACTGCTGGCTAACATGGCCGCTTTTTATGCTGTGTATCACGGCCCTGAAGGCTTGAAGAAGATTGCCCGCCGAGTGCATCATCTCACCGCACTGTTCGCCAAATCGGTCCAAGCGGCGGGGTTGAGCCTTGCCCACGACAGCTTCTTTGATACCGTCACGCTCAACACGGGCGAGCAAACCGACCCCTTGTATCAAAAAGCACAGGATGCCGGCTTTAACTTGCGTAAATTAAATGGCCAACTGGGCGTGAGTTTCGATGAAGCGAGCACGCTGGCAGAGGTCAATCAATTGCTTACCGCGCTCACCGGTCAAGGCAATGCAGAAAGCGTGGCGAGCGATATTGAAGCCGATGAATTTGCCGCGATCCCTGCCGCATGCCGCCGCACCAGTGCATATCTAACGCACCCCGTCTTTAACCGCTATCACAGTGAAACCAAGCTGATGCGGTATATGAAGGCGTTGGAAAACAAAGACTTCTCCCTTACCCACGGTATGATCCCATTGGGCAGCTGTACCATGAAGCTGAATGCCGCGGCCGAGATGATCCCCGTCACCTGGCCAGAATTTGGTGCCCTGCACCCGTTTGTGCCACTGGCGCAAGCCAAAGGTTATCAAACACTGGGTAAATCACTGCGTGACATGCTGTGTGAAATCACCGGCTACGATGAGATCTCCATGCAGCCGAACTCAGGTGCGCAAGGGGAGTATGCGGGCTTAATCGCGATTCAGCGCTACCATGAAAGCCGTGGCGACAGTCATCGCAACGTGTGCTTGATCCCAAGCTCTGCCCACGGTACCAACCCTGCTTCCGCGGCGATGGTCTCAATGAAAGTGGTCGTAGTTGGCTGCGATGACGATGGCAACATCGACATTGACGATCTGAAAGCCAAGATCGATAAACACCGCGATGCGCTCTCGTGCATTATGATCACCTATCCATCGACACATGGTGTGTACGAAGAAACCGTGCAGCAAGTGTGCGAGCTGGTACACGAGGCTGGCGGTCAAGTTTACTTGGATGGCGCCAACATGAATGCGCAAGTGGGGCTGACCACTCCGGGCTACATTGGCTCAGACGTTTCGCACCTCAACCTGCACAAAACCTTCTGTATTCCCCACGGTGGTGGCGGACCGGGCATGGGGCCAATTGGGGTAAAATCGCACCTTGCGCCTTTCCTTCCCGGTCATGTGGAGCAAGGTGATGAATTTGCCGTGTCGGCCGCACCAATGGGCAGTGCCTCGATTTTGCCTATTTCATGGGCGTACATTGCCATGATGGGTGAACAAGGCCTAACGCGCGCGACCGAGTTAGCGATTCTCAGTGCCAACTATGTGATGGAGCGTTTGCGTCCCTACTACCCCGTGCTTTATCGCGGTAAAAACGGACGCATTGCGCACGAATGTATTATCGACATTCGCCCACTCAAAGAGGCATCCGGCATCAGCGAAGAAGACATCGCCAAACGCTTGATGGATTATGGCTTCCACGCGCCGACCATGTCATTCCCGGTCGCGGGTACTCTGATGGTTGAACCGACCGAAAGTGAAAGCCAAGAAGAATTGGATCGCTTCTGTGATGCCATGATTGCCATCCGCGAGGAAATTGCCAAGGTGCAAGACGGTGAGTGGACGCTGGAAGACAACCCATTGGTCAATGCGCCTCACACCCAAGCGGATCTGATGGCAGACGAGTGGTCTCACGCCTATTCCCGTGAGCTGGCTTGCTTCCCATCCGCCCATAACAAGGCAAGCAAATACTGGCCATCGGTCAACCGTGTCGATAATGTCTACGGCGACCGTAACCTGATTTGCTCTTGCCCTAGCATTGAAAGCTATATGGATGAGTAATCCACTAGTCACAGATAACCAAGTTAAAAACTAACTTGATAAACGAAAGGCGAGCCGCTCGGTTCGCCTTTTTTATTGCTCCATGTGTCCACCGTTGCGGTTCAACAGCCTGTAGTGACAGCCTTGGCTAATCCCGCTCTCCGCAATACCTTGCTCAGCGAAATTTTCTCCCGTCTTACTGCTTGCTGGCTAAACTTAAGGCAATACACCTTTTCACTGAGAGTGATTAAGCCTTGCTGAGTTCATGTCGACGCCCTGTTGTACGCGTGCTGTTGGTGATACTGCTGTTGGGAATGACCGGCTTGGTCCATGCGGCTACGCCAACTGTGCGTTTAGTCACGCTCGAATACCCGCCTTACATTCAAACCGCCGATGGCGCCATCGATGGTGTAGCGGTGCGGGTTGTCAGCAAAGCTTTTGCCAAGCTCGGTTATGAGGTAGAAATTGAAGTACTGCCATGGGCGCGAGCACTCTATCAGGTCCGAACTGGCTTAGCGGATGGCATATTCACCATTTTCAAAACACCTGAGCGCGAAGCGTTTCTCGATTACTCTCAGCAGGTTTTATTTCAACAAGGGATCCGCTTTGTTCATCGCCCCGATGTCAGTCTCTCTGAAGATGCGATTCAATCGTTCAATTTTGGCGCTTACTCCGTCTGCGTGATCAACCAAGTCAGTTACGGCAGCCGGATGGATGCTGCCTTGGCGCAAAATCAATTCGATCAGGTTTTCCGCCTGACTCGCGCACCACAGTGCCTTCGGATGTTGGAAAGTGGCCGAGCACGCCTGTGGCTCAGCAACCATTTTGGCGCACGCGCCCTGGTTAACCAGCTCGATATGAAGGATGTTGTCGAGATCAATCCCCATCCTATCGAAGACACCCCTAGTTACATTGCCTTTTCTAAAGCGCAAGAGTTATCAGCCCTACGTGACCAATTAGATCAAGCGTTAGCAGACATGAAAGCCACCGGAGAGTACCAAGCGATAATTGATGACTTTTTTAATGATTAATCGCTGACATTCCTGCACAAGGTTTTATCGCGCACTCACTTTGAGCCGCTAAACAAAGGCCGCTTATCATCCAAGTCCACCCTTACACCGTAATGGAGCATGTCAGTTATCAACAAAGGACGCGACATGCTCTCATTTTTAAAGCCGAATCCGGTTAAAAAGCTTAAAAAGCAGTACGAAGCTAAGCAGCAACAAGCCTTCCAGGCGCAGCGCAACGGCGACATCCGTGGTTATTCACTGCTCACCGAAGAAGCAGAAAAGATTGACCAACAAATCAAAGAATTGGAAAACAACGCTTAGCCATTTGAGACATGGCTAAACTGCCGTTTTACTAAGCGTTGGTACAGAGGGCAGCGTGCCAGCAGGTCGGTATGGCTGCCTACATCAACAAGCTTGCCTTGATCCATCACGACAATGCGGTCAGCATGCTGAATGGTCGATAAGCGGTGAGCGATAATCAAGGTAGTTCGATCCCGCATTAAAGCCGCCAAGCCTTGCTGCACCGCATATTCACTTTCGCTATCAAGGGCGCTGGTGGCTTCATCGAGCAATAAAATTCGCGGGTCCTTGAGAATCGCGCGGGCAATCGCGATTCGCTGCCGTTGCCCACCCGAAAGCCGCACGCCTCGCTCACCCAAAAAGCTGTTGTAGCCGTCCGGTAATTGCTGAATAAACTCATCGGCGTGCGCTTGAATTGCCGCCTCTTTGACGGCGTGCTCACTGGCGCCTGGCCTGCCGTAGCGAATATTGCCTATTACATCATCACTAAACAGAGCGGGTTGTTGTGGCACCAGTGCCATTTGTTGGCGCAACGCTTGCGGGGGTAAGCGACGAATATCTTGCCCGCCCAGCCTAATCGCACCTGACTGCGGATCATAAAAGCGTTGCAGTAATTCAAATACGGTAGTTTTCCCCGCTCCCGACGGTCCGACTAAGGCGACGACTTCACCGGGCTGAATCACAAGGTTCAACGCATCAATCGCTGCTTGATGGGGACGCGTGGGATAATGAAAATGTACCGCTTCAAAGCGAATATCATTGCTTAATGATTGGGCATCGACACTCGGCGAGGTGGCGGGAGTTCGAATATGGCTTTGCACGTGCAACAGCTCCACCAAGCGCTCCGTCGCGCCTGCCGCGCGCTGCAACTCCCCCATCACTTCCGACAAGGTAGCCATCGAAGAGGCAACCATGATGGCGAAAAACACAAACGCGCCTAGATCCCCTGCTGACATAGTACCTTGAATCACATCGCGACCGCCAACCCACAACATGCCAGTAATGGCGCTGAACACAATCACGATCACGCCGGAAATAAGAATGGCTCGTTGTTTGACGCGCTCGCGTCCGATCTGATAGGCGCGCTCCACCTCTTGACCAAATGCGGCTTTGGCGTGATCTTCTACCGCGAAGCTTTGCACGGTTTTAATATTGGTGATGGCTTCACCGGCATAACTGCCCACATCCGCCATCGAATCTTGGCTTTGCCGCGATAACGCCCGCACACGACGACCATAGATAAGTATTGGCACCAAAATAAAAGGTACGGAGGCCAGCACAATCAAAGTCAGTTTAATATTGGTGGCAAACAGCATGATGATGGCGCCCACACACATCAGTGCACTGCGCATTGCCATGGAAAAGGAGGAGCCAATAATATTTTGCAGCAAGCTGGTGTCTGTGGTGATCCGTGACATAATTTCGCCACTGCCGTGGGTTTCAAAATAGCTCGGATGTAGGCCAATCACATGATCAAACACCGCTTGGCGAATGTCGGCACTGACCCGTTCACCCACCGATGACACCAGATAGAACCGGAAAAAGGTACCGATCGCGATCAATACCGTGATCAGCAAAATAAACTTTACCGCATTCCCCAGCTCAACCAGTGATTGCTGTGCAAAGCCTTGGTCGATCAAAAGGCGAACGCCGTGTCCGACCGAGAGCGTCAATGACGCGGTAAACACCAAGGCCAGCAATGCCGCGCTCACTTGCCAGCGATAAGGGCGAATAAACGCGATGAGTTCCCACAGAACAGTCAGATTTTTACTGTTGCGACTTGAAGCAGATGGCGTCGAGGCGGCGCGCGTTAAAGCGGAATTAGCCATAAGCTCTACTTAGTGCTGTCCTTGCACATTTAGGGGCGAGTGAGCAGTATCATTAACTCGCGATTGTCGTTGATAAGCGCATCGATGGTGCATGCATCTAACTCCTCTAAAAAGGCTTGCTTGGCTTTCGCTAAACGCTCTTTTAAACGGCACGCTGGGGTGATATGACAAAACTCAACCGAGCAATTGACGAGCTCCAACGGTTCAAGATCGCGCACCACTTGCCCCACGGTAATCGCGGTCGGCGCTTGCAGTAGACGAATCCCCCCGTTCTTCCCACGCACCGTTTGAATATACCCCAACTGCCCTAAACGGTTGATGACTTTCACCATATGATTGCGTGACACCCCAAACAAGCGTGTCACCTCAGTAATGTTGGTGAGCTCACCCTCTGGCAAGGACGCCAGAAAAATCAAGGTGCGAAGTCCGTAATCTGTAAAGCTAGTTAGTTGCATGTGCGCCTCTTGCTGCCCCGCCAAATTGTAAGTCTTCTATTGATCAAAAGATATATTTGAGATACAACTTAAAACATGCATTAAATATACATGTTTAGAGAAACGCTGATGTTAAGCCAACAAACCATTGATATTGTGAAATCAACTGCTCCTGTACTCGCCGAAACTGGCCCGAAGCTGACAAGCCACTTTTACCAAAGGCTATTCCACCATCACCCTGAACTAAAAGACATTTTTAATCTGCGCCACCAGCAAAATGGCGATCAGCGGGAAGCACTGTTTAACGCAATCTGTGCCTATGCACAGAACATCGACAACTTGCCCGCTTTACTGGGTGCGGTAGAGAAAATTGCTCACAAACACACGAGTTTGCTGGTCAAAGCCGAGCACTATCCGATTGTCGGTCAGCATTTGTTGGCCACCATTGATGAGCTGCTTTCGCCGGGACAAGCCGTGCTTGATGCGTGGGCTGAGGCCTATCAAGTGCTCGCGGATGTATTTATCGCCAAAGAGCGGCAGCTTTATGAAGATAGCCACGCCCAAATTGGTGGCTGGCAAGGGCAGCGAGCATTTACTTTGATTGAAAAACGTCCTGAAAGTGAGCAGGTCACCAGTTTTGTATTTGCCCCTCAAGACGGTCAGCCCGTCGCGCCTTTTACGGCCGGGCAATACATTGGCATCGTGGTCAATCATACTGGCTTTGAACATCAAGAAATTCGCCAATACAGTTTGTCACACGCGCCGAACGGCAAGCATTATCAGATCTCGGTGAAACGGGAGCCACAAGGTCAGGTCTCTAATTACTTACATGATGAGTTAGCCGTTGGTGGTACTGTGATGCTCACCCCACCGGCGGGCGATCTCAAACTGAACGTGGATCCGAATACGCCCGTGGTATTAATTTCTGGCGGGGTGGGCATAACGCCAATGTTGGCGATGCTAGAAAGCCTTACCGAGCACAACGCATCTGTAACTTGGCTGCATGCTACCGAGAACGGCAAACTGCATGCTTTCAATCATCCTGTTCGCACTCTCGCGCGTCAGCACACGCATATTCAGACGCACGTTTGGTATAACCAACCTCAACCCGCAGATACGCTTGGACAAGACTTTGATCATACCGGATGGATGGATCTCACTGCGGTTAGCGATACGTTCAGTCCCGCCACGGTGCAGGTATATCTCTGCGGCCCAGTTGGCTTTATGCGCCATATCCAAGCGCAACTTCGCGAACTTGGCGTGCCTGACGAACAGTTCCACTATGAGTGCTTTGGGCCACACAAGGCCTTGTAGCTTTCATTTTCTATTTTTGGGTGACTAACCCCAAGTTTTATAGGGTGTAGTTGAAATTATACAAAACAGTCAATAGAATCGTCAGACCAAGTTTTTGGCATCGCTCTGTCTAATATTCTCACAGTTGAGAAAAGGATGGGGAAGAAACGCCGAATGCCAACATTTTCAATCAAAAGGATTACCATGAAAAAACTAATTGCAATCGCTGCTCTTGCAACTCTTCCTCTATCAGGCGCTGCAATGGCAGACTCTGATATCGGTTGTGGTCTGGGTACAATGGTATTTGATGGCCAACAAGGCAAAGTTTACAAAGTTCTCGGCGCCACCACTAACGGTACTTCAGGTAACCAAACCTTTGGTATCACCTTTGGTACTCTGGGCTGTGACGGTACAGGCACCATTGATTCACAGCAGAAACTGGCTATGTTCATCGACGGAAATATGGACAATCTAGCTCGTGATATCGCACGTGGTGAAGGGGAAACCTTGGCAACGCTTTCTGAAGTATGGGGCATCAAAGATGCAGACAAAGCAGCATTTAACGATGTTGCAAAGCAAAACTTTGCGTCAATCGTGACCTCAGAGCAAGTAACTTCACAGGAAGTACTTACCAACCTAAACACGGTTGTGGCTCAAAATGAGCAGCTTGCAGCGTATAAAATCTAAGTGATGTAACGCTAATAACATCCTCTCCAGCTTGGTTAGGATAGAGTACGAAAGTGCCCTACTCGGGCACTTTCATGTTTTCATATATAACTCGTTGTACTGATATGAGACTTCTCAACGCTTTCTCCTCTCTATCGTCCCCTATTAGTCTCATTATTCTCTGTTTGTTTAGCGCGCCTACTTTTGCCGAGAAAAGTGACTTTGATATTCCTAATTTAGCTAAGCACGCGTATTGGCTTAAACTTGGCCACTATTTACCTCAAACATTTTCTGGTTATGAGAGTACGATCGATTCTCAAACCTTCTTCCTTTCTCCTCACGGAAAAACGGAGCCAAAACAAGAGCTCAAGGCGACCATTGACGCGCTTTATCATGCCGACACTGCTGTGGCACAAGCTACACGGTGCCGTTATCCTGCACGATATACGTGGCTCGAATCTCAAGCAGGGCGCACTGCCACACTCGATTGTCCCGAACTTGAACGCTGGAAAAAGGTGCTTGATCCTGAAGCCATGACGCTGGTGTTCCCGACAGCATTTATGAATAACCCGTCATCCATGTTCGGCCATACCCTGCTACGCATTGATGCCAAGGATCAGACCAGAAACAAAGAATTAGTCGCCTTCGCCGTCAACTTTGCTGCCGAGCCAAACGAAAGTGATAACGCTGCTTTGTATGCCGCAAAAGGCCTGTTTGGCGCCTATCCGGGACAGTTTACCGTCATGCCTTATTACCGTAAGGTACGAGAGTACAATGACATTGAGTCTCGCGATATTTGGGAGTATGCCCTTAACCTCTCCGAACAAGAGGTTAACCGGGTACTCCTGCACTTATGGGAAATGCAGCGCGCAACATTCGATTACTACTTTCTCGATGAAAACTGCTCATACCAACTACTTGCCTTGCTACAGCTGGCCCGCGAAGAGCTGCGATTAGTCAGTGACTTTCCTTTTCAAGCGATTCCTTCAGATACGGTTAAAACGCTCGCCAATAATGATTTGATTGAAACGCCCAACTTCCGGGCGTCATTTGGCACCCGGTTGTTAAACATGTCGCAGCAGACGTCTCCAATCGTGTTTGAAGCAGCACAAAAAGCCAAAAATGGCGATTTTCCTGACCACAAACAATATAGTGCGGAGCAGCTGGCAGCTATTTATGAATTTGCGTACGAATGGCTCAATTTTGATTTCTATGATCAAGGGCTGCCTAGAGACCCTTATGCACAGCGTCTCACTAAGCTACTTGCATTACGGAGCCAAGTTAGCGCCGTCTCTCCATTTGAACCCGTCGCTAATACCAGTGTCGCACCGGACAAAGGACACGGCTCTACACGCGTAGGAATTGGCGCAAGGGCATCAAAGCATCGCCCAGATGCGTTAACACTCGAATGGCGCGCGGCTTATCATGATTTACTGGATCCTCAAGATGGCTTTGTCCCCGGCGCACAAATCAGTTTTGTCGATGTGGCAATGAGTCATGATGAAGACGGCAAGACACAGATAGATAAGCTCTATCTGATCGATGCCATGACAATCGCCCCGAAAAAGCCGGTTTTTTCTAGCCTGTCGTGGAATATCCGCGCGGGCTTTGATCGCCTACCTACTGCGCGAGAGCCATCCAGTCGTTGGTTTGCGCAAGGCGGCATCGGTCAGTCTTGGGGCGAGGCCGATGGTCTCCATGCTTACGCTCTGTGGTCCACGGCACTCTCACATGGCGATGCCAGTGATGACCAGCTAAATATTGCAACAGGGATTGAATCTGGCTTGCTTTGGCAGCTTGCTGATGACCACCGCCTCGGTTTACAAGCCCAATCTCTCCCCCTACTTAATCGTGATTCGCTGTCACATTCACAAGTGGATATGACATGGAACTGGCGTGTTACTTCGGATTGGTCTATCCGCAGTAAAGCACGCTATCAGCATTGGGAGAGCGAAGAGATGAGTGGCCATATTACTAACTACTTTTATTTCTAGCTTCATCGCTTACCATTGTCCTCATTGTCGTTCTATTTTTTAGAACAAGATGCTCAATCATACGCCGTGTTCGCACGGCGTTTTTGTTTCTACACTGCAGCTATTGTTCAGCGTCACCGCTGTTCAACATCGAATCAGTGAGGAGAAGCATTATGATTACCGTCCGTCATGCCAGCGATCGCGGTCAGGCCAACTTTGGCTGGCTACAAAGCCGCCATACTTTTTCATTTGGTAGCTATTACGATCCTCATCATATGGGTTTCTCTGCACTGCGTGTGATCAATGATGATATCGTCTCGCCCGCCGCAGGCTTTGATACCCACGGACACCGTGATATGGAAATCATCAGTCTGGTGCTGGAAGGGGAAATAGAGCACAAAGACAGTCAAGGCAACCGACAAACCCTACCGGCTGGCGAGTTCCAACTGATGTCGGCTGGGCGCGGTATTTATCATAGCGAGTATAATGCCTCATCAACCCAAGCCTTGCGCTTTCTACAAATTTGGATTGAGCCCAATGAGCAAGGCGGGGAGCCGGGTTATCAGCAAAAAGATTTTGGTAAGCAGGCTGGCTTTACCGTCATCGCGACCCCAACCGGAGAAAATGGCACCTTACGCATCAAACAAGATGCGCGTTTGCTACAGCTGATTCTACCGCCCAGTGAATCGGTTACCTTGCCTTTGGAGGCAGGACGCCATGCCTATGTACATCAAGTCGCGGGCCCGCTCGACGTTGAAACGACATCTCTGGCTCCAGGCGATGGCGCAAAGATTGAAGATATCCATCACGTAACCTTTAGCAATAAGGGCAACGAAACCAGCCAAGCACTGGTGTTTGATCTCCCCTAACGCGCAGATTCAGCCACTCTGGCCTGCCGGTCTATTTGCGCCGCAGGCCTTAGTCTGTGTACACTGCGCCCTTTCTTCATGCATGAGAGGTTGAATGCTCACTCTATCGAATAAGGTGGCAATTCCCGACAATGAGATTGAGCTCACGGCCATCCGCGCCGCAGGGAAAGGCGGGCAAAACGTCAACAAAGTATCGAGCGCCATTCATCTGCGCTTTGACATCCAAGCCTCGTCACTGCCTGATGCGTACAAAGCCCGATTAATGGCTCTGTCTGATTCGCGCATCTCCAAAGAGGGCGTCGTAGTCATAAAAGCGCAAAACTACCGCACCCAAGAGCTAAACCGAGAAGACGCGCTAGAGCGCTTACAGGCGTTGATCAAAGGCGCGATGGTAGAGCAGAAAAAACGTAAACCCACCAAACCTACCAAGGCCTCACAACGACGCCGCGTGGATGCTAAAAAACGTAAGAGCCAAACTAAAGCCCTGCGTGGAAAGGTCGCCCCTTAGCGCCTCACATTCCACGGCTAAGTCCAGGCGTTTACGAAACCATCATCTCGCTTGCTGTATCACAACCGGTAGTGTGCTGCCCTCACTATTTCGCCAAGTATTAGCCCATTTATGTGACATAACGCATCAACGAAATACACCGTGCGATGACACACTATGGCTTATGCACGCGGTGAAGGAAATAAATACGTCGCCCCCTCATCAGCGCGTGACACCTGCTGACGCGCCGCAGCAAACAAATCACGGCCCCATGTATTGGTCGCTTGGGGCGGTTCTGTCACAGGACGCAGGGATAAGTCAGCATGACAGGTCAATACGCCAGCATTGGCATCCAATGTGATCAGATCGCCATCTTTAATAACGGCCAGCGCACCGCCATGCATGGCTTCTGGACAGACGTGCAAAGCGGCAGGAACCTTACCTGACGCCCCCGATAACCGTCCATCTGTCACTAGAGCAACCTGATATCCCATCTTTTGCACATTACCAAGAATAGGCATGAGTTTATGAAGCTCTGGCATGCCATTAGCGGCTGGGCCATTGAAACGTACCACCACAACCACGTCTTGGTTGAACTCCCCTCTTTGATAGGCCTGCTCAACCTGGTGCTGACAGTCAAACACTCGCGCAGGCGCGCAAACCACGCGATGTGCGGGAGCCACCGCGGAGACTTTGATCACCGCGTTGCCCATATTGCCAGAGAGCATGCGTAATCCACTGGTTGAGCTGAAATGCGAGCCGGAAGCCGCTATAACCCCTGTGTCGGTTGATGGTGCGGCAGGTTCCCAAACAAGCTGCCCCTGGTCTAATCGTGGTGTGGTCAATTGATCGCTAAATTGGCCGACGGCAGGTAAGGTATCGTCATGTAATAACCCAAGCGCATGTAAGTGCACCATCAACGTTGGGACGCCTCCAGCGGCTTCAAAAGCATTAATATCAGCCGGGCCGTTAGGATACATTCGAGTCAGTAACGGAACCACATGGGACAATGTATCAATATCTTCCCACGTCAGGATGATCCCTGCTGCTCGCGCCATGGCCACCAAATGGATGGTATGGTTGGTGCTGCCGCCTGAAGCCAGCAACGCGACCACACCATTGATGACGCTTTTTTCCGTCACCACATCGCAGAGTGGTCGGTAAGTCGCACTTCCCGCACACTGGGATGCTAACGCTGTCGCCGCATAACAAGTCAACGCGTGGCGCAACGCCGAGTTCGGGGCGACAAACGCGGCGCCGGGGAGGATTAACCCCATAGCTTCAAGCACCAGTTGATTGGTGTTAGCCGTGCCGTAGAAGGTGCAGGTCCCCGGACTGTGATAGGCCTGACATTCCATCGCCAATAATGCCTCTTTACCGACGTCACCGGCTGCATACGCTTGACGTACCGCCACTTTTTCCTCGTTGGTTGTACCTGTGGACATCGGGCCAGAGGGCACAAATAAAGTCGGTAAGTGCGCATAGGCAAGTGCGCCCATCAGTTGCCCCGGTGCAATTTTATCGCATACGCCAAGCAACAGTGTGGCATCGTAGACATTATGGCTTAACGATATCGCAGTCGCCTGCGCAATCACATCACGTGAAAACAACGACATCTCCATCCCCGGCTGACCTTGCGTCACCCCATCACACATCGCGGGCACACAGCCTGCCACTTGCGCCGTATGGCCCAAAGGCTGCAGAGCAGCTTTGATCTGATCGGGATAGTCAGCATAGGGCGCATGCGCGCTAAGCATATCGTTATAAGCGCTGATAATTGCCACATTGGCGGTGGTCATATCCAGCATGTGCTGTTTATCTTGCTGGCACGATGCGGCCACCGCATGTGCGATATTGCCACAAGACAAGCTTGCACGCGTCTTTCCCATATCGGCTTGTCTCTGAGTTTGGCGTAAAAACGCGGTGCGCGCAGACTCGCTGCGTTGGCGTAGCTCTTTAGTCACCGCTTCAACGTTAGAGTGCACCATCAAGCCACCTCTTGCTGACGAGTAATGAGACACGCTGCGTATTTTGTTAAGGATTCGATGTCTCGGTTGATATCAACAGAAATCACGTCTGATTCAATCCCCGTCGGTTTTTCTAAAGCGGCAAATTGACTGTCAAGCATTTCGGTTCTCATGAAGTGGCCTTTACGCGCTCGCATACGTTCAAGAATTAACTCATAGCTACCATCTAGAAAAAGAAAAGTGACGCTCTTATTTCCCTCACGAAGCCTATCTCGGTATTGACGTCGAAGCGCAGAGCAAACGATGACACCGAATTCGTTTTTTTGCTCCAAACTAAACGCGACATCACGGAGCCGTTCGAGCCAAGGCTCTCGATCTCTATCATTGAGAGGCTGTCCCAATGCCATTTTCTCGATATTTGCGCGTGGGTGTAAATCATCACCATCGATAAACTTGGCGTCTAAGCGCTGTGCCAATTTCACGCCTAG
Organism: Salinivibrio sp. ML198; assembly: GCF_001996015.1. Taxonomy (NCBI): domain Bacteria; kingdom Pseudomonadati; phylum Pseudomonadota; class Gammaproteobacteria; order Vibrionales; family Vibrionaceae; genus Salinivibrio; species Salinivibrio sp. ML198. The sequence goes on from NZ_MUEZ01000001.1 coordinate 190,111, forward strand.
CGTACTTTTTCCAGAACCACTCACGCCCATCACAATCACACTACCAATTGCCATACCAACTCCTTAGCGAGATTTTAACCAGATCTCATTTTTGGTCATGCATTTAATAATTGTCTTTATCTTAGTGTGGTTACCGGTAACATGTTACCGGTAACTTTTAACTTTGTGACGTTTGACACAAAACATCTTAGTCGGAAGAGGTGAGCCATGGAACTACTCGCACAAAGCCCTGAGCCAACGACTCTGCTCTTGATAGCACTGGGCGCTATCGCATTGTTATTACTACTAATAATGAAACTTAAGGTACATGCTTTTGCATCGCTGACGTTGGTCAGCTTGGCCACTGCACTCACCACCGGAATCCCGATCGATAACGTGGTGCCAACCATGATGACAGGGTTTGGCAATACCCTCGCATCAGTTGCCTTACTCGTCGGGCTGGGTGCCATGATAGGCAAAATTCTCGAAGTCACCGGCGGTGCGAATGTCTTGGCCGATACGCTGATCGCTCGGTTTGGCGAAGCACGTGCCCCATTAGCACTCGGTATTGCTTCTTTGCTCTTTGGCTTTCCTATCTTTTTCGACGCGGGGCTGATTGTAATGATGCCCATCATGTTTAGCGTCGCAAAACGCTTGGGTGGCTCACCGATAAAATACGCCTTGCCGGTCGCGGGGGCGTTTGCAGTTATGCATACCTTTGTCCCCCCTCATCCCGGTCCCGTTGCAGCCTCAGATTTACTCGGCGCAGACATGGGCTTGCTCTTAGTCGTTGGGCTTCTGGTTTCGTTTCCTACTTGGTATTTGGGTAGCTACTTATTCGGACTGTATGCAGGCAAGAGGTTCAACATTCCGCTCGCAAAGGCTTTTTTAAACACTGAAGTCATGTTTAAAAGCAAAAAGGATTACCCTGCCTTTTCAACTGTGTTGATGATTTTACTGCTCCCTGTACTGCTCATTTTCCTCGATACGGGTCTGAACGCACTCAGTGTGGCTGGCATGGTCAACGGTGAACATCAATGGGTCGGCTTCTTGCGTATGCTGGGTAAAACACCCGTTGCACTGCTGATCACCCTATTAACTTGCTTGTTGGTCTTTGGCCAAAAACTGGGCAAAAGTAAAATGGAAAAACTGTGTACCGATTCGTTAGCGCCAATTTGTGCCGTCATTTTGGTCACTGGCGCGGGCGGCATGTTTGGTGGCGTCTTGCGCGCGAGCGGTATCGGTCAAGCACTCGCCACCATGCTGTCAGACACGGGCATGCCGATAATATTGGCCGCATTTGTTATTGCTACCTGCTTGCGCGTTGCACAAGGCTCTGCCACCGTTGCTCTCACCACCACGGCCGCACTTATCGCGCCCACCGTATCGCATACTGTGGGTTTATCCCAACTGGATGTGTGCTTTATTGTCATCGCGATTGCTGGTGGGGCGACCGTTTTATCGCATTTCAACGACTCGGGCTTTTGGTTGGTATCGCGCCTACTCGAAATGGATGAAAAAACCACACTTAAAACTTGGACTGTGATGGAAACCCTGCTCGGGACCATTGCGTTTGTTATCGTAGCGCTATTAAGCGTTTTACTGTAAGGGAACCCCCATGACTGAACTGAATCAACGCCTTAAGGCAATTCGCATCGTGCCAGTGATTGCGATTAATAATGCGGATGATGCTGTGCCGCTAGCAAAAACCTTGGTCGATAACGGCCTACCGTGCGCTGAAATTACCTTTCGCACTGACGCGGCCGCCCGTGCTATCCGTCTCATGCGCGATGCCTATCCCGATATGCTGATTGGTGCCGGCACGGTACTCACTGCAACCCAAGTCGACGCCGCAATTGACGCAGGCGCCGATTTTATTGTCAGCCCTGGGCTTAACCCAACCACAGTAAAACATTGCCAGCAACGCGGCATTCCTATCATCCCTGGGATCAACAACCCCAGCTTAGTCGAGCAAGCCATGGAGCTGGGGCTGGATACGTTGAAGTTTTTTCCTGCCGAAGCTTCAGGCGGCATTGCGATGTTAAAAGCATTATCTGCCGTGTATCCCGTGAGTTTTATGCCAACCGGCGGCGTGAGTGAGGCGAACGTAAGCGATTATCTCGCATTACCTTCGGTGCTTGCATGTGGTGGCACTTGGATGGTCCCTGCCAAGTTGATTGACGCGCGCAACTGGGATCACATCGCAGCATTAGTTAAGGCGTTGTAATGGTTGTCACCTCAAGCAAGGACATCTTTTCCGCTTGAAAAAGATGCTGGAGTCGCTCGCACTCGTCATCGCTTGTGCTTGCAACGCCAACGTGTCACCGATACCGTCTCTTCTCGATTTATAAAAAACGCTGGGTTAAAAACGGGGAGAGGCGGTATGTTGACCAAGGCACTTGAGCACGTTTTTGGGTTTTCATCATTTCGTGCAGGACAAGAGTCGGTGATTTCTCAGATAATGCAAGGGGAGTCGGCCTGTGCGATTTTTCCTACCGGTGCAGGTAAGTCATTGTGCTATCAACTACCAGCCACGCAACTGCCCAACTTAACCCTAGTGATTTCACCTTTGCTAGCATTAATGCATGATCAAATCGCCTTTATGCGCCGTAAAGGTATTGCCGCCGCTACCATTGATTCCACACAGACTCCCGAGCAAACTAAACAAGTGATGGAGCAGATCCGTCGCGGCGATATCAAAGTCCTGATGATTTCGGTCGAGCGGTTAAACAACGAACGCTTTCGCCAATTTATTACCCCTATCCCGATCTCTTTATTGGTCATAGATGAAGCACATTGTATCTCTGAGTGGGGACATAATTTTCGCCCCGATTACCTCAAACTCCCCGCTTATCGACAGCAATTAAATATTCCTCAGGTATTGCTTCTCACCGCTACTGCGACACCCGCGGTTGTCGAGGACATGCAAAAAAAATTCGCGATCCCAGCAAGTAACACGACATTAACCGGGTTTTATCGCTCCAACCTTTACCTGAATGTGGTCGCCGTGGAAGAGGATCAAAAACGGCAAGCGCTGGTTGAGCAGTTGCAGCCTGCTCCCCTCTTACCAACTGTCATTTATGTCACCCAGCAGCAAACCGCCGAGGATGTCGCCCAGTGGCTACAAACCCAGCATATCCCCGCGACGGCTTACCATGCCGGTATGAGTCACGATACGCGTGTATCAATACAAGAAGCCTTTATGGCGGGCCGATCACCATGTATTGTCGCGACCATCGCCTTTGGTATGGGGGTCGACAAGGCTGATATCCGACGTGTCATCCATTTTGATTTGCCTAAATCGATCGAGAACTATAGCCAAGAGATTGGCCGCGCGGGACGAGATGGCCACCAGGCAACGTGCACTGTGCTCGCCAACCAATCAAGCCTGAATGTACTGGAAAATTTTATCTACGGCGATACGCCAGACAAAACGGCGATCCAGGGGCTACTGGAAGAAATAAAACAAGCCGGTCAACAATGGGAAGTCATGCTACACAGTCTATCACGGACGTATAATATACGGCTTTTGCCGCTTAAAACCTTGCTGGTTTATTTAGAAATGGCCGGTGTAATCACCAGCCAATACAGTTATTTTGCCGATGTGAAGTTCCAATCCGTTGAGTCACCAGAAACCATTACGGCTAAATTTCAGGGTGAGCGGCGCGAATTTGTCGCCCAACTATTTACGTGCGCGGTCAAAGCTAAAACCTGGTACAAGATGGATTTCCAACAACTGTGGCAACGCTTTGGGGCAGAGAGAAAGCGCGCGTTAGCGGCACTGGACTATTTTCACGAGCAAGGTTGGATATCACTTGCCACCCAACAGGCCACGCAAGTCTTTTCGGTCAGTCCCCATGAGATTGATGTTCAAGCGCAGGCTGAACAATTACATAACCTTTTTGCTAAAAAGGAAGAGAGCGAACTGGCCCGCATCAACCAATTACTGGCTTTATTGGCCTCTTCAACCTGTATTAGCCAGCGCCTTGCCGACTACTTTGGCGATCACGCGGCGCCAACTACTTGTGGCCATTGTTCGGTATGCCAAGGACATATTGCTCAGCTACCCCCACGCCCTGAATTACCCGCGATCGATGTGCAGGCATTATCATCATGGTGCCAGCACTTCGCCGCCGCTTGCGATGCCACGCCAAGTCACGCGGCAACGACACGTTTTTTACTCGGGCTGTCTTCACCGCTTCATACCAAAATCAAGGCGAAGACAATACCTGGTTTTGGCGCACTTGCGTCGTATCCGTTTCAAACGGTCAACGCTCGCGTGCTCGCTGAGCACGGTGCCAAACAATAACGGATAACAATGCGGCGCATCCAGCTTAGCAACGCTCGGAGCGCCACCTCATGCCGCTGGCATTGCCACAATCGGGTGTATCATCACGAACGCACTACCCTCTCAGTTTTGCGGAAAAAGTGACATTTATCCCCAGCTGCCAATGTTTTGTTCATATACTGGTAGTAATGGTCGCATGCATTGCGCGCCATCATTTCTAGCCATTGCCAGATTCAAGGGTTGTTTATGCGGCATTCTGGGGTGTTATATGTGGTGACTCGTATCATCGTTGTGGTTCTGAGCATTGGCGTCCTCTTGACCATCACGCTGAGTGTTGACGCTGAGCAAAACCAACAGTCCAAGCCACAAAGCCCTGTTTTAAAAGTGGCGAACTCGCATGCTTGGCGACCATTTTCCTATCTTGACCGCAATCAAGAGCCAAAAGGGATCCTAATTGATTTTTGGAAAGAATTTGGCAAACGTAACGGCTATCAAATTGAATTTGTGCTAACTGATTGGCAACAATCGATTGATGCTGTGCGAAGCGGTCAAGCCGATGTTCACGCAGGCTTACTTCGCTCACCAGAACGGTTAGCGTTTATGGATTTCGGCACCCCACTTTTTAGCATCGATACGCAAGTGTTCTTCAGCCAAACTCTCACGGGCGTATCGGCAGATTATGTGTTAGCGGGCGACACCGACCACGCAGTCGGTGTTGTGCAAGGCGGGTACGAAGAAGAGTTTATGAGAACCGAATTTCCAGACGTAACGCTACAGCTCTTCCCGAATAACCAAGCCATGCTTGATGCAGCGTTATCTGCAGACATCCAAGCATTCGTCGCCGATCTGCAAGTCGCCAATTATCACCTTTATACCACCACTAACCAAAATTTGTTTATACCCGTCAGGCACCTCTATACAGAAATGTTATATGCCGGTTTTGCGAAAGGGAAGACGGCATTACTCAATCAAGTTGATAATAAATTTGCTTGGCTCGACGATGAAACCAAGCGGCGGCTATTAAATCGCTGGGTATATTACGATGTCGAGACCGTCTATCCCGCGTATTTGTTACCAACGCTAATCGCCTTTGGTGTGATAGTGGGCATCAGCTATATCTTTTTACTGAAAAGAACGGTTAAACAGAAGACGCATGCGCTGCAAGCAGCCAATGACTTACTGCAAGCGCAAGCGATTACTGACTCTCTCACTCATCTTCACAACCGACGTTATTTCTATCAGTGCCTATATAGCCAAATGCGCGAAGTCAAGGGAATAACCCTGATGGTGTTCGATATTGATGACTTCAAAGCCTTTAACGATGGGTTCGGCCACGCACATGGCGACGAAGTGCTTTGCTTTGTCGCTCAAACAGCGCGGAGTCTATTACCCAATGACGCCGTGGTGGCAAGGATCGGGGGAGAGGAGTTTGCCGTGCTGCAGTATTTTTCTACCGCTGAGCGTGCCGTGGCGCAAGGCAAACTGCTGTGCAACGAGATATCAAGACAAAGCCTTGCACTATTTAATCATCCATCTATGCCCGTCACAGTGAGTTTGGGCGTGGCTTACTACCCAAATGGTATGCCTCACAGTGAAATTGTTGATGCCGATAAAGCCATGTATCAAGCTAAAAAGCAGGGTAAGAACTGCGCCGTTTTGCACGAGATAAGCCAGTGAGAGCGGGCTTACGACATTGCAACATACAAAAAAGCGCCGCGAGGGCGCTTTCATGCAAGATGATATTGTTTACTTAACCCATCAGGTTATAAAGCAACGCTGAAATCGCCAGCATACCTGTCACAAAGATAAAGTAAGTACCCGCTTTGCCGCGATACTGCGACAGCGCTTTGACTTTGTAGGCCGCAACCGTTGGCATAATAAATAAGATCATCGCAATCACAGGCCCAGACAATGCGCCCATCATATCGAGGATGCTGGGGTTAATCACCGCACACCACCAAATAGCAAAAAACATCACCACCACGCCGAGCTTATCGGCCTTTTTATAAGTGAGTTTGCTATGTTTGGTGACCAGGCCGTTCAGACTTTCGCGTGCACCGAGGAAATGCCCCAAGAACGATGATGTGATAGCAATAAAGGCGACCAAAGGCCCTAAGGTGCCAATAAATGGATTTTGGGTGACATTAGCAAGGTATGAGAGCACAGACACATTTTGCGCCTTCGCTTCCGCCATTTGTGCCGGGGTGAGCGTCAACACGCACGAGAAAACAAACAGGAGTACAAAGGCAACTAACATCACGCCCGCGCGTTTAAGAATTTGCTCTGACTTGCCTTGGGCATCATCACCATAGTGACGGCGCTGAATGTTGGCAAAGCTAGAAATCGCCGCCGCATGGCTGAACGAGAAAATCACTACTGGCACGGCGAGCCATAGATTCATGCCCAGTTCTCCCATCCCGGGCATAGCGAGGTTCGGTGCTTGCCATGATGGTATTAGGTAAAAAGACAAAAACGCCAAGATAGCAACCAGCGGATAAACCATCGCCGCAAATGCACGCAGCATCAGGCGCTCGCCCCCCATCATGATCGCAATCATACCTGCGACTAGCACACCAGACAGCATGACACGGTTTGGCGACGCCCACCCGAGTTGATTAACCAAAAAGCTATCAACTGTATTAGTCAGCCCAACGCCATATATCAACAAAATGGGGAAAATAGAAAGAAAATACAGCACGGAGATCAAACGGCCTGCATGGCTGCCGAAGTGTTCGGCAACCACATCGGTGAAATCGGCATCTTTGTGGCGAGACGACAACACAAAGCGCGCTAAGCCTCGGTGAGCCATAAACGTCATCGGAAACGCCAGTACGGCCATAATCATGAGTGGCCAAAAGCCCCCCATCCCGAGATTAATGGGAAGGAACAGGATCCCGGCCCCCACCGCTGTACCGAACAAGCTGAGTGCCCAATGGGTATCATGTTGGGTCCAGCGGTGCGATACACTTTTTGAGGAGATATCTATAGTCTGGTTCACGTCAAACTCTCTTAGTTATAATATTTTGAGCGGTTGCATAGTAGCGAGTTCAACTTAAAGTATCACATAAATGTAATAGATATATGTCCTAATTGTTTTGTTAAATACTTGTCATATAATCTAGGTTAAAATCTAAAAAGCAGTTTATAACTCTATTAATACCATAAATTTTCAACATAAACCTCCAAATTATCAAGCAAAGACAGATTGATTGAATTGTTTGCAAAATAATGCAACAACCACATTTTCGCTCGCAACATGTTGACAATGTGTAACAACTCATCTCTCAGTTTTTGATGATAAATTATTCACCTGTTACATTTCGCTCGCGTGAGCAATTAGCGAGGACGATCACACGCTGCAAGTGGCAAGGCGTTTATCCTGTGCTGACCGACGTGTTCTCCAACTCCGCGATAGGCCAGCTTATGCGTGAACCCATTATTATCGACTGCGATCCCGGCCATGACGATGCCATTGCACTGGTGATGGCTTGTGCACTCCCCCAGCTTGATATCAAAGCAGTCACCACCAGTGCCGGAAATCAAACCCCAGATAAAACCCTTTACAACGCCAGACGCATTTTGACTTTGTTGCAACAAACACACATCCCTATCGCGGGTGGCGCACATAAACCACTCACCCGTGAGCTCATTATTGCTGATAATGTTCACGGTGAGTCGGGCTTGGATGGTCCTGCGCTGCCAGAGCCCACGATGGACGCCCATCCTGATAATGCCGTTAACCTAATGGCCAGTGTACTTCAAGACGCTGACCAGCCTATTACCTTGGTCGCGACTGGCCCTTTAACCAACGTGGCTTTACTCCTGGCCGCCTACCCGGATTTAACCAACCGGATTAAGCAGATTGTGCTGATGGGAGGCGGTGTGACCTTGGGCAATTGGACACCAGCAGCCGAGTTTAATATTTATGTCGACCCAGAAGCCGCTGATCGCGTGTTTCGCGCTGGGATCCCAATCACCATGTTTGGATTAGATGTTACCCACCAAGCGTTAGTCAAAGATGAAGATGTGGCTTCCATCCGTGGCATCGATAATCCCGTGGCACAGACAGTTGCGGGTTGGCTTGATTTCTTTATGCGCTATCACCGCGATCCCAAGTGGCGCTTAGACGGCTCACCGCTGCACGATCCCTGCACCATCGCGTGGCTGGTGATGCCCGAGCTCTTCGAGTGTGAATCACTATGGGTGGGTGTCGAGACACAAGGGACGTTAACCACTGGAATGACGGTCGTCGACCGCTATCACGTCACGGGCAATCTCGCCAATACCGAGGTGGCAATGGCCGTCGATCGAAAGGGCTTTATCAACTTGCTATACGATTGCTTGCGCCAATACCACTAAAAAGCGCGGCTTTGTGCCGCGCTTTATCGTCATCTTGGGTCATAAAACGGTTTCGGTCATAACGCGACCGCCTTAGCGACAGTGCATTAGTATCGCGCTGTCACACTGACACCGTTAAAAGCAGTGTAACCATTAAGCATCACGTGATAGCGACCGTTTTGTGTGCTTTGTACCGTACACACTTCACTATTGCCGTAGTTGTATGGACGGCAGTCCCAGCTATTTAAAGTTGGTTTCGCCCCATAGCGTACGTACAAATCTGCATCGCCTGAGCCCCCGCTGATATTGACCGTTAGACGTTGCCCCGCGTCAACATCAACGTAAAAGAATCGCTGCGTACCTTGTGCCCCAGAAATACCCGTGACTGGCTGGCCATTTTTGAGCTCATTTTTTGGCCCTGGCGTTGGGTCACAATCAGGCTCACAACTGCTATCCGCTTGGCTATAGAGCAGTTTGTTAACCGAACCACGAGGATCACTGATTTTATTTACGCTAGCACGGTTGCTAATTAAGCTCTCGACTTGTGCTGGCGATAGGCTATTGTTTTCTTGTAAATACAAGGCCGCAACACCGGCAACATGAGGTGTCGCCATTGACGTGCCACTGATGGTGCGATAACCACCGTCATACCAGGCAGATTTGATTTGCGAGCCTGGTGCAAATACATCAAGACAGCTGCCCCAGTTGGAGAAACTTGAGCGGCTATCGCTGCTTGTTGTTGAACCCACGGTGACGCCACTTGGCTCACGGGCCGGCGAGCTGTTACACGCATCGGCATTGGAATTGCCAGCCGCCAGCATAAAGCTCACACCCGATTGCACCGCACTGGCAACCGCACGATCCAGTGCTGTAGACACACCACCACCTAAGCTCATGTTTGCCACCGATGGTCCACTGGCATTGGCAGCCACCCAATCAACCCCGCCAATCACACCGGACGTTGAGCCCGAACCACTACAGCTCAGCACTCTCACCCCAACAATGTCGACATTTTTAGCGACGCCATATTGGCTACCACCGATAGTGCCGGCCACATGGGTGCCGTGACCGTTACAGTCCGACGCGTCATTATCGTTATCAACAAAATCATAGCCAGAGCGAGCACGACCACCAAACTCTACATGTGACGTTGTCACACCTGTATCAATGACGTACGCCGTCACACCTGTGCCATCAAAATTGGTACTGTAATTGTTATCCAAAGGCAGGTTACGTTGGTCAATGCGATCCAACCCCCAAACTGGATTACTCTGGTTGGCGTTTGGGGTGATTACCGGGTCCAAGGAAATCGTCTTATCTTGCTCGATAAAGTCCACTTGCTCGTCCATACGCAACGCGCGCAGTTGCTCTGGCGTCAATTTGGCTACAAAGCCACTCAGCGAGCGATCAAACACTTTCTCAACTTTAACCGCGTGTTGGTTGACCATGCTTGAAACGGTCTGCTGAGTGAAGGTTTGTAGCGCTTGTGGATCGTCGCTGAGCGTCATCGGTTGTTTGAATACCACAATGTATTGGTCTTCAATCCCCTGCTTGTCTGACGCGACAACGAGTGGCGCTAGCGTTTGCTGCTGAGAGATCGCTTGTTTACCCTCTTCCTGTTTTGCGAGCGCTGCAGGCGATGCAGCGACTAATGCTGATGCAATACAGCAGCTAAGTACATGCTTTAACATATTGTATTCCTTACAATGGTTAAACGTATCAAAAATTAATTGCCTACAAATAACAACAAGCACGTTTATAAAGCTATGCATCAACAGCAGTTTTTTCCGCAGAGAAAATCGCTTTATTTATCCAACCTACCAGCATTATTTACTATTGCATCAGCAGCATCAATTTTAACTTTTTGTTTACAAAGTGTTTATGTAGGCCATCTGTGAGCACTTAACACTTTTTTACTAAAAATGATTGATGAACAGTTCTTTGATGCTGCTCACAGCTAAAATGAAAGTGAATTAACACATGCAGTTAGAGAGTGAGATTGATTGGCATAAAAAAGCCAGTGACAGAGCACTGGCCGGTAAGATACTCGGTGTTCAACCTATTAACTTGGCTGCTCATGCACCAACACGCCGCCTTCAAGCGCCCCAACTAATACATTCGGAACGTCGGCTTCATCAGAGGTAACAGCAATACGCGTGCCCGGCCCAATCGCTGAGATAGGGGCTGCCATCATCAAAGAGCCACGCTCCCCTTCATCAACAAGCTTCCACGATGGCGCGGCTGCCGCATGATCATTGGCATATAGCCGACACTTGTTTCTGTCAGGTTCAATTAAACAGTCCAGGCCATACTCAATGTCGTCATAAAAAAACGACCACTGATAATAACCCGCATTGACGCTGCAAGGGGTTTTGATAAAACTCAACGCCTCTGCGTTATCTTGGGTTAAGGTAATAAAGCGCTGTGCATCTGGCACCATCGCTAAATACCCCAGTGATTTGCCATTGGCATCGGTGACCGCGAGCTTTACCTCTTGTTCAACCATCGCGCGCTCATGATCGCCAATGTCTGGCAACATGGAATCGGGTTGTACTGAAAACGCCATTGTGTCGCTCCTTTGGTTGCTTCGCACCACTCTTAACAGTTATGTAACAACCAAAGATATAGATCAATTTCTCGGAAAAGTTTAGTGATACCCTGTATTCATCTAGCAACATCGCTGAGCCGTGAAGCACGCAAACATACCTTAACGTTTTGACTGATATAAAAATTAAAGGCTCGTGGTAAGCGCATACCGGTCACTCATGCGGATAGACTTACAAACCTATTTGAGCGGTGTTCTAGCACTCTCACCTCACGGGTTCAAAAGACTCACTGAGCTCGACGCTCTTCCCAAAGCTCTTCAGGCACGCTGTACCTGTCAGCTTCCTCCTCGGTTAGCGAACTTATCCCCCTCATATACAGACCAGTCCAAGTATCACTTTCCTCAATATAAGCAAAGTCTATATTCAACTTCCCTTCGGTTGTAACAGTGACTTTGCAATGAGTCCAACGTTCTTGAGAAAAAATCGGATGCTGTTGAAGAAACTTTAATTGTTTACCAATCAAATACGTTACTTCGTTGATTTGGCTGTCGTCAAAATCAGGGCTCGCTTCACTTCCGTTAGAATTTATCCATGAATAACAGTATTCTCTAAAAGTATCGAAAACCTGACAGTAGAAATACGCTTCTAATGCATCTTCAGGAAAAACCGACCAAATAAGGCTTCCAATTTCCTGGTAAATTTCTTGTGGGTCTTTTACTTCATTCTCACTCACTATATCACATCTTCTAAACAATATTTTTATCTTTATATTTTTAATAGCAACAACCTCTAAACCATAAAATTATTTCAATCGATACAGCACAGGCAATATTTTAAGGTGGAAAACCAGAGGCACTTTAAACGTCTATTTTTGACTGGTATCATCAAAGGGAGAGTGGATACAATCATAACTAGTCATCGCTACCATAATATCTTTCTCCACCATCAACACTTATCATCGTCCAGCTTAGCCCTCCGAAAGGTCCCATCTCTTGTTTCAACAAAACTGAATTATCTACTTTTAGTTTTTCTAGTAGTATCTCGCAAGTAGTCCCTAGTGGTAAAATAGAAAAAAAATCCTTCTTACCATCGATAGTATAATTTGCTTTAAGTAACGTGCCCGACTTTAGAGTACCTTGGCAGTATGCAGCATCTATAACTGCGTTATTTATTGATACTTTACCCTCATATTGAAACAAGTATAGATATACAGGCATGAATACCAACAAGCCCCATAATATTTTTTTATTTTTCACTAGTCTCCCTCACTAGTTCTTTTCGTGCTTTTTCAAAGTTATTGGAAGCATTTACGGTATCTAAGCTGGTTTTTCTTGCTTCATAGATAGGTTCAGCTGCATTACCAGTATATTTTGGTAAAGGAGAAACTCCAAGAATAATTACACTTTATGCTTGAGCATGATACCTATCATGCTCCACGTTTTATATTGCTGACGAGTGCGAGGTTAGGCTTACCGCATTAACCACCAGCGCATTAAGCGTTTGTACCAGCGGTTGTACGGGGGTTTGACTAAAAAGCTGGTGTCCCATTTATCACGGGTGAGGACGGTTTTACTGTGGCTAAAAGTATAAAAGCCTTCAATGCCGTGGTAATGCCCCATGCCGGAGTCACCAATGCCGCCAAAAGGCGCATCTTCGGCAGCGACATGGAACAAGGTTTCATTAATCCCCATACCGCCAGCGTGAAGCTGCGTGGTGACCTGCGCGCGTATCTCAGCGTCATTGCTCATCAAATACAAAGCGAGCGGTCGCGGGCGCGCCTGAATATAACGCAATGCCTCAGAGATATCTTGATAGGTAACCACAGGCAGGAGCGGGCCAAAAATCTCTTCTTGCATCACCCGCATATCATCGGTGACTTGGGTCAGTAGCTGAGTTGGCCAGCGTCGTTTTTCCGCAGTTGGCATGGTTTGCTGGTCGAGTGCACACCAGCGACGCGCACCCTTATCGAGCGCATCTTGGAGCGTTTCTTCTAGCCGCATCGCTTGGGGTTGATTAACGATCTGGCTGTAATCTTGATTGGCCTCAAAGTCAGGATACATAGCACGAAATGCACGTTGATAGGCGTGTATAAAGGCTTCTTGCCGATGTTCAGGGCAAAGCACATAGTCGGGGGCAACACATATCTGCCCAGCATTTAAGCACTTCCCGTAAATGAGCCGTGAGACAGCCACGTCCATATCAATTTGATCATCAATGATCACCGGCGATTTACCCCCCAGTTCGAGGGTAACCGGTGTTAAATTATCGGCCGCCGCCAGCATGACTTGACGTCCGACCTGGGTTGAGCCGGTGAAAAAGAGATGGTCGAACTCTAACTCGGTAAAGCGGCGCGACACTTCAACTTCACCTTCAACCACGGCCACTTCGTTTGGGCTAAACACCTCAGCGATTAACGCGCGTAATACCTGGTTGGTGTTGGGCGTGAACTCCGAAAGCTTAAGCATTACCCGATTGCCCGCGGCCAACGCGCAAATCAGCGGACTCACTGCCAGCATAATCGGAAAGTTCCAAGGTACAATGATCCCAACCACGCCTTTTGGCTGAGAGTGCACAGCCAATTTGGTGCCTAGCAGGGTAATACCAGGACGCCGTTTTTGCGGCTTCATCCATCGCTTTAATCGACGACGGGTGTAATCAATCTGGTGCAGCAAAGGCAAGATGTCGGCAATTTCAGTATCAACGGGCGCACGGTAGCCGTAATCGTCGCTAAGGGCTTGTTGTAACGCAGACGATTTTTGCTTGATGGCCTGACGCAAGCGCAGAAGTGCGTCGCGACGATGGCTGTACTCTAAAAAAGGACACTGAGACACCTGTTCTTTTTGCGCGTCGAATGTCTCTCGCATCTCTTTAACCGTTTCCAACCACTGTGAGCCTGACTCTGTCATCCTTGCCTCCTCTGCCGATACAAGATCGCGATACACCACTTCTTCATTGATGACATAGCCACCTTGTTTACGCAACAGCGCTTGACCGATATAGCGTCACTGTTCACAGGCCCCTCTCCGCGCAAACCTGATCGTTATCATGATAAAGCTCACAACATCATCATTATTTCCATACATTTTGCGAGTAATAACAAATAAGAAACAAAAAGTAACGTCATATTCACAAAGCAAGTTTAGTATACTCCTCGCCTAATAAATAAGACAACACACTCCGCTCACTTAAACAGGCTGAGTGGGCGTCATCACTGTGCCAACAACATACCAATGAGCAAATTAAAACGATGAGACGAAATCAAGACATTACCGATGCCGTTGGCGAAACCTTCTCGATCCATGTCAATGGCGAGACGGTTCCCGCCATCGCTGGAGAAAGCGTGCTAAGCACCTTGCTCGCAAGCAATATCCGTGCGCTATCTAAAAATGATTATGGCCGGTTAGCCAGTGCCTATTGCGGCATGGGCGTGTGTCATTGCTGCACGCTGGAAATCAACGGCTGCCATAAACAACGTGCGTGTCAAGTTGCCGTTCAACCGGATATGGATGTCCGCACTGAAGCCAATATTGTGGTTGAGAACACGGATCTTGAAAGCCACACCGTCGAGCAAGGAGAAACCCATGTCTAAGCCTGTTGTTATTGTTGGTGCTGGACCTACTGGTCTCTCTGCAGCGGTCACACTGGCCAAGCACAAGGTTGCCAGTATTATTGTTGATGAAGCCCCCAAACCCGGTGGCGTCGTCTATCGTGGCCCGTGGCGAGAGACCAACGCACTGCCCCATTTGGATGACAAATGGAAGGCCACCTCACAAACCCTGCGCGAACAATATCACCAGCATCAGGATTTGATTGACCTACGCAGTTTGACGCGGGTACTGGGGCCAATGGCGGATCAACATCTCCTCACTGCTCATGAAGATACGCTATCAACGATTGACTATGAGCAGTTGATCCTCGCCACCGGTTGCCAAGAGCGCAGCATTCCCTTTCCTGGCTGGGATATACCAGGGGTGATGCTTCTTGGGGGGATCCAGCTTCAAATAAAAAGCGGCTTGGTTCGTCCCGGGCACCGCTGCGTGATCACCGGCACAGGGCCTTTGCTTGTACTGGTTGCTTGTCAGCTTCACAAAGCCGGTTGTGATATCGCCGGTATCTATGAAGCGGCGCCGTTTAAAGACTTGGCACGTGAAACGCTCGCCCTCCTCAACCGTCCACAGCTCGCGCTAGATGGCCTCTCCATGATGATGTATCTCAAACGCCACCATATTCCGATGCATTACGGCTGGGGCGTCGTCAAAGCCTCGGGTGACCCCCAAGTCGAGCACGTCACGGTTGCACCCTACAGTAAAGATTGGCACCCAGATGTTAGCCGTGCCGAAACCATAAATGCCGATGTACTTGGTGTGGGTTACGGCTTTGCAGCACGCTCTCAGCTTGCGCAACTAATGGGGCTAGATATGCAGTACGATCATATGAGCGGAGCAATCCCCGTGGTGGACGAGTGGCAACGTGCCAGTCTCGACAATGTTTACTGCGCCGGTGATACCGTGAAATTTGCCGGCGCTGAAGCCGCCATGTTGGAAGGAAAGATTGCGGCGTACTCCGCACTGAAGGCACGCAATATTTCAATGCCTAATCTTGACAATGAGTTTAAGGCTCTGCGTCATCAGCTCGAAAAGAGCTACCGTTTCCGTAAAGGCTTTGATACGGCAGGCTACCGCCGCCCGGGCCTGCTCAGTTTGCCGGAAAAAGACACAGTGATCTGTCGCTGCGAACAAGTGAAAAAGGCGGACATTGATAACGCCATCAATCAAGGCGTCAAGGATGTCATTACATTGAAAATGCGTACCCGCGTCACAATGGGTGACTGCCAAGGAAAAACCTGTGCACACTACTGCTACGACCGACTCAATGAGAGCACGACGTCGCCTCAACCTTTGATTCGCCCTCGATTCCCACTCGACCCTATTCCTTTTGCTGCGTTGGAGGATGACGCATGAAACAGTACGACATCGTAATTTGTGGCGGCGGCGTGATCGGCGCGTCAGTGGCTTATCATTTAAGCCGCGAGCGCGACTTATCCATCGCCGTTGTGGACTATAAATACCCCGGAAACGCCTCGCGTGCGTCAGCCGGTGGTCTATGGGCGATGGGCGAGTCAACCGGCCTTGGCTGCGGCGTTATCCTGTTTAAGACCCTTTCTAAGCAGATGCAAGAAAGCGGCGAAGGTGGATCACCAGAGATCAAACCGCACATTATGCCCAAGCCGTTCTTCGATATGGCGATGCTGTCTAACCAGCTCTATCCGGCATTGTATGATGATTTGCTGACGCATCACGGTGTAGACTTTAAGTTTGAGCGTACTGGTCTGAAGTTTGTCATGTTTGATAAGTACGACAAACTCTATGCCGAACATATTGCGGCCGCCATTCCTGATCGCCAAGAGCATGTCCGTTGGGTGTCTCAAGAAGATCTTCACGCACAAGAGCCTAACGTGTCGCGTGCGGCAATTGGTGCGATGGAGTTTGAGGGTGATCACCAAATCAATCCCTATCGCCTTAACGAGGCCTATTTGGAAGCAGCACGGCAGAACGGTGTCGAGCTATACCTCAATACCAAAGTCACGGGTGTGGTGAGACAAGGTAACCGCGTTGTCGCGGTTGAAACAGAAAACGGCAAGCTAGGTTGTGGCACCATGATCAATGCAGGTGGCGCATGGGCGGAAAAGCTCAGCTTGTGGGCAACGGGGGTGCCAATGCCTGTCTTCCCAGTCAAAGGCCAAGTGATCGTCTCCGAGAAGCTACCTAAGCTTTTAAATGGCTGTTTAACCACCAGTGATTGTTATATCGCCCAAAAAGATAACGGCGAAGTCTTGATTGGCTCAACCACCGAAGAGCGTGGTTTTGACACCACCACAGACATGAAGTACATCAAACAGCTGGCACAAGGCGCCATGAAGTCTATCCCCGAGCTGAAGAAGATGAATATCAAGCGCTGCTGGGCAGGCTTGCGTCCGGGCTCACCGGATGAGCTGCCGATTCTTGGTGCAGTGCCGGATATTGACGGTTACCTCAATGCATGTGGGCATTTCCGTACCGGTATGTTGACCTCTGCCATCACCGGAAAGGTGATGAATGAAGTGGTACGTGGTCTGCCAACCACCATTGATCTCGCGCCGTTCTCCTATACACGCTTTTTGGACAGCCAAGGAAAAATGATCGGGAATTACCACTTAGACGTGGCCTTACCTTAACTGCCAAACGGCCCTAACGGTCTTCAAAGCCTGCTCGCCGCAGGCTTTTTTGTTATTAAGCTGTAACTTATCGATGATTTTCGCGATCAATTTAGCGCGATAGCCCACAGAAAAGCAGCACGATTATCGAGCAAAGATTGTCGCTTTATTGATCTCAGGCTTATACTGGAACAAACTCAGTTTAACGCCAGCTTTATTCGCTGATATCGAAAGGAAATGTGGTAGGCATGAACGACGAGCCATCAAAAAACGAAATACTGACGGAAAGTGGTACGAATGAGCTAGAAATCATTGAGTTTCACTTAATCAAGCAACTTCCTGACGGCAGTACCAAAACCTGCTACTACGGTATCAACGTTGCCAAGGTTCGCGAAGTTATCCAAGTTCCGGAAACCACTGACTATCCAAACGCCCAGGCGCACATGATTGGGGTGTTTTCGTCACGCGACAAGCTAACGCCACTGATTGATCTCGCAGGCTGGTTAGGCGTCCCGACGCGTCCAGAGAAAGACAATAAGTTTGTGATTGTCACCGACTTTAACAACATGACTAATGGGTTTTTGATTGACAGTATTAGTCGTATCCATCGTATTTCCTGGGAAGCGGTTGAGTCCCCGAGCCAATTTTTAGAAGCAGGCGAGCAAGATTGTGTGGTCGCCGTTGTCCGCAAAGACAAAAACCTGATTATGATCCTGGATTTTGAGAAAATCATTGCCGATATTAACCCTGAGTTGAGTATGGAAAAATACGATGTCACTCAGGACAGAAACGTCAACATTTCCGAATCCAGCGCGAAAAAACGCGAAGCAAAAACGATTTTAGTGGTGGACGATTCCGCCTTCATCCGTAGCTTAATTGAGAACACGCTACGCTCAGCTGGCTTTAACATTATATCGGCCAAAGATGGTGGCGAGGCCTTTGACAAACTCACCGAATTCGAACGCATTTCCAAAGAAGAAGGTGTGTCGATCAATGAGTTTGTGGATGCGATTGTGTCAGACGTAGAGATGCCACGTATGGACGGTATGCACTTAGTCAAACGCCTCAGAGAGATGGATACCTATAAAACCATGCCTATTATCATGTTCTCGTCGATCATGAGCGAGGATAACCGCGCTAAGGCTCTGCAATTGGGCGCCAATGATACCATCACCAAACCCGAAATCGGTCGCATGGTTAGCCTGGCTGATACCTACGTATTCGGCGCACCACTTGATGATTAATCAACGATAAAGGCCAACATAGTGAACAAAACAAAGGCTGCACATTGGCAGCCTTTGTTCGTTTTAGCGTGACAACAAAGTTTTCAGTCAAGCCATTAACTATCGGCTCATTAACTGTCGGTTACCTGTGAGCGATGGCTTTCACGGTAACGATGACTGGCAAAATAACGTTTAGCAGCTTGGTTTACCTTAGGCGCCAGCAGCAACGCGGAAACCATGGTGGGCACTGCCATCAGCCCATACGCCCCAATGAGGAATAAGAACACCACATCCAGCGATAATACCGCCCCCAGCACCACAAGCGATAAGTATAGGTACTTATAATACTGACCCGCCTGCTCGCCAAACAAATAGACAAAGCATTTATAGCCGTAATACCAGAATGTAAATACCGTGGTGAAAGACAAAACTAACACCTGTGCCGCCAATAACCAGGCCCCTGGCGCGCCAAACGCTGCTTTAAATGCTGCCATGGTCAGGCTAACACCCTGCATGCCCTCGGCTTGATCAAGCACACCGGTCACCAAGATCACTAGCGCAGTGCAACTACAGACAATTAAGGTATCAATGATAGGACCTAGGCTAGCGACCAATCCTTCTCGGACTGGCTCATTGGTTTTTGCCGCGCTGTGGGCCATGACCTCGGTGCCAATCCCGGCTTCATTAGAGAAAGCACCACGACTCACCCCCACAATAATCACACTGATCAGGCCACCGAACATCGCATCCGGTGAAAAAGCACTGGCGAAAATCGACTGAAACACGCCAGGCACGCGCTCGGCATTAAGTGCCAAAGCGGCGATCGCCATCACCATATAGCTGCCCGCCATCAAAGGCACTAGCGCACCAGCAACATCAGCCACACGCTGCAAGCCACCCCAGATCACCATACCGACGAAGACCGCCAGTACAATGCCCAGTGCCCAAGAGAACGCACTACTCTCTAGCCAAGCGATCCCCGGAAATAGCTGAGTTTGCACCACGGCACCAAGCTGGTTAATTTGGAAAGACGGCACAAATCCCATCAAGCCTGCAATGGCAAACATCACCGCTAACCATTTAAATTTTGGCCCTAAACCGTGCCGAACTGTATACATGGGGCCACCGTGGACATTGCCGTTCGCATCTTTGTGACGATACATGACCCCCAATGTACAGGTATAAAACTTGGTTGAGACTCCTAGTAATGCCGTTAACCACATCCAAAACACCGCACCGGGTCCACCTGCGCTGAGCGCCAGTGCCACGCCGGCAATATTACCAAGGCCCAAAGTGCCGGAGAGAGCGGCGGCGAGCGCCTTGCGATGAGATAAATCACCATGGCCACTGCCATCGTCCACCTTACCGGTTAACAGCTTGATACTGTGTGCCATATACCGAAACGGCGTGAGTTTGCCATAAAGGGTAAAGAAAACCCCGCCACCAACCAATAAGATCAGCATCGGCTTACCCCAGATAAACCCGACAAATGCGTTAATCCATTCTTCAATCATGTTTTGCATCCTTTCTTGATGCTTGGCTAATTACTTTGCTTACTAGACCACTGTCTAGCCGATGCACGCCAACCAACAAAATAATTAGACCATAAAGCAATAAAACCATTCTGGCGTGACTAAAAACCCATTCAAACTAAGTCCAAACACGCTTTCAGGCGATAAAAACTCCGTTCATACGTGATGTTGATCTCATAAAAATCAGACGATAATGAATAACTATCAATACAATTTGATTTGAACACAAAGTAGAGTGCATCGCCTTCGTCGCTATCAGAGCGCTCGATATTTAACCTTACTTTTATCCGGTGTTTTGCGTCAGTAGCATTCGCTATACTTCGCGCTCACGTATACATACACCACCCATGCACTGGATTTACGCTCCAGCCAGCAAGAGGAAACAAGATGTCTAAATATGTCATTTGTGCCTTATATAAATTTGTCACACTCGACGACTACCAGTCTTTGCAAGCACCATTGCTTGAAGTAATGGAAGCCAACCAAATAGGCGGCACGCTCCTTCTCGCCCAGGAAGGCATAAATGGCACAGTGGCAGCGACAAGAGAAAATATGGATGCGCTGTTTGCGTGGTTTAGAAATGACCCACGCCTAGCGGATATTGACTATAAAGAGTCGTTCGAAGACAGCCAGCCATTTAGTCGCACCAAGGTAAAACTCAAAAAAGAAATTGTGACCATGGGGGTTGAAGGCATCGATCCGCGCCAAAGCGTGGGCACTTATGTCAAACCAACAGAGTGGAATCAATTAATCAGCGATCCAGATGTGTTAGTGATCGATACGCGTAATGATTACGAAATCGAGATTGGTACCTTTGAACGAGCCGTTAATCCGCATACAGATAGCTTCCGTGAATTCCCAGACTATGTTGAACAGCAGCTTGACCCTAGCACTCACAAAAAAGTCGCCATGTTTTGTACCGGCGGGATCCGCTGTGAAAAATCGACCGCTTTTTTGAAAGAAAAAGGCTTTGATGAGGTGTATCACCTAGAAGGCGGGATCCTTAAGTACCTCGAAGAAGTGCCTGAGAGTGAAAGCTTGTGGAACGGAGAGTGTTATGTCTTCGACAGCCGTGTTGCCGTTAATCACGATTTGGAGCGAGGGTCTTACGCAATGTGTAATGCCTGTCGCCTACCCATCACGCAAGCGGACATGGAAAGCGAACACTATGAGCAAGGCGTCTCTTGCCCTAAATGCATCGACAAACACACCGACGCCCAAAAGGCAGCGTTTCGAGAGCGAGAGTACCAAGTCCGTCTTGCACGAGAACGCGGTGAACAGCACGTTGGCGGTGAGGCGAGAAAAATCATTGAACAACGTCGCGCAATGAAAAAATTCCGGCGCCAACATCAAAATCAAGATAAATAATAATACAAAAACGGCACGCCAGACGTGCCGTTTTTTATGATATTGGGCAGGGCTAACGTATAGTAAAAGCTGGATTGTTTTACCGATGGCGTCTGTGCTGAATAAAAAGGAGTGAATAAGCGTGTTTATAGGTCCCTTTTATAGCTTGGTCGCCGCGTGTTTATTTACGATCAGCTGGTGGATACCTAACGTCCTCCTTACCTTGCTTTTCTCATGGTGTGCGGCAGCATTTTTCGCCGTTAGTATCGCTTATTGGCGCAATCAGCCTCGCCTTTTTCGCAAACGCCAGTCCGGGCAGTTGCCTCGCATCAGCCAGTGGGTGTTTGCGCCATTTTTCACCTTTACCCACCTGTACAATCGTTGGGCAAGAAAACGCGATGTTGCACCGCCCGTCCAGCAAGTCGCCCCTGGGCTCTATGTCGGTGCCCGCCTGACCTACAAAGACATCCCCGATCTGCAAGCGCAAGGTATTGATGGGATATTAGATGTTACCGCTGAATTCGAGAGCGTCGACCGTTTCACACAATCACAGGCTGTCGCCTATCTCTCGGTGCCCGTATTGGATCATGCCTATCCCTCGCGTAGCCAACTGATGCGCGCGTTACAATGGCTACATCAACAGCGACAAGCCGAACACAAGGTGGTGGTGCATTGTGCACTAGGACGCGGACGGTCCGTGATGGTTGTTGCCGCCTATCTTTGGGCACTTTCTCCCCACCATTCGCTCGAGGATGTGCTTGGTGACATCAAAATGGTACGCCCCAAAGCACACTTGAATCAACGCCAGCGCCGCGCTTTAGTGCGTTTTCAGCAAAGCGGTGCGTTGCGGTTGGCGCGTCCCATTGCCTGGATCATTGCTAACCCTGCTGCAGGTGGAAAGAAATGGCGTAAGCACCGCGACTATATTCAGGCCTATTTAGGTGACGGGTATCGGTTAGTCGTCCATCAGACACGCCATAATCGTCGTAGTTATCAACTCGCTTGCCGCGCTGTTTCACAACAGGCTGATGTGGTGATCGCCGCCGGTGGAGACGGCACTGTGAACGCCGTTGCGCGAGCACTGATTAACACCGCAATCCCTTTAGGCGTATTACCGCTTGGCACCGCAAACGCCTTATGCCATGCATTGTGGGGGATAAAGACCAAATTTTTAAATATTGATGCCGCTTGCGATGTCATTTTAGATGGGACGCCACGAACCATCGACACCGCACGCTGTAACGGCAAAGTGGCGTTGTTAGTCGTGGGCGTTGGCTTTGAACAACAAATGATTCGCCACGCCGCTCGGGAGCAGAAAAATCAATTAGGCCAGTGGGCGTATTTGCAGGGTCTACTCGGGGCTGCCAGTCAAAATCAAGCCATCGATCTCACCGTTCAATTCGATCACCAAGCGCCTCAGTTGATCCGCACAACCAGTATGGTGGTCGCCAATGCCGCACCAATGACAACCTTATTAGCCCAAGGGCAAGGCCAACCAAATTATGCCGACGGCAAACTCGATGTCACTTGGCTCACCGCGAGTTCTACCAAAACAGATACCGCGTTGTCCCTCATGGAATTAGCATTCGCGAGTCTGTTTGAAACACGATTAGGCCGCTTTACTCACTATCAACAAGTCACACGCGTCTCGATACGTGCTACATCAGTCATTGACTATGTCATTGACGGCGAGCTTTATCGCGACCGAAAACTGACGATTGACGCGCAGCCTCAATCACTCGCGATCCTATCTCCGCCTCTTCCTGATGCCGCTCAATCAGACGATAATGCATGATATTGCTGGAGTTTGTTGTATAAGGTTTTAGGGCTGATCCCAAGTGCCTTAGCCGTACGCTGACGATTTCCTTGACAGCGTGCGAGTGTTTGTAAAATCGCTGCTTTTTCAAGTTCATCAAGCCTGATTCCCTCTGGCAGCGAAAGCGCCTCAACCGCTGTTGACGGATCATCACCCATCACGTTAGCGGGTAGATCCGTGACTTCAATGCACCCATTACTCAATAGAAAGCCATGCTCAATAGCATGTTTGAGTTCACGTACATTCCCTGGCCAGTGGTAGTGCTGGACGTGCTCGAGCGCGTTATCGCTAATGCTCACGGTTGTCTGATGATTAAAATTCAATTCAGCGAGGAAATGCGTGGTCAGTGCATGAATGTCATCTCCTCGCGCCCTTAATGGCGGAACCGTCACCACAAATTGTGCCAAGCGATAATAAATATCCTCACGCAGCTTGCCTTGCTGAATCGCCTCTTGCGCGTCGCGATTGGTGGCGGCCAAAAGACGCACATTTGCTTTTTGATTGCGTGTCGAACCAACTGGGCGGTATTCCCCTGACTCCAGCACCCTCAATAATTTCACTTGCAGCGACTGGGGCATTTCCGTTATTTCATCGAGAAACACCGTTCCCCCTTCGGCTTGGTAAAAAATCCCTTGGTGATCTTGATGCGCGCCAGTGAACGCCCCTTTGACATGACCAAACAACTCACTTTCGATCAGTTCTGGGCTCAGCGCCCCACAGTTGACCGCCATAAAAGGGGCATCCCCCCCTTGGCTTCGCCTCTCCATCCCGCCTATGTCAGTCGGTCGACCCAAGCCATGGAGTGTTTTTGCGACATGCTCCTTGCCCACCCCACTCTCACCGATGATAAACACATTCGCTTTCGTTGGACCTAGTCGTTGAAGCTGGCGGTACAGGGCCAGCATCGGGCTTGATGAGCCCAATAAATAGCCGTATTGATCTGCCTGGCTAGTAATAACGGGGGTACCCTGTGATTGCCCACGATCCTCACCGCGCATCTGATCAATAACGAGATGCTGGAAGGCCTGCTTATCGATAGGACGACGAAATACCGTCGCAGCCATGTCTTGGGCGTGGTGATTCCAAGCAGGAAAGGGCGCGCCATCAGTCAATAACACCCATTGCGTGTGGGTGATACGCATCATGATGGCGAGCAGCTCATCGATATCGCCATCCTTGGTGTCAACATCTATTACGACCCAGTCAGGGTCATCAACCTGACACGCTTCTAACAGTGCGGCTAACGTATCAAACCACACCACGTTCGTCGCTCGCGCGTTAAGCGCCACCTTTAGCATATGACGCAAAGAGGCATCTGACGACTGAGGTAAATAAGCGAACAAGCAAGACATATACATCGCATTCCTTCCAAGCGTTTTCTTGTTCTAGACTGCCATATCCAACCCCAGTTATTAAGTAATAATTACCAGAACTTAGGAAAAAATTACCTAAAAAGCAAAACCATCAAATCATCAACCACTATATAAGCTGTTGATATTTAAACTATTTTAAAATTGGCATAGATTTCGCTTTTGGGAGCCTAGCAGCGCCACAACGTTGCTCACACTCATTGAAAAAGGAGGATTTAATGAAGACGACTCCGCAAGGTCGATTTCATCCTTTATTTGTATCATTAGGGTTAGCGCTTGCGCTTGGCGCTTCTTCTGTCTCTGCGGCGAGCAGCGCCAATGACTGGCAAGATGAAGCCAAAGACGCTTGGATTGATGGCAAAGCCGAGTCCATGCTGATGGTGAACACTAACCTCAATAACTTTGATATCAACACAGATGTTGAGCAAGGCGTGGTCATTCTAACCGGGAAAGTCGATACCGAGCTTGATAAAAGCTTGGCCAGTGGCTTAGTTCGTCAGATTGATGGCGTGAGTGAGATAAAAAACGAGCTCACTGTGTCGCAACCTGCGAGCCAGTCAGCCGACCTAGGCCAAGCCGTCGTTGACACCAAAGTCAGCGCGGCGCTTAAAACAAGCTTGTTGCTGAATCCCGATATTAGTGGAACCAATATTGATGTATCCGTTAACGATGGCGTCGCAACCCTATCAGGCGAAGTGAAAAGTGATGCCGCGCGCGATCTTGCCGTATTAATGGCAGAGAACGCGCAGGACGTTGAACGAGTCATTGATGAACTCGACGTCGAAGGCAATGCCTAAATAATAAGGCGTTTCGCCACTGCGTTTCGCCACTGATTAATCGCCTGTACGTAGACTTAGGCCCTTTTAACAGGAGGTATTATGCAACGCCAAGAGATGATAGATAAGTTACATAATCGCTTGCAAGACTGGAATCAAGAAATTGATAAACTCGAAGAAAAAGCGAATGTTGCTTCGGCAAATGCAAAAGCAGAGTACCGAGAGTCAATTGAGCATTTGCGCGCAAGAAAAGAGCAAGCGAAAACACGCATTAATGAGCTGCAGCATGCCAGTGACGATGCGTGGGACGACATTAAACAAGGCGCCGAACAGGCACTGACGTCTCTCAAAGATGCCTACGACTCAGCTAAACAAAAATTCTAGCGAATACGATAGGATTGAGACAATTCGCTCCAAAATCTTTGCCGCTCTCATCGGAGCGGCTTTTTTTTGCCTCTATGTTAAGGTAATAGCTCTATTTTACTGAAAAGGAGGGATTATGCAGGCTCGTGCGCTTTTTGTTGCGATATTGAGTGTTTTTGGTGCCATGTGCGCCATTCAATTTGGCGCATCCTTTGCCAAACAGCTTTTCCCTCTGGTGGGCCCTATTGGGACCACTGCCCTGCGTGTCGGCTTTTCTGCCCTCATTTTGTGGCTCGTCTTTCGCCCTTGGCGTCAGTGGCCACGCGCGCGACATTGGCGAGCGATAACGGTATATGGTGGCTGTCTTGGTGGCATGATGATGCTGCTTTATTTGTCTATCGAGACTATTCCGTTGGGGATTGCCGTCGCACTTGAGTTTACCGGTCCTTTATTGGTGGCTTTAATCTCTATTCGTCGCGCCAGAGACAGTCTTTGGATCGTGCTCGCCGTTGGCGGTGTTATTACTCTCCTCCCCGATTTGTCAGGCGTGGATGCCTTGGATCCAAAAGGGGTGGCTTACGCATTAGCGGCGGGCGGCTGCTGGGCTGGCTATATCCTATTTGGGCAAAAGGCAGGAAATTTAGCGCCAGGCGGCGGGACGGTTGCTCTGGGGATGAGCATTGCTGCCCTTTATCTCGTACCAGCGGGCTACATTGCGACTGACGGTGCGATTTTTCAATGGCAATTGATACCCTTGGGGATCGCTGTCGCCCTTGTCTCTAGTGCTATTCCTTATTCTCTGGAGATGATAGCGTTACGCAACATGCCCAAACAAACCTTCAGTGTGATGATGAGTTTAGAGCCTGCTGTTGCCGCCATGGCTGGGCTACTCGTGCTCGATGAACAACTGGCCCTGCGTCAATGGCTCGCGATTGGCATGGTGATCAGCGCATCACTAGGCAGCACGTTATCGGCTAAACGGCGTTAAAAGACAGTCGATCGAAAAGAGCGCCGACCATCGGCGCTCTTTTTTGTCATCCCATCGTG
Organism: Salinivibrio sp. ML198; assembly: GCF_001996015.1. Taxonomy (NCBI): domain Bacteria; kingdom Pseudomonadati; phylum Pseudomonadota; class Gammaproteobacteria; order Vibrionales; family Vibrionaceae; genus Salinivibrio; species Salinivibrio sp. ML198. Next base: position 216,929 of record NZ_MUEZ01000001.1, read on the forward strand.
TTAGCAACACGGACTCACTTGAGTGCTAGCTTGCCTCGCTTAATGGCAGTGCGTGTACTTTAACGCGCTGCTGCTCGATGTATTGGCTAATCGCATCAGCCTGTTCTTCAGTCAGATACAAGCCTAATTTGGTGCGACGCCATAAGGCATCTTCCGCATGCTGAACAAACTCATATTGCACCAGATAGTTAATTTCCACCTGGTAAACCCCATCAGCAAACCGATGACCCATCTCCGCTTCACTGTGACAACCTCTCATTAGTTGATGTGTGCGGGTACCGTAGGTATCGACAAATCGCTGCGCCGTATGATGGCTTAACCACGGATAACGTTGTTTAATCGACAGGGCGAGCTCATCCCGTGTGCAGCTGAAATCACCACCGGGAAGCGCACCGCTAGCCGTCCAAGGCTGACCCATCTTGTCAAAGAATGGCTCGAGTTTGCGCATCGCAGACTCCGCCAGCTTACGATAAGTCGTGAGCTTACCGCCAAAGATGGAAACCAACGGCGCTTGATTGCCTTGTTGCTCCAACTCTATGGTGTAGTCGCGTGTCATCGCCTGTGGCGAGTCCGATTCATCATCACACAATGGTCGCACGCCACTGTAGCTCCAAACGACATCCTGAGGCTGAATTTGGTGAGTAAAGTGCTGATTGACGACATCAACTAAGTAATCAATCTCAGCCTCGTCAATTTTTGCTTCTCGGGGATCGGCTTTATGCTCCACATCCGTGGTACCAATCAATGAGAACTTGTCGAGATATGGGATCACGAAGACGATACGGCCATCATTATTCTGCAGAATATACGCTTGTGGGTCTTGATGAATACGTGGCACAACAATATGAGAGCCTTTGATCATTTTGATCCCACGCGGCGATTTTTCGTGGAGACTGTCATCGTAGAATTGCTTCACCCAAGGGCCAGTCGCGTTCACCAATGCCTTGGCTTTGCGCTCAAAGCGCTCACCGGTATGTGCGTCCTCTAGCGTCACTCGCCAAATCGTGTTTTCACGCTCTGCCGCGACCACTTGGCAGTAATTGCGCACCTCTCCCCCTTTTTCACGCGTATATTGCGCATTGAGTAAGGTTAAGCGCGCATCATCCACCCAAGCATCTGAGTACTCAAACCCGACTTTCATGTCTTTGTTCATGTAGCCAGTTTTACGCAAATCAACCTTGTGGCTGCTCGGTAATGTTGAGCGCTTACCAAGGTGGTCATATAAAAATAATCCACAACGGATCATCCAGGCTGGGCGCAGATACGAGCGATGCGGCAAACGGAAACGCATCGGAAACGCAATATGGGGCGCCTTGTTGATCAGTACCTCACGTTCGGCCAGTGCTTCCGAGACCAAACGGAACTCATAATGCTCGAGATAGCGCAATCCACCATGAATAAGCTTCGAGCTCGCGGATGAAGTGGCCGATGCGAAATCTTTGGCATCGTACAGACCCACATTGAGTCCACGACCCGCCGCATCAGCAGCGATACCGGCACCATTAATCCCGCCCCCAACCACGAGGATGTCGAGAAGTGCGTCTTGATGAGAATTATGCGTAGTCATTTTTAGCCGACCTTGTTCAAATATGAGCGAACGAACATTAACTGATGAGTATAACTGTATATCAACTTTCGTTTTCGGTCACTATATATGTTCGAAAAATTATTATTGACTGTGACAAGTGTAGAAGAAGTGTTAAGAAAAAGGCGTTCATGTGAACTAAAAAACCGTCTGGCGAGTAGCCCTATGCCTTTATAGGCGGAGAAAAAACGCAGTAAAAGAGAGGAACACGATCAATCGGCCGGCGACAGGGCAATATGAAAAAAGGCGCGAAAACGCGCCTTTCATTATAAAGAGTGATATCAGGCTTACACATCTTCTTCTTCATTATGCAGCTCAGCCCACGCTTGTGCGCATTTTACTGCTCGCTTCCAACCACGATAGCGGCGATTGCGTTTTTCTTCGTCTCGATGTGGTTCAAAGCTTCGGTCCAGTTTGGCTTTATCTTTTAGCTCATCCAGGCCATCCCAGAAACCGACCGCCATACCCGCAAGGTACGCCGCGCCTAACGCGGTGACTTCTGTCACTTCCGGACGATGCACGTCGGTGTCGAGCACATCGGCTTGGAACTGCATCAAGAAGTTATTGGCAACGGCGCCGCCATCAACACGTAACGCTTCAAGCTTAATACCTGAATCTGCCTGCATGGCATCCAATACATCACGCGTTTGATAGGCAATGCTTTCTAGGGTTGCGCGAATGATATGGTTAGAGTTCACACCACGGGTCAGCCCCACAATGGTACCGCGAGCGTAGGCATCCCAATAGGGTGCTCCCAAACCGGTAAACGCCGGGACAACATACACGCCATTCGATGTATCAACTTTGGTGGCAAAGTATTCAGAGTCATGGGCGTCTTCCACCACTTTTAGCTCGTCACGGAGCCATTGAATTGAGGCACCACCCATAAAGACCGCGCCCTCAAGCGCATAGGATGGTTCGCCCTGCGGGCCACAACCAATGGTAGTCAACAGGCCATGGCTCGATGTCACCTTCTCTTGCCCGGTGTTCATTAGCAAAAAGCAGCCCGTTCCATAGGTGTTTTTCGCTTGGCCGGCTTCAACACACATTTGTCCGAATAGGGCTGCTTGTTGGTCACCCGCAATCCCCGCGATAGGAATACGCGTACCGCCTTTACCACCGATGTTCGTTTGTCCATAGACTTCGGAAGAGCGGCGCACTTCAGGGAGCATTGAAGCAGGGATCCCAAGCTCATCGAGCATTTTTTGATCCCAGCACATATCATTGATATTAAACAGCATGGTGCGTGATGCGTTAGTATAATCAGTCACATGCACACGCCCTTGAGTCATCTTCCATACCAACCAGGTATCCACAGTACCGAATAGCAGTTTACCGGCTTCTGCGTCTTCGCGCGCACCTTCTACGTTGTCCAAGATCCATTTCACCTTGGTGCCAGAGAAGTAAGGGTCAAGGACTAACCCAGTATTATCACGCACATAAGACGCCAATCCACGCTCGCGCAAGTCATGACAGATGTCAGCAGTACGGCGGCATTGCCACACGATGGCATTGTAAACCGGTTTACCGGTTTCTTTGTTCCACACAACCGTGGTTTCACGTTGGTTAGTAATCCCGATCCCAGCAATCTCATCGCTACGAATGCCGGTTTTGCCCAGCACTTCCACCAGCGTTGAGCTTTGGGTGGCATAAATTTCCATTGGATCGTGCTCAACCCAACCTGCTTGCGGATAAATTTGCGTAAACTCGCGCTGAGATACACCGACGATATTGGCATCGTGATCCATAACCACTGCACGTGAGCTGGTGGTGCCTTGGTCGAGAGCAACAATATACTTGTTCGCTGACATAATAGGGTTTCCTTCTATCTCTCTTATTTTAGTCTGTATTGCGACATTTCGCGCCATGTGTCATTGCACATTGCTCAATGTCGCGCATTGCTTTATTTCATGCTGAGCGCCATTGGACACAGTGCTAGGTTAGGCGTTGACTTCTCGCGTCTCCGTTTCAGCCAGCTCATCGTCGTCACATTGGTTAGGGATCGTACAGCCATGTCCTGCTTGGGGGAGATATGGGGCAATCGCTTTCGGATACAACCAACCGCCAAAGCAGGCACCCAAAATAGGGGCAACAATAGGGACAATGAAATACGGGATATCACGCGCGCCCGTCAGGGCATAGTCCCATCCAGCGAGGTAAGCAAACAGCTTCGGACCAAAGTCACGCGCTGGGTTCATCGCAAACCCGGTCAATGGACCCAAAGAGCCACCAATGACGGCAATAAGAATACCGATTAGCAGCGGATTCATTGGACCACGAGCCGCACCATTGTTTTCATCACCCAGTGCGAGAATACCGAACATCAGTACCGCAGTGATCACAAACTCTACCGCCATGGCGCCCGTAAATGACAAGGCAGGATGCGCATAGGTCGAGAAGATCCCCGCCGTCGACAAGGCCTCAGGGCTACTGCGCACCATGTTGTTTGCCAGCTCAAACTCGACAAAAAGGTTACTATAAAGGCTATAGACGAGCGCAGCCGAGGCAAACGCGCCAAGCATTTGTGAAATGATGTATGGAACAACTTTACTCTTATCAAAGCCGTGGAACGCGGCGAGTGCAATGGTGACCGCGGGGTTAATGTGCGCGCCGGACACCCCTGCGGTACAGTAAATGGCGATGGCGACACCAAAGCCCCATACAATACTGATTTCCCACTGACCAAAGTCAGCGCCGGTGAGCACTAAAGCGGCCACGCAGCCCACACCAAAAAAAATGAGTAAGCCCGTGCCGATAAACTCGGACACGCACTCTCCTAATAGAGTCGACGATGCCTTTTTCATATGATTATCCTTGTCACTGTTAGTAGGGTTACACGTTCAAAACCACACTATCATTTTGCATAATCACAGCATCTCGAAAACAAACTCACAACAAAAATGAGCGTTCGAGCATAATTTTATGTCTCAATACTGACATTTTTGTTAACCACATCATCATTTGAGCAAGTTCGCGCACAAAGTGAACAAGTGGAGCTTGGGCAGCTTGGAAGGCAGGCGGCGCGTCGCTCGCCCCGCCTGTTGCGGCATTAGCCGGCTGGAGAGAATGTTTGCTATTTGTTAATTCATGGTTGCTTAGCGATACCGATGGTATCTAGATCAATCCCCTGCTCTTTCGCAAGCGATTCGAGTACGGGAAGTAAAGGACCCAATTGCTCATTGAGCGTCTCGCGCACCGTGTCGACCATGACTTGCGTCTGGCGCTCGATTTCGATATTCACTTGATCCCCTTCTGCCTTTCGCTCGAACGTTGTCATTCGACGTGTTTCAGGAATAAGCCAAACATCAAACCAGCCTTGGTCTTTGTTCACCTCTGCGATGGTCAAACTCGCACCATTGATGGCAATATAGCCTTTGGAAAAAACATAGCGCATCCATTCAGGCTGTACCGAAAAGCGCAAACGATAATTTTCTTCTTGTACCAGCACATCGGATAAGGTCGCACGGCAATCGACGTGTCCCGATAACGGATGTCCGCCAATTTCAGCGCCATCTTTCGCGGCACGTTCAGCATTCACCGTATCCCCAGCTTTGATGCTGTTTAGCGTCGTAATCGCGAGACTTTGTACCATCACATCGAAGCGCACCAGCGTCTGCTCAAGCTGCTCAGTCACTGTCAAGCACACGCCATCGATGGCGACACTGGCTCCAACCGCTAACCCCTCACAAAAACCATCCGGGAAACGAATATCGAATGTTCGAATACCTTGATGATCGCGGCAAACTTCAATATGTGCCACCGCTTGAATAATTCCGGTAAACATGGGCATATCCTATTGAGCATTTCCCAGTATCATACTGCTTGGCAACAAAAATAACCAATGCATAACTGATAATCAATCTCATTAGCATTGCTAGTTACCCAGAGCTGGCGTATAGTGCGCGCTTTTATACGTCAGTGAAGTAGTATCAATATGCCATATCGCTCTCTACGTTTTTCCATTTTGGCAGCCTTTGCCGTTAGTGCCCAAACCGCCAGTGCGACCACAAACTCCTCTTCTAGCCACATTGAAACTATCGAGATACAAGGTGAGCAATTAAACCACCCTATCACCCTCACCTCACCCGGAAAGTCGACGTTAGAGCTAGACGATATCCAACGCGAACAGGCGCATAATATCGGAGAATTGGTAATGAAGATGCCTGGCGTCTCACTCGACGCTGGCGCACGTCCAGGCAGTGAACGTATCAATGTGTGGGGCTTTTCGCATCCCTCGGCACTGTCTGTTCGGGTCGATGGTGCCCCCGTCGGCTTTCAACAGTATCGCTATGGTAGCTTTTTCATCGATCCTCAGTTACTACGATCCGTGCGCGTAGTAAGAGGCGATCATAATGTGCGTGCCAGTGTGGGGGCTTTTGGTGGCAGCTTTATCATGGAAACCAAAGAAGCGGCTGACTTTCTTGACCCTGATTCGTCGATTGGCGCGATGGCTCAAGCCGGCTTCAACAGTGTGAACCAACAATGGAAGCGCAGTGTGACCACTTATGGTGCTTCTGACGCTGGTTGGTCAGTGCTGTTGCACGGCTCTCGACGTGATGCCGATGATATCGAACTGGGCAACGGTGATGTCTTTACGTTCTCTGGCTACCGTCAACACAGTTTGCTGGGTAAGATTCGCTACCAGTCAAACGCGCACAATATGATGCTCAGCCACACCCGCTATGACGACCAAGGGAGAAAGCCGTGGGCGAATCGTCGCGGCACCATGCCTTCAATTAGTGATTACAAAATCAATAAATATGGTAGCTACGAAGCCGCATTATTCGCCACCTCAGTAGATAATCACTATCGCGAATATACCAGTACGTTGAATTATCACTATCAACCGTTTAACGACAATATCGACACCCGTGTCGTGATCGCGCATTCACAAAACCATCGCTATTGGGAGCGCCCAGATAGTACCTATCAGTCTTACATCACATCAGGCCAATACGGCCACCAAGTCTGGTTGTCCTATGAGCGTTGGTTTGCCGAGATCACCAATACCAGTTACCTCGGTGATCACGAAGTCATGATCGGGGCCCAGTATCAAGATCAAGACCGAGACTCACACGTCTACAACCATACGTATCGTAAAAAGCCATCGAAAAACAACGGCTACTACACACCCAACTTTGAACCATCGGGCGCGCAACAAACAGCCAGTGTGTTTGTACAAGATAAGTACTTTATTACCCCAGATCTCGAACTCACCGCCTCACTTCGCTATAGCCATATTCGATCACAAGGTGTGCCAAACCCAGCGCCTGATTACAACGATCCATCAGTCGGCCATGATTACAGCGCTATCAGCCACCAAGGCTGGGAGCCCCGTGTTGCATTGACTTATGATGTCAGTGCATCAACACAGCTTAAAGCGGCTTATGCCTATGGAGTGAAAGCGCCAACCATTGACGAGTTATATACGGTGCAATATGCCAAGGCCTCAAAACGGGCATCTTCAAGTCGCGACCTTTCCGTCACTCGTATCAATGCGTATCTGTTGGGCTTGTCTGATAAACGTCAAAATGTGTTAACTGCGGGCGATCATCTCGCCTCCGAAGTCACATTATTCTGGAATGATATTATTCATGATGTTGCCCAGCGCCGAGGTGTCAATGCGACCAAGCAAAAAGAGGGCTATTACACCAACTTGGACGGGCGCTATACCTACGGTTTCGACGCACAACTGCAATATCGTCTCGGCAAGTGGTCTGCCGATGCGTCTGTCTCTATGGTGCGAGGTAAACACAAAGGTTCGTTGCGCGATAGCACTGGCGACGACGAATACTGGTATGAAAACCCACCACTCAATGCCAAGTTAGGGATTGGACACCAATTGACGGATACCGTCCAACTCGGATGGCAAGGCCAATACTGGGATGAGCAAGACCGTCTTCCAGAGAACTCCTTTTTGTATACGGCAAATGTGGAGAGCGACGCTTACTTCTTCCAAAACCTGTATGGAGAATGGAAACCCAGCGATGATTTCGTGCTTCACGCAGCCATCGTCAATCTTACCGATCAGTATTACACGCCTTATCTGTCTGCCGGTGTGCCAGCCGCTGGCCGAGATATCCGCATTAATGCCACGATGCGTTTTTAACCAATCGGGAGAAGCCCAACTCGCAAAGCCGGACACACGTTCGGCTTTGTCCGTTCATGCTGGCACAATTATCCTTAAATATTTAAGGGTTTATTTTTGATGGAAATCACGTTATTGATACACATCACATTTCCTCCTCGACAGCTTCGGAGGCTAGTTAATGACGACCATTGCCGTATTTAGCGCCAAATCTTATGACAAGGCCGCCTTCTCCCATGTGAACGCTGCGTTTGATTATACGTTTGAGTTCCATGATTTCTTACTCACTGAAAAAACCGCCAAAATGGCGCAAGGTGCTCAAGCCATTTGTGCTTTCGTGAACGACGACCTTTCTCGACCTGTTTTAGAAATTCTGGCAGATTCAGGGGTTTATTTAGTTGCATTACGTTGCGCGGGATACGATCGTGTCGATTTGGATGCTGCCAAGTCGTTGGGCATCACCGTGGTCCGTGTCCCCGCTTACTCGCCTGAGTCGGTCGCCGAGCATACGGTTGGCATGATGATGTGCCTCAACCGCCGTTTTCATAAAGCATACCAACGCACCCGAGACGCTAACTTTGAGCTGGATGGTTTAGTTGGGTTTAATTTCCATGGTAAGACAGCTGGGATCATCGGCACGGGCAAAATCGGTATTGCTACCATGCGCATTCTTAATGGGCTAGGCATGCGTATTCTCTGCCACGACCCCTATGAAAACCCCGAAGCCATTGCGCTTGGTGCTGAGTATGTCTCGAAAGAAACGCTGTATGCCCAAAGCGACATTGTTTCCCTGCATTGCCCAATGTCTCAAGATAACTATCACTTGCTTAGCGCCGACGCCTTTGCGCAAATGAAAGATGGCGTGATGATAATCAATACCAGCCGAGGCGAGCTACTCGACTCGGTTGCCGCCATTGAGGCACTTAAACAGGGGCGCATCGGATCGTTGGGACTGGATGTTTACGATAATGAGCGTGAACTGTTTTTCCAAGATAAATCGAATGATGTGATTGTCGATGATGTGTTCCGTCGCCTTTCAGCCTGTCACAACGTGCTGATCACCGGCCACCAAGCGTTCTTGACCAAAGAAGCACTGCACAATATCGCCGAGACGACTTTAACCAATATTCAAACCGTTCTGGGCGGGCAAACCTGTCAAAACCAGATCGCTGAAGTCGAAGATCGCAGCGATTAACCTCGCGTGTTTCACGGATTCACCCATAAAACAGGCCTGGATATTCAGGCCTGTTTCCGCTCAATGATCACGGGATAACGTCAGTGCTACATGGCTTCCATAAAAATCTTGGCGATTTCGTCGTGTGTTGCTTGTTTCGGGTTAGTGAAACCACACGCATCTTTCAACGCATTTTCAGTCAGCACATCAATATCTTCTTGTTTGGCACCTAATTCATTCAAGCCAGCTGGAATTCCTACGTCCGTTGAAAGCGACTGAATGGCTTGGATGGCGGCTTTCGCCCCCTCATCGGCCGTCATATTCTCCGTATCCACGCCCATTGCGGTGGCAACATCACGCAAACGCGCGGCGCAAACCTGCGCGTTATAGCGCTGAACATGAGGCAACAATACGGCATTGCACACGCCATGCGGCAAATCATAAAAGCCACCAAGCTGGTGAGCCATCGCGTGAACATAACCCAGTGACGCATTATTAAATGCCATGCCCGCCATGAACTGGGCATACGCCATTTGCTCGCGCGCGTCGATGTTTTGCCCATCCGCCACAGCGGTGCGAAGATTCTCTTGGATTAACGTCATCGCTTTTAACGCCACTGCATCGGTAATGGGTGTCACGGCGGTAGACACATAGGCTTCAATCGCGTGAGTGAGCGCATCCATACCTGTGGCCGCCGTTAATGAGGCGGGTTTAGCCAACATTAACTCAGGGTCGTTGACCGAAATGATAGGGGTGGTGTGCTTATCCACAATCGCCATTTTGATATGACGCGCTTCATCGGTGATGATACAAAAACGTGTCATTTCCGATGCCGTTCCTGCCGTTGTATTAATCGCGATAAGCGGCAACTGCGGTTTGGCAGATTGATCAACCCCCTCATAGTCGCCTATTTGCCCGCCATTAGTCGCCACCAGGGCAATCCCTTTAGCGCAATCGTGTGGTGAGCCACCACCGAGTGAAATCACGCAATCACACTGGCTCTCTTGCAACAAGGCCAGACCTTGCGCCACGTTATCAGTCGTCGGGTTCGGCTGTGTGCCATCATAGACCACACAATCGACCTGCCGGCTATCAAGCAGTGTGGCTATTTGTTTTACCACACCAATTTGACTCAATACCTTATCTGTCACGATCAGGGCTTTTTTGAATCCGTGTGACTGAATCGCGTCTGCCGCTTCTGCAAGGCACCCTGCCCCCATAAGGTTAACGGCTGGGATAAAGAAAGTGCTCGACATGATCGTTGGCTCCTTTTGTAGGGATAACAGGGTTGTCACAGAGACTGTGCTCCCCTTTTGATTTGATGCCTTTTTGTAACACGTGGTTTGTTCGTCACATTTTGATCCAGCGCAATTTGCTTGACAGGATGCAGAGCTAAAAAGGCAGAATTGAGAGTTGTGTCATCGGCGTGCTCAATATCGTTTAAAACGGCAGCAACAATTCATTTTTTTGACACTTTCTTGAAGAACACTGTCTAACGTGCGATAGGTTATGGTAGCTAACGCGTAAATAGAGAGAAGACAATGGGAAAAAAATACAAACTCACCGCTGTGGCAGTATTGACGGCATCTTTGGCGCTCACCGGCTGTGAATCGATGTCTAACACCCAAAAGGGCGCAGCCATTGGTGCCATCACCGGGGCTATCGCGGGTAAATCGACATCCAATCATAAGGATAAGCGCGCATTTATTGGGGCCGCGATTGGTGCCATCGGAGGGGCTGCGGTCGGCAACTACATGGATAAACAAGAGCAAGCTTTCCGTGAGGAACTGGCTGGTTCTGGCATCCAAGTGGTCCGTGAAGGGGATAATATTCGCTTGATTATGCCGTCAAACATCACGTTTGGGCTTGACCAAGACGCCATTGCTGCCGACTTTTATCCGACCCTCAATGCCGTCGCTAAAGTGATGCGTAAATACGATAAAACCTTTTTAAGCATTGAAGGGCACACGGATAACACCGGTGCCGCCTCTTACAACCAACGCTTGTCAGAGCGCCGTGCAATGAGTGTTAAGGGCTACCTTGCCAGCCAATCGATTGACAGCGCACGCCTGTATACCTCGGGATTTGGTGAAACCCGTCCTCTGGTCGCGAACAACAGCGCCTCAAACCGCGCCTTGAACCGTCGCGTCGAGATCCAAGTCGTTCCTAATACCCAGTAATCATGAGTCCGGCGCGTTCATCGTACGTGAGCGCGCCGAATAAACAGACTACAAAGCATCTAAGTTTTCGAGCAACGCTTCTGCATGACGTAAGATGCCATCACGCTGGGTCGGCGCCATTTTGTCCCAATTTCTATAAGGCATTGCTGTACGAGGGTTATGCGCAAATCGCTCGCGATGCCGATGCATAAAATGCCAATAAAGTGCGTTGAGCGGGCACGCTTTCTCGCCGGTTTTGTCCTTCACCGAATAATGGCAATCACCGCAATAATCACTCATGCGATGAATATAGGCCCCACTGGCGGCATAAGGCTTAGTCGCCACAAGCCCGTTATCGGCAAACTGGGTCATCCCTCGGGTGTTAGGCATCTCAACCCACTCAATCGCGTCGATATAAATCGACAAATACCAATCATCTACCTCATCCGGCGCGACGCCCGCCAATAGGCAAAAGTTGCCCGTCACCATTAAGCGTTGGATATGATGCGCGTATGCGGTCTGCAAGGATTGCGTGACCGCCTGTGAGACACAACGCATTTTGGTATCGCCCGTCCAAAAAAAACGAGGAAGCGGCCGCTGCGCGGATAATGCGTTCTTGTTAGCGTAGGCAGGCATGTTTGTCCAATATACCCCGCGTATATACTCTCGCCAGCCTAGAATTTGACGCACAAACCCTTCAATTTGAGCAAGGTTAATCGCCTCCTCCGCTCGAAAGTGGCTAATCGCCGTTTCAATCACCTGCATTGGATGCAATAACTTGGCATTTAACGCAAAGGATAGACGGCTGTGATAGAGGCTCCATTGGTGTTCGCTTTGCCCTGTCATAGCGTCTTGGAATTGACCAAACAGGGGCAGACAGTGACGACAAAAATGATCCAACAACGTTTTAGCCTGGGAACGGGTCACAGGCCAGAGCAAGTCTGGCGCTGGCTCTCCGATCGTCGCCACGTGATGCCGTTCGATACGCGCCAAAATATCGCGCACATCATTGCTAAATATTAAGGGGGTTGGAATAGCCGCTAAATCACTGTTCTTGAGTTTATTACGATTGTCTTGATCGAAGTTCCACCGCCCTCCCTCTGGAGATTCTCCCTCCATCAAAATGCCATACTGCCGACGCATATCGCGATAGAAATACTCCATTTTGCGATGTTTGTTGGCAGTGAACTGCTTGGATATTTGATCGAACGGCAGTAAAAAGTGCTCGGTACCCACGCATGTCACTGTGACAGGCTGGGGTAAAGCCATCTCTTTTAATTGCTCGTCTAGCCGGTATTCGTCCGGGCGTTGATATTCAAACGTTTTGATCTGATAGTGCTCGCACAGATCAGCCACTAACGCCGGTAAATTTTCGTAATTTTGCGTGTCATCCAAGGTTAGGTAGCAAACATGATGCCCCGCTTGACTCAGGGCATGGGAAAACGCTTCCATGGCAGCGAAGAAAGCGCACACCTTTTGGATATGATGTTTGACATAGGTTGCTTCTTGCTTGAGCTCGGCAACAAGATACAGCACATTTTCATCGGTCTTTTTGTACCATGAGTGGCTGGCGTTGAGTTGATCACCTAACACAAGACGCAACGTTGAGTACTGGCTATTGGTCACTGGCACCTCGGTATTTATCAAATAAGCTTTAAGCGATACGCAGCAAACCACATTTTCGATGATTAACCCTGGCGGGTGCTTGAATCTTAGGGAAAACCCTCTACATTAGAGCCAGTATTGATCACCCATGCGGCGGCGAGGCGATGAGAGCATTCTTTGTCGGGCTTTTTTTACTCCCAATAGCAATGATAGTGGCTGAGCCAGCGCGTGCCATGAATGAACCGGCAAGCCAATTTGTTCAAGATCTTCGCTTTCATGGCTATATCGACAATTATGGCAATGTGAAACTTCGCTTTGCCCCGATTACCGCTCTACCGGCAGGCTTTAAGACCAAAGGTTACTTGGATATTGAAGCCAGTGATATCGTACGTCTCCCGCGTGGGCTTGATGTTGGTGGTTACTTTAATGCCGCCAATACAGCGATTAGACAACTCCCAAGAATGAAAGTGGGGGGATATATCAACCTCACCAATACCGCCATTAACCGCCTTCCTCCTAATTTAGTCGTGCGGGGTGATTTAAGCCTCGTCAACACACCGCTTACGCAATTACCGCGCCGTTTGTTTGTGGAAGGAAATCTATACCTGACAAATTCACCCATTGAGCGCATTCCTGACGATATCTACGTAGGCGGAAATCTCTATATCCGCGGTACCAATATCCAGTCAGTCAGCCCCGATCTTCGTATTGAAGGCCAGGTGCTTCCTTCTTTAAATCAATGATCTCGCGCTCGGCGTTGATCGAATTAGTTGTCAATCCGTACGTTAATCCCGAGCCTAGTTTTTAAATTACAGTCAAAAAAACGGTCCACTATGATTATCTTACATCATCTAGAGCAATCGCGATCGCAGCGGATTGTCTGGTTATTAGAGTCGCTGGCGATTCCGTATCAGCTGGTACGTCACCAACGTGATCCAAAAACCAAACTTGCGCCTCGCGAACTGAAGAAGATACACAGTTTAGGGAAAGCACCCATCATCGAAGACGGCGATGTGGTGATTGCCGAGTCAGGGGCGATCATTGAATATCTTATCGACAAGTACGGCGATGGCACGCTAACCCCCAACACGGATAAAGAAAAGGGCCTGTACCGCTATTGGATGCATTATGCGGAAGGCTCCCTGATGCCGCCGTTGGTGATGTCTTTGATCTTTAGCAAGATCCCAGAATCACCGATGCCATTCTTTATTCGTCCCGTGGCAAAAAAGCTGATGAAAGGCGTCACTGAACAGTTTCTCGCCCCTCAGCTTCGCGATCATTTTGCGATGATTGATTCACATCTCGCCAAACACACCTGGCTGTGTGGAGATACGCTAACAGCGGCCGACATTCAGATGAGCTTTCCGTTACTAGCGGCGCGCAAGCAATTGGATGCTCAAAAGCACGCCAATATTCTTCGCTACCTTGAACACGTTGAGCAACAGCCTGGGTATCAAAATGCCTTGTGTGTTGTCGGCCCTCTACAAGCGTTATAAAACCACCCAACGCTTATGTGGGCAGCGTTGATGCTGCCTGCATCACCCAGCGTTGATAACCGGGTCGGTCACTCAATTGTTGATACCAACGAGAAACATTGGGTGGTAGCACCCAGTCGCTTTGCTGGCTAAGGCAATGGATTAAACTTCCCACGGCAATATCTGCCAACGTCATGCGATCTGAGGTGAGATATTGCTGGTCGTCGAGTGCATCATTGACTCTCTCTAACTCATAGCGGCATTGTTCCATCGCCCGTTGCTTCGCTTGCCCCTCATCGGAACCGTCAGGGGTAGAGGCAAACAAAGCGGCTTTGATGGCTGGCTGGAAAGAAGACAAACACCAGTCCATCCAGCGCTCATAACAGGAACGTTGAAAGGCACAATCGGGATACCACATTTTATTGCCGTAACACGCGACGAGATAACGCAATATAGTGTGTGACTCCCAAACACTATTGGGACCATCTTCGAGCACGGGCACCTGGCGCATCGGACACCGCTGTGCGACCGCTTGCGCATCGTGCCGATTGTGGTGAATATCGACTTCTTCTAGCGCGATACTTAAATCTAACTCATCGATTAGCCACATCACTTTCTGAACATTAATCGATAGCGGATGCCCATAAACTTTCATTTTGCTCTCCTTGTCACGCAATAAAGCAGTTCCTTGCTCGGCTGCACCTTCGAGGCTCGCACAATCCTTTTTCCATAGCAAGTAATCGGGTAGATCAGCCAAAAACCTCAAGACTTGACCGATAATGCACCACAACAGCAACAGGTTGCACCTCGTTATAAGCTTTTTGTGATGTTTCCTTCTGAAACGGATACGCCAAATTACGGTGGGCTTATCCAGCTATGTCACATTTCTTTCATCACGTATTGGCCTACCCGGGTATCAGCGTTAATCTATTGATTGTTAAGACTTATTAACAAAACACTCAACCAAGGAAGGATTATGAAAACAACGGTATTAGCCAGTGCGCTAGCACTCGCATTGAGCAGCTCGGCGTTTGCCGCGCAAGTCCCTGATGACGTCACCCTTGCCGAAAACCAAACGCTAATCTGGGGGGTGTCGGGGGAAGTACCCACGTTAGACCCTACCAAGTCCAGTGATACCGCCAGCAATAAAATCATCTCGGATTTGTTTGAAGGATTGATGGTACGCAATCCAAATGGCGACGTCGTGCCTGGCCTCGCCAAAGACTGGGAGGTAAGCGAAGACGGGCTCACCTATACATTCCACCTTCGCAAAGCCAAATGGTCTGACGGTGAGCCCATTACCGCAGACGATGTAGTGTATACGCTACAGCGTGTGGTTGACCCGGTTACTGGCGCGCCTTATGCCTGGTACCTAGGGACTGCCAATATCCAAAATGCCAAAGCGATCACCGACGGTGAAAAACCCGCTGAGCAGCTTGGCGTCAAAGCCATCGACGATCACACGGTAGAATTTACCCTTGAGCGCCGCACGCCCTACTTCCCGAATATGCTCACCCACTCGTCTACTTATCCGGTGCCACAGCATGCGTTGGAAGCCTTTGGTGATAGCTGGACGCGTCCAGATAATATGGTCAACTCTGGCGCGTATAACCTCACCAACTGGGTGATTAACGAACGAATTGATTTAGCCCGTAACCCGCTTTATTGGAATAACGACGAAACGGTGATTGATAAAGCCTCTTATGTCGCCTCCAGTGATGTCAACGCTGAATACAACCGCTACCGTACCGGTGAAATTGATATCACCTCGAGCTTTCCACTTGAGGCCTTTGATCAGATTAAAAAGGAACGTCCTGATGAGTTGATCACTATGCCGTCTTTGGGGACCTATTATTATTTGTTTAATACAGAGAAAGCGCCTTTTGACGATGTGCGAGTGCGTAAGGCTTTGTCGTATGCGATCGATAGAAACATCATTACCGACATTATTCTCGGTCAAGGCCAGCTTCCGGCATATAGCGCCACACCGCCAGCTATCAACCATTTTGAGCCACCTAAGCTCGAATGGGCGGAAATGAGCCAAGATGATCGCTATCAAAAAGCCAAAGCCTTGTTGGCAGAAGCCGGCTTTACCCAAGATAACCCTCTGGAGTTTGAGCTGGTCTATAATACCATGGAGTCACACAAAAAACTGGCGTTAGCTGTGACGTCTATGTGGAAGCGTCACCTTCCTGTCAATGTCAACTTGGCCAACCAAGAATGGAAAACCTTTTTGCAAAAGCTTCTGCAAAAAGACTTTGAAGTTGCACGTTATGCGTGGGTTGGCGATTACAATGAAGCCTCTACATTCCTGAGTTACTTCAGTAGTGATGGCATGAATGAAACTAGTTGGGGCAACAAAGACTATGACAAGGCACTTGATCAGGCATTAACGGTCGCAGAGCCCGAGAAACGCAAAGCTTACTACCAAGAGGCAGAGCGGATTTTCGCCCGCGATATGCCGGCGATCCCACTGTATTTCTATACCCGCAGCGTGATTAAGAGTCCGAAAGTGGGCGGGTATAACACCGATAACCCCAACAAGCTGAGGTATACACGCAACCTGTATATCACCAAAAATTGATCGCCTCTTAATAAAGGCAACCTATCAATGAGGCCAACGCCACGCTCTGACGCGTGGCGTTTTTATTCATACGCACAAACAAAAAAGCGCCAGCCTTTCGGCTAGCGCTTCTTTTTAATTTGGCTCCCCCAACTGGACTCGAACCAGTGACATACGGATTAACAGTCCGCCGTTCTACCAACTGAACTATGGGGGAATCGTCTTTTGCGACAACGAGCGAGATGATAGGCAATCCATTATCTCGGTGCAACCCTTTTTTCAATAAATCCCCACACACTCGGCTCGAATGGCTAAAAAGGCAACAAATCAGACGATTAAACTATCGTCTTTGCACTGACGTAGGTAAAAGTGCAAATATACAACCCAGTAGCTGACTTCGAGGACTCAGAGACATTGGATAAAGACGCACTCCCACTGTTTATTGCCGGCCCCATGCTAAGACGTACCACACAGCATGAAGTGACCTTATGGTCAGTGCTAACACAAAAGCCCGATGATGGTACCGTGTCCGTTTATCAGCACCACCAGATATTAGCATCCATGCCATTGTCAGCCGGGCATTGGTTTCGTATTGGCGAGCGCGCGTGGGTCGTGCTTCATCATCTCCGGTCAGCCCATGGGTTTCCCGTCGATAGCCCATTGTCATACGACATACAGATCAACCACAGTGGAATGGCAGACATCCAACCGGAGCTCTTGTATGACAACGAGCAAGCTCCCTCTTTTTGTATTCCCTCAAAAGCCACCCACATCGCGCATGGCTCATGCCGACACCCACACCACCACTGCGATGATGCCCTCGTCACTCTCGACCAACACTTGGCCACGACCCCTATGACACACTGGCCTAATATGTTGATTATGAGTGGGGATCAAATCTACGCAGATGACGTCGCCACGCCGATGCTGCAGCGTATTCGCCGGTTAATTGCCGTATTAGGTCTTAAAAATGAGTATTTCGAGGCCGCGCCCATTGTCGACTGCCGTGCCTTGGATACACACCCTGACAGCTATGTTCAACGCGGCAAGCTCCTCCCTAGCCAGCGCGCGGAAAAGGGCGGCCATTTAGAGAGACTGTTTGGTCAACCACTGCCTATTTTTACATCCAAAACCGTCTCCAATCACTTGATAAGCTTCGCAGAACACGTCGCCATGTATTTGCTGGTTTGGGCGCCCGTTTCTTGGGCGCTAACAGACGGACCTCATCTTCACGCCCCCAGCCAACTGACCGACAGTCAACGCGAGCGCTATCAACAAGAAACACTCGCACTCAATGCGTTTCGTTCCGGTTTAACCGGCGTGCAGCGACTATTCGCACACCTATCAACCTATATGATCTTTGATGACCATGACATCACAGATGATTGGAATATCACCGTCGGTTGGGAGCACGCCGCGTATCTCAATCCCTTTTCTCGTCGTATTATCGGCAATGGTCTGATGGCTTACTGGTTGTGCCAAGGTTGGGGCAATGCGCCCGATAACTTTAGCCAAGACTTTCTCACTACCGCCCGCCAAAGCGCCTATCAGCCCATGAGTGTTTGCGATCTGGACACACAAACAGAGACGCATCAAGCCATGGTGGAGCAATGTCTACGCTTTGAACACTGGCATTACACGGTGCCAACGACGCCACATCTCGTTGTGTTAGATACACGCACTCGTCGCTGGCGATCCGAGTCACGAATGAATAAACCGTCGGGCCTGATGGACTGGGAAGCGCTGATGGATTTTCAACATGATTTGTTAAGGCATGATAGCGCGGTGATCGTCTCTGCCGCCCCCATGTTCGGTGTTAAGTTTATTGAAGTATTGCAACGAGTCGCGACCTGGCTGGGCGCGCCGACTGTCGTCGATGCGGAAAACTGGATGGCACACCCAGGGAGTGCCAATACGCTACTCAGTATTTTTCGCCATCAACGGACACCCACCAATTATGTGATTTTATCTGGGGATGTGCATTACTCGTTTGCTTATGATATCCGAATCCGATTTCGCACCCATAGTCCGCGTTTGTGGCAAATAACTGCCAGTGGTTTCAAAAACCGCTTCCCCGAGCCACTGCTCAGCTTTTGCGAGTGGTGCGATCGCGTTTTATTCAACCCACTGTCTCCACTGAATTGGCTCACGAAACGTAAGCGTATGCGCATTGACCGGCGCGACCCTGATACGCCAGGCCCGAAGCGTCTCGTCAATGCCAGCGCCGTGGGATTGGTCACCCTGAATGAAGATGGCTCTCCACGCACCATTAGCCTTCTGAAGACCGATGGTCAACGCGTCTCTTTTCCGGAAAAGACAAACACATAGACAGCTCGCCTGCTACATCACCGTGATTATCATCAATGAAATTTGGATAATCGCGGTAAGCAGGCCTAACCTTATTAAAGGTAGGCCGATAACAGGAGGCTTTATGCAAGGAGAAAACCACGCACTCGTTTTTGATTTCCCAGAGCACCGCGATCGTATCCATCACCTGAAACAATATGACCCAGCGTTTCAGCTCGATGCACAACGCTACCATCAACTCGATCATCATATTCGTGGTTTAGAGATGAACCAAATCCCTACCAGCGACGATGTTTTTACCGCCATGAAACGACAGCGCGCGCACCTCAAAGACCGTCTATACCAAAAACTACGCACGCACTAACAGGAGCTGACAATGCATATGTTGCATCGACTCTGCCTGTTGGTTCTTTGCCTAGGCATTGTAGGGGCGACCCACGCGAAAACCATCAACACGGAGGCAGTGAACCTTCGTGTTGAAACACTGAAGTCCGGTTTTTCTCACCCATGGGGGATCACTGAACTTCCGGATGGCGATCTGCTCATCACTGAGCGAAACGGTAACCTGAAGCGCTTAACCCCCAATGGCCTGGTCGTCTCCATTTTAGGTACCCCGAAAAACGTGTTTCAAGAGGGGCAAGGGGGGCTATTAGATATTGCTTTGGCGCCTGATTTTGCGACCAATCAGCGTTTATACCTCTCTTATGCCGCCGTCGACGAGCAAGGGCAGGCAGGTACTGAGGTAATGGTGGCCACACTGTCTAAGGATGTACTGATTGACAGTCGCGTTATCTTTAAAGCCCTTCCCAAGCGCGGTGGCGGGCGCCATTTTGGCAGTCGTTTATTAGTCACGCCTGAGTATTTGTATATTACCCTCGGTGACCGAGGACACCGTGATCGCGCTCAATTCGCTGATGACCATCTTGGCACTCTTGTGCGCCTTCATCATGACGGCACCGTGCCCGAGTCAAACCCTTTTGTCCAAACACCGAGTAAGCAATCGGAGGTCTTTAGCTTCGGGCACCGGAATATCCAAGGTATCGCGTTAGATAACAACGGCACCCGTATTTGGGCACATGAGCACGGCCCCCAAGGTGGCGATGAACTCAACGTAATCCTCGCCGGTGAAAACTATGGCTGGCCAACCATTACACATGGCGTTAACTATGGGCTAGGCACACAGATCGGAGAAGGCACATCCAAACCTGGCATGCGCCAACCTGTCTATTACTGGGATCCCTCTATCGCACCATCAGGCATGACGATGGTGAACAGCCAGCAGTTTCCGATGTGGCAGGGGGATTTACTGCTCGGGTCGTTAAAGTTTGGCTTGCTAGTAAGGCTAGAGCTGGAGAACGGCCAAGTCAGGCATGAAGAGCGAATGTTAGAGGGTCAGTTTGGCCGCATTCGCGATGTGATCCAAGCACGTGATGGCAGTTTACTCATCCTCACCGATAGAAGAAACGGCAGTATACTGCGTGTCACACCATTACCTCAGTCTTAGATAGAAAGGCTGGAGGTAAGCTCGCCGTCATTGTGAGGTATCGACAGACGATAAAGCTCACCATCGTAGTCTAAATTGGTGACTAACCACGCGCTTCGTGACTTAGAACGGTCGTCGAATTTAAGCCCACAATGATAACGCTCACCTTTAAGGCGGTGACTCAATATCACGCCGCTCATTGTCAACGCTTGGCTGGCAGGGATACCTGTCAGGCTAAGCGCTGCATTTTGCTCCTCATCAATCTGCAAGCCAATCGCACGGTAAGAAAACAAGCACCCGCCCACAGAGAGATCGTGTATCGTCACGGGCACGCTGGCTTTACCGTCTATATTTAACGCTGCAGAGAGCTCGACATTGAAACGCTTGTCTTGGCGCAAAGGCGTGGCGTTCGCACCGTCACGCACAAGCTCGACACATAAAAGGGTATGGTGAGCTTCCATCAAGCCTTGTACTTTTCCACCAAATCGAATCAGCGATCCATCGGCAGAAACACCATGAAGACGTAAACTATAACCCGCCCCAAAGTACTGCTTTTTCTGTTGGCTCGACAGTTTAGGCAGTTGCAGATAACAAAAACGTTGTCCATCACTGCCAATCAACAACCCATTAAATCGGAACAAAGCTTTAGTAGGCGTCTGAATGTGAACACGCACCAAGGTTGCCACCCCCAACTTAAGTACCGCGTGAGTCACAGCTAAAGCGATGGCTTCTTGGTTTTTTTCTATCGCATTAAGTTGCTCTTTTCTTGGCATAATGGCGTTCGTTATCGTCCGCTAATAGGGATTTCAGTGTTTTTATTAAGATCGGTTGCGTTGAGTATAGATCGCCCTATTCGCCCATGTTACTTTTTCGATACATAAAGCACTCATCTATCAAGGACACATCATGAAAGGGACGCTAAAGCGGCTACTGATAGGCTCAATACTGGCCTGCTCCCCCCTTACCCAAGCCAGCGATGACGCGGCATGTGGCAAGGTCTCTATCGCGGATATGAATTGGAACTCAGCCACACTCATGGCACATGTTGATCAATTTATCTTAGCCCATGGGTATGGGTGTGATGCTTCTCTTGTCCCAGGCGACACCATGCCTACTGGCGTCTCAATGACAGAAAAAGGCGAGCCTGATATTGCCCCAGAGTTTTGGACAAACTCACACAAAGCAATGTTGGATAAAGGCGTGCAAGAGGGACGGTTAAGGTATGCAGGCGATGCATTCTCACAAGGTGGCAACGAAGGCTTTTGGGTACCCAAATACATGGTCGATCAACACCCCGAGTTAGCGACCATTGAAGGTATCAAAGCGCATCCAGAGCTGTTCCCTCACCCTGAAGACCCTGACAAAGCCGCCTTTATGGGCTGCCCGGCGGGGTGGACATGTCAAATCTCAGCCCAGCACATTTTTAACGCCCTTGAATTGGACAAAGCCGGCTTTGAAATTGTCGACCCAGGCTCTGCGGCAGGCTTAGCCGGTACCATCGCACGAGCCAATGAGCGAAAAAACCCTTGGTTTGGTTATTATTGGGCGCCGACCCCTGTGATGGGAAAGTATGAAATGGTTGAAGTCGATTTGGGTGCCGATGTCAATTTAGCGCACTACAAACAATGTATCACCCAAGCGGACTGCCGTTCACCCCAGGTCACCGCATTTCCCACCTCTCCCGTGCACTCACTAACCACAGCATCATTTGCTGAGCAAGCGCCCGCGGCATTTAACTATATCAGCCGCCGTGAATACGATAACCAAGTAATGAGTGACATGCTGGCTTGGATGGATACCTACCAGGCAGACGGTGAAATAGCCGCAGACGAGTTTCTTCGCCGCTACCCTGCCGTTTGGCATCAATGGGTTGATGCACAAACCGCGCAACGTGTCGAAGACGCGCTGCGATAATGGTAGAGCATACACGGTGGGAAACGTAAACAGACATGACTTGCCGAGCGTCAAACATGACCTCGGCAAGCATAAAAGTGTGTTACTCGATCACGCCAAGCTCACGGAGGCGTTCCATCAAATAGCTGTTAGCCGTATGGCGCTCAGACAGTACAACATCTGGCTTAGGGTGCAAAAATAGCGGCAGCGAGATACGCGCTTTGGTTTTATCCGCACCTTCCGGGTTCACGACACGGTGAGTGGTAGAAGGGAAATAACCGCCGGATGCTTCTTGAAGCATATCACCAATATTGACGATTAAATTACCAAAATCACAAGGGACATCTAACCAGCTCCCATCTTTCGCTTTCACTTGCAAGCCAGGCTCATTGGCAGCAGGCAATATTGTCAGCAAATTAATGTCTTCATGAGCAGCCGCTCGAATCGCCCCAAGCTCTTCATCACCCTTTAACGGCGGGTAGTGTAAGACACGCAATAAGGTCTGTTGGCTACCATTAATCATGCTAGAGAGTGGTTGCGAGAAGTGTTGACTTATATCTGATGGTGATTGGCGCTCAACCCACGAGAGCAAGGTTTCCGCTAAATGCGTGGCATGCTCGTAATAAGACTGTAAATTGCCTCTCAAGGCGTCTGGACACTGTCCCCATGGGTAATAATGAAAGAACTCTTTCAGATCACGCTTGGTATGGCCTTTCGCGGTCTCTGCGACTTTTGAGGGAAAAAAGCCGTCTTGCGTGTCGGGCTTATAGGTAAAGCGGTGCTTGTCTTCGGTATTAAAAAAACCTTCCCATTGCTGATAGATATCGGCGACCCATTGTTGCTGTAATGGGTGATTTTTTAATACACCAAAACCTGTTTCACGTAGGGATTTAACAAACGCCTGCTCTGCATCAGGCGCAGTAAAGTCAATGGCTTGCAGTGTCATAATGCTCTCGTAATCGTTTGCTTTTTATCATGAGGTAAGTGAAACAATAGTTTAACAGGCAGGTTAACGGGTACAATGCCATCCTGTTCTTAGAGAGAAACGCTTTGTTTCTATAAGGGCACAATCTAACCTCAAGATAGGCAAACGTGTATCACGTGTTACACTCTATGCCGTTGTCAACGCATGGAGGTTATATGGGCGTTATTCGTTGGATCCTAGGTAAAATCATTCTGGTTGTAGAGTCATTGACCCAACCCAAATCCCCTCAATTAAACGCAGCGCAAAAGCAGGCGATGGACACATTGGCACAGCAGGTCACTCTATATCAATTCGCGGCCTGCCCCTTTTGTGTAAAAGTGCGCCAAGCAAGCCGAAAACTCGGCTTACCGCTTCAGACCAAAGACGCGAAGCGCAACATGGATGCCAGAAAAGAGCTTGAGCAAGGGGGAGGGCGAATCAAAGTACCCTGTTTGCGTATCCAACAGGCAAACGGTGAGGCGCGCTGGATGTACGAATCGGATGATATTATTGCCTACTTAAACAAACAGGCGACACCAATTATCGAAAAATAATTAGACACCCGCCAAGCTAGCGTCTATGTTTTTAGTGACAAGACTCCTTCGCTTGCCCCTTGTTGCCCGACCGGCTTATGCCTTTTATCGGGCTTTGCTAAACTGCCCTAGCCCTATGCGTGGGCAGTTTTCTTTTTCAATTCAACAATAAATCTCGTGACTGTGTCTGATCGATTTACACGATCCACCCACCCTTACTACGGGAGAAATGGACCCTTTCCCATTTTCCTTCGGAGCGTATATCATGGCGGTCACCGCTCCGTCTTGAGTTAGGTCCAATCACAAACTAGCTTTAAAAAGATGGAGATAATAAGGAGTGTGACATGACAACGTACGATCCCAGATATACTATCCGCAAAAGCCGTTATACCGACCAACTCATTTTGCTAGCGTTGTTGTGTCTCATGCTGGTCAGTCATGCTGTCGAAGCAAGACCGATTTTGACCATTTATGGTGATGTCGCCAAGCAATCCTTTACTCGTGAGGAGCTGATGCAGCTGGCCGACCGCACAATTGAAACGGAAACCCCTTGGACGGAGGGTCAGCAGGTTTTTCTCGGTGTGTCAGCACAAAAACTGTTAAAAACGTATGACAAGCAAGGCCATGAATTGAAAGTTCACGCCCTCAATGATTATTGGTCCAAAATGCCGACTGACGAGATTAATAAGTACAACCCTGTTTTCGCCATCAAGAAAAACGGCGAGTGGATGCCTATTCGCGACAAAGGGCCGATTTGGGTTATCTACCCATTATCCGAATTTAATCAGTACGATAATGAGATTTTACACAGCCGTATGGTGTGGCAAGTTAACCATATCGAAATATTAGAAAAAGAATAACAACAGCCCTATTGGCTCAACCACGGTTTTTGCCTACTCCACGAGCTTCCCGACTCAACCACAAGCAGCTAGGCAAAACACAGCAGTAAAGGAATATATTGGTATGGTAAAGCGCCCTCTTATCGGTTTCATCATTTTTGCATTTACCACGTTAGCCTTCGCGGCCTCAGCGCTTTACCAGTTTCATAATGCCTACGCACGACAGGCACTGCATACCCAATTGTCAGCATGGGCTTTAGCACAAATGGAGCTCGAAACCTTAGAGTTTCGTAATGAGCTCGCCTTGTACCTCGCCACGGCCTCAGACAAACAGTCCCTTGTCCTGTCTTATGACATCCTATGGAGTCGTTATGACACGTTTTTAAGCAGCCAAGAGGCTGCGCCCATGCGTCGAACGTTTGATGCCCAGCCCGTGGTACAACGTGCTTTTCGTTTAATTCAGCAACATGAGCAAGCGGTATTGAACGGTGACCGGCAGCGACTTTCTGGCCTTCTTCATGAAATGGATATTGTGCTGCCTCAGGTACGAAATCTGATGGTCAATAATTTTACCGGGCCGGCAGCTATCGAACAGCGTGAATTTTTACAAGACCAAATAAAAACCATGTACGCGGCCATCATTATACTGATGTCGTTATTGATTTTTTTCGCCTTTCGCCTCTATCGCAATAGTAGCAAACAGCAAAAAATGGCATGGCACGATAGTCTCACTGGCCTACCCAATCGCAATTACCTCTTGGAGTATCTCTACAAAGCAGCACATAAAAAACAAATACATACCTTATTGCTGATCGATGTTCGTCGTTTTAAAGACATCAATGACCTGATGGGATACGAACAAGGCGATGTCGCGCTAACACAGTTAGCCAATGAATTAAAAAGCATGTGTTTGCCTTACGGTTATCCTTGCGCGCGGATCAGCAGTAATGAGTTTGCGGTTCTCGCATACACCGACAATCGTCAGCTGAGCTTCTTTACTCAGCCTTTGTGCAACGCGCTGCGAAGCGCGATCGACAGTGTCTACCCAGGTCATCGATTAGCGGTGGCTATTGGCGTCGCAAAGAGCCTCGATTTGGATGACAATGTCATTAGAAATCATCGTCAGTTTGCCAATCAACTGTTAAACAACGCGGACCTTGCACTGATGAAAGCCAAACGAGCGCCTGTGACGCAAGACAGTGTTGATATATTTAAAGCGGAGTACGAACAAGAAGCGAAGCAACGTCGTCAATTACGCGATGAGCTCAAGGCTCACCTTGACGACCCTTATCAAGAGACACTCTATGTATTGTTTCAACCCATGGTGGCAGCGACGTCAAGACGCCTTGGCTGTGAGTGTCTGATTCGCTGGGACCATGCTGAGTTTGGTCCCATTGATCCAGAGCTCATCGTCAATGTCGCCGAAGAGTCAGGCCTGGGTCGGAGATTAGGCGCCTGGCTTTTGCGTCAAGTTTATCTGGCATTAAATACCGAATGGCAAACCATTAATGACCGCATTGATATTGCGATTAACCTTTCTGACTCGTTTTTCAACGAGTCTTTGATTGCCGATGTGATCACTGTATTTGCCGATCACCCAGAACAACGTAAACAACTGATTTTTGAGGTCACAGAGACGATGACCATCGACGATATTGGTCGCTTCAATCTGCTGATGAATCAACTGCGCGACGTCGGTATTCGGATAGCGCTGGATGATTTCGGCACGGGTTGGTCATCCATGTCGGTACTCAGCCACCTTAGTTTTGATAAAGTCAAAATTGATCGCTCATTTGTCACCGGCATGGCCAATACACCGCGCCAGCATGTGTTAGTCGATACCATTTGTCATATGGCCCATCAGCTCGATATTCGCGTGGTCGCCGAAGGCGTCGAAACACAAGAACAACTCACCAGCCTAAAACAGATGGGCGTTGACGAATTCCAAGGCTACTTCTTCGCCAAACCGCTATCCGCACTGGACTTTTATGCTTTCTGCATCGATCACTTAAATCATAAAGACAAGTTATTGATGAATGATTAATCAAACACTTCTTCTATATCGACCACTTTTGAGCGGTTAACCGTAATTTTCCAACGCTGATACACCGTCGGCTGCCCTTTTAACCGCTGACAACTAATAAGGTTGAATTGATGCCGCTTTTCAACCGAATCTTTGAGTACTTGGCCTTCATTAAGCCGATATAAGCGCTGACTACCACGGTCCATAAGGCGAGAAAAAGACCGGAAATCAAATTTCCACACGTCACGAGTGGTGTCATAACCCGACAAAAAACGGGTTGTCTCTAACTGTGTTTTCACTTTAAGACGCACTACCGCCTCTTCCCGTTGACGCAGTTTGCCACGACGCAATTTCTTCACTTCATCGGGTAGGGCAGCAAAATCCATATAATCTAGCCACTCTAACTGCCGACCTATTTGTCGATTGGATGTGGGGTCAATAAAACGTTTTCGCCACTTGGGACGTCCTTTACGAATCCAGCGCCACAACGCGTCACGTAAATCATCTTTAAAGATCTCTCGCAATGCATACACACCCGCCATGGCCAACACGAACGATAGGGTGATTTCGCCTAAATATTGACGTGCACGGACAATAACAGTGGTGACAAACAACATCACAAACGCCGTCGCGGACGCTTTAGCCAGTTTGTTAAGGTTTTTACCTAGCGCCTGCGGCACTTGGCGAATCGTCACGGGAAACTCAATCAAGCGGCGCGCCAAGCGCATCTTATTGACCATACGAGTGGGATCGCGCCGTGCTTTATCCGAGTTATAACGGTTAACGAGGCGGTGTGCCTCTTCAGCTTGGCACAATTCAATCAATTGCTGGCGTACCCCCTTGTAGACGTTTCCACGCGGCATATGGGCTAATAACGACAGAAAACGTTGCTCCGTCAACCAAGATAAATAGTTGTCTATATTATGGTAATACTTGAGTAGCTTGGTATTTTGCGGTTTGTAGCGCCGGAGTCGCCGTAAAATCTCCACCGCCATCTCTATCGTATCTTCTAACTGCTCTAACGCTTGTTCATCCTCTAGCCCAGAAACGGATTCAAAAAAATCGTGCGTCGCTTTTTCGAGCGATAAGGCATACTGATACGCATAGAGACTCAAGCTCACTCGATATTGTTCGGTTGGCAGTTTGTCACGACTGGCTAGGCGAGCATGTACCAAGGGCAGATGATAACGAGACGTAAAATACGTTCGACTATTGGCGAGGACACGGTAGTAAAACTCATCTTCAGAAAGCACATGCTTACCAAACTTAAGCTCACCAGGGACGAAGAGATAAAACTCGACCTCTTGGGCACTGACTTCCTCGTTGAGCACAGCCACCCTGACTGATAAGCCCTCATGTTTGTCTACTGTGATCACGACTGCTCTCCTGTGAACGCCAATAAATTTGCTACCAAGCCGACCCCCATAATACGCGTACAACCAAGGTGTTACGAGTATCGCACATTTACCGCAACACAAGTGAAAAACCGCCATATCGCGTCAATCAAACTGGTCGTTTTTTGCTCAACCGATCGTCTTGGGGTTGCTCTCCACGACTCACGCGTACTGCCGCCATTGCCTACAAAGAAATTAACGGGGTTATCCACAGGTACAGTAGATAACTTTACAATCCAAGCGCTAAATATAGTTCAGAGCGCACCATATCTAGTATGCATATGACAGCATCCTGTTCCATAGACGACGTTAGCCTCGAAGTCGCTTAGGCCAGTCGAGAAAGCAAAGCTGTGCATGCGTATTCGCAACCTCTGTCCAGTGCTCGACGGGATACTGCACCACCGCCACACCTGAGGTCGGCAAGTTATCCTTGGTCATTCCCACTCCATGTAAGTAATTGTTTAGTGAAGGGTTGTGGCCAATAATCATCGCCACATCTTGCTCTAACTCGAGTGCTTGGATGGTATGAATGATTGCCGATGCATGCTCACTGTATAACGTTTCCTCTAAAACAATGGGCGGCTTATCGGTCAGCGTTTGTGCCACCAGCACTGCCGTATCTTTCGCGCGTTGCGCTGTGCTGGTCACAATCGTTTGTGGCTGGTGCAACCAAGCATTCAAGCGCTCCGCCATTTGCGGCGCTTGTCGAAATCCTCTCGGATTGAGCGGACGCTCGTGATCATCGAGGCTCGGATCATCCCAACTCGATTTCGCATGGCGCATCAAAAATACCGTTTTCATCGTCACCCCCTCAATGTTCAATAAAAAAAGCGAGCCACGGCTCGCTTTTTGTTTTCACCGGTGCCTAGGCGGTTTAACTCGCCACGACTTGGCGCAAACGCTCCTGCACCACATTGACCAAAAGGTCAGGCTGGAATTTAGAGATAAACTGATTGCAGCCCACTTTTTCAACCATTGCCTCATTGAAGCTACCGCTTAGTGAGGTGTTCAGTGCAATGTACAAATCACTCATCCGACTATCAGAGCGCACTTCATGCGTCAGTTTATAACCGTCCATTTCCGGCATTTCCGCATCAGTGATCATAAGCAAAATTTCGTCACTTACGTTTTTGCCTTCATCGCACCAACTCTTGAGCAAGTTCAGTGCTTCAGCACCATTTTTCTTGATGATGCACTCAACGCCAAACTGCGACAAGGTTTCACTAACCTGCGCGCGCGCCGTGGATGAATCATCGACAACCAGTACTCGCTGCCCCGTCATATAAGGGGTCAGTTGCGGGTCGAGGACATCTTCAGAAACGCCAACTTCATACGCAACGATCTCAGCCAGCACTTTTTCCACATCCACAATTTCCACTAAACGCGTTTGACCATCAAAGTCTTGGCGAGTAATGGCCGTTAAGTAATTATTGCGTCCAGAGCTGGAAGGCGGCTCCATGATCTCATCCCAGCCCATGTTTTTGATATTGATCACCTGCCCAACGAGGAACGCTTGGATGGTGCGGTTATATTCAGTCACGATAACGTTACATTCATCCGACATGCCTATCGAGCCCATGCCGATAGACTGACGTAGGTCAATCACTGGAATAGATTTGCCGCGAATCATGGCAACGCCACGGATGTTCGGATGGGAGCCAGGCATTTGGTTGAGCTTTGGCACTTTGATGACTTCACGTACTTTAAACACGTTGATGGCAAAAGGTTGGGTAGAGCCAAGGTAAAACATTAAAAGCTCGAGGCGGTTTTCACCCACCAATCGTGTCCGCGAATCTACCGAATCTAAAATATTGGTCATAGTCTACTCAACCGTCGTGTTACTGCTCATTCGCATTTATCCGGACACGTAAATCCTTGCTAACGTGCCTCAATGTTGGGGCTTTTGTGTCGCGTTGCACTGAGACTTTCAAGTACCGAGACAAAAAGCGTGTTCTTTCTTATTTTAGGTAAGATACAGCCACAGGCAACCTCTTTGCAGAAGGTGACGCCTAAATGACTGGCTCACTTAGCCTATATCTTTCGCTATCTTAGCAAAAACCGTGGCCTAAAAGCGTGGTATACACCACGTTTAAATGAGACTATCAATAAGTTTCAAATGTGAGACAATGGTAGGCAAAAGTTTTATCTTTTCACCCGTTAGCCCTATCCTTGGGGTAAGAATAGGTGTTTAGAGACAACACTGTTACCCTAATCAGAAGACTGACGATAACACGCAGAGTGATGCTATGAAGAGCAAAGCGAATCAAGCACAAGGCATGTTGATGTTCCGCCTCACCGCCACCCAATCTTTCGCGATTGGCACGCTGAAGGTACGAGAAATCATTCCTTTTCAGCCGCTCACGGATTTGCCGGGATCTCACCCAACGGTGATCGGAACCACTAGCTTCCGTGGCATCGCGACCCCTGTCATTGATATGGCAAAAGCGATTGGCTACAAACCCGTGGCCAAGTCAGAATGGGAGTCTTGCTACATTATCGTGACCGATTGTCAGCGCCGGGTGATGGGTTTTTTGGTCCGTGGAATCGACAAGATCAGCGAGTGCGATTGGCGTTCTATTTCAGAGCCACCGGAAACCTTAGGAACACGCGCGTTTCTTACCGGCGTGATGAACATCGACGACAAGTTGGTGCAACTGCTTGATGTTGAATACATTATGGAGCACATTTTCCCCTCTGATCCTGACAAGCTGCACCCCATCTTAGCCGACGTCGATCGTGAGAAACTCAAACCCATGCATATCCTCTTGGTCGATGACTCATTGACGGCGAGACGGCAATTATCAGAGGCGCTTGATAGTATAAACATCCCCTACTTTGTCACCAACAACGGCCTAGAAGCGCTGCAAATGATGAAAAATGCCGCCTTTGCCGGCAAGCCATTTGATATTATTGTTAGCGATATCGAAATGCCTGGGATTGATGGCTATGAGCTAGCCTTTGAAATCCGCAGCGACGATAAACTGGCGGAAGCTTACTTGATATTACACACCTCGCTATCAAGTGATATCAGTGTCGACCGTGCCAAACAAGTCGGGGCGCACGAAGCACTGACGAAATTCGATGCCACTGAGCTAGTGCAAGCCATGTTGCGCGGCGCGATGATGAAAACATCCGGTTCATCGGTCAAGCTCGAGGGCAGCCCAACCGACTACTGAGCGTGATTACCACGTTATCGGTGAGCCTTGATATGTGTCATGACACTGTCAATGCTCACCTGTTATCGTTGCCACCATCAATCAGCGAAGAAGGTAGGGTGACGGTTTAGCCAGCTAATGAGGTTGTTGATAAACTGGCCTCACAATGTCTTTTCTTCACCCGCCTGTTTCATTCAAGTGTTTAAAAACTCCTCACTTCAAGCGCGAAAAGACTGGGTTTGCGGCAGCGCTTGTGGTTTAATTTTTTCATACTTCAAAAGATAGAAGGCGACTACTATGACCAGCGTATACGAGATCGTTAAGCACTCACGACAAAAGAACAAACTGAAGCGCGAAATCCAGGACAACGACAAGAAAATCCGCGACAACCAAAAGCGGGTGGTGCTGTTAGAAAACTTGCTCGACTACATCCAGCCAGAGATGTCCTATGAAGAGATCGTGGAGATCATCAAAAACATGAAAGGCGATTACGAAGATCGCGTTGATGACCACATCATCAAAAATGCGGAAATTTCTAAGCAGCGCCGTGAAATCAGCCGCACTATCAAAGAACTAACTAAACAAAGCAAGGGCGGCAAATAAGCCCACATTAAGGAATGTCTCGTCCTAAAATAGGTTGACAGTTCTTAGGCCAGCTCCAGTAGCTGGCCTTTTTGATGGATTTCTTCATAGCTTCCAGATGTTACCCCTCTTCAGTCATTCCCTACCGCGTTAGCTTGTGCCAAACGATTTGTCGACGTACGGATATCACTAGACACAGGCTTATTTAGTCACTGCGTTTTTATACTCTTTTTTCAAGAGGCTAGATTACATGCATCAATCCAACTATCTATGTATTGACAATCAGGTTACATATCAATAATCATAATGATATCCATTATCATTTGATACTGGAAAAAGGTAGTGACGTAGACGTATCTGCAGGGAGGCAGCCTCACTATGCCCTGCAGGGTTGTAACGTATAAGGATAATTATGAACACCAAAAAAGCAGTCAGCTTTTCGCTCTCACCGCTGGCGTTAGTGATCAGTGCCCATCTCGCCCACGCCGCCCCTTCTGCGGCCAATACCGAAACCATCATTGTCACCGGCAGTAAAATTCAAACCACGATCGCCGATTCAGCCAGCACCAACTGGGTGATCACCAATGAAGAATTAACCCGTGAAATTCAAGGCGGTGAGTCATTAAAAGGGGCACTAGGAAAGCTGATCCCAAGCTTTGACTTTGGCAGCACCAACGCACGTACCAACGCCTCACAGAATTTACGTGGCCGCAGCGCGCAAATCATGATTGATGGCGTGGCATTGAATGCCGCTCGCACCATTAGCCGCCAACTGGATAGTATCGACCCCTTTAATGTCGCCCGTGTTGAGGTACTGTCAGGCGCGACCTCCATTTATGGCGCGGGCGCAACCGGCGGTATTATCAATATCATCACCAAACGAGGTGAAGCAGGCGATGCGCAACTCGAGGTGCAGACTGGCGTCACCACTGGGTTTAACAACAGCGAAGACCTGACCAAGAAAGCCGCAGTCGCGGTATCCGGCGGCAGTGAAACCTTGCAAGGGCGCTTATCCGTGGCGTATGAAGGTAAAGGTGCGGCCTACGACGGCAATGGCGATCCTATTTTGCCCGATGTCACCCAAACTGATACCCAATTCAATGACAGCATTGATGTAATGGGTAACTTAGATTACAGCCCTGACGACGAACAGCACCTTTCCCTGACTGCACAATACTATAACAGTCAGCAAGATACGGATTATGGGATTGATTACGGGCCTAAAACATCCGTTCCTGTAGGCAATATCTATCCGGATTACGCTGGATATGGCGATGTAGAATTATATGCTGGCTTGATAGACTCATCTTATTTGAAGCGCTCGGACGGGCTGGAGTTAAGCGAGCAGCCTTTTACCGAAAGGTTGATGCTTGACACACAATATAGTCACGCTAATGTCGCTGGTCACTCTCTTTTGGCTCAAGCCTATTACCGCGAAGAGACATTCGGGAACTTTCCCTTTCCAATGATTTCAGAGTCATTCAAACAAAAAATCGACTATGCAACATCAGGTGATTTTTCAGCGCCAACACTAGCATTCGGTGCCTCAGAGCAGAGCAATGACGTACTAGGCGCAAAATTGCTGTTACAAAAAGACTTTTCTCAAGTAACGCTTAACTATGGTGTGGACTATTCGCATGAGACCTTTAGTGCGTTTCAACGTATCTACGACCCATCAGTTAGTGCAACGAGCCAAGGGTTGAGCTTTAAGCACAAAGCAAATATCGATCGTTATCCTGACTTCACCACACAAAATATCGGGGTCTTCAGCCAAATTGATTGGGCAATCACAGATAAAACTAACTTGTTCGCTGGCATTCGCTATCAAAATACTGAGTATGATGGTGATAGTTTTGTCAGTGTATATAAGCAACTCGCTACCCTGCTAGACGGAAAACCGCAGGCAGAAGCTATCCCTGGCGGTAAAGCGGATAAAGATATCTGGCTCTTTAATGCCGGAATTAAATATGACCTTACTGACAAGCAACAAGTATGGGCAAACTTTAGCCAAGGCTTCAATATGCCCGATCCCAGTAAGTTTTACGGCTACGGCTCATACTCTGGCTCTGCTTTAGATGATTACGTTAGCGTCAGTAATGTAGGCCTCGATGGTCAAAAAACAGACTCTTACGAGCTAGGGTGGCGCCTAAGCAATGCATCATTTAACACTCAGTTATCTGCGTACTATTCACTTTCTGACAAAACCTACAAATACTCCAATACACAGCTCGAGCTAGATAACAATGAACAACGTATTTATGGCTTAGAAGGTCAAGTCAACTACTATATTTCTGATAATTGGTACTCTCGCTTGCAAGGCCATCTTGTCGAAAGTGAGGAAAAAAATAAAGGCACATGGAAAGACCTGAGTATCTACACCGCCAGCCCATCAACGGCGATGGCAGCGATCGGATACGATAACTTCGATTGGGGCACTGAGCTTAACCTGCAACATGTTGGTGACTTATCAGATAAAGAGGGTGATCGCCTCGAGGGCTATGAACTTGTCGGTCTCAATGGTTACTACACCTTGCCAGTCGGTCAAATTAACTTTGGTATCCAAAATCTACTGGATAAAGATTACCTAACTATTTGGAGTCAAAAGGCACAAAAAGTCTATAGCCCAAGTATTCCAGCGGATCTAGTCACCTATCAAGGCGTTGGCCGCACCTTTAGCTTAAGCTACAGCGCCACGTTTTAATTATGTTCCTTTTCGCGCCCAGTCCTGCTGGGCGCCTGGACGTTGCAGCTTCCCGATTTTCCCACCAATACCCTCACCCACTGACACCCCGTCGTCTGTCATTAAGGACGACAGCTCGCTGTGGATATCGCTGCCGTTTCGTCCCAAATAAGAAAAGCGCGTGGTGTGATTACAATGTGATTTCATTGGCTTAATCACGCTTCATTGCGTGGCAAGGGATGAAGTCAGTAACTACACTGTCTGGTAGTTCATCAATCACATTGCGAGAAAGAATGAATGAAAGTCATTTTGCTGTCTTTTTTACTCAGCATTACCCTCGTTAGCCACGCTCACGCAAGAGACATTACCTTTGGTATCGTGCCACAGCAATCTGCAATTACATTGGCTAACAACTGGGGTCCAATTTTAAAGTACGTCTCTCAACAATCGGGGTACAACCTTGTCTTTCGTACTGCCAAAGACATTCCCGAATTCGAAGGACGTGTGCTCACCGGTGAATATGATGTCGCTTACATGAATCCTTACCACTATACGGTTTTCCATCAAAAACCTGGCTACCAAGCATTTGCGAAGCAAAAAGATAAGCGGATTCACGGTATTTTAGTCGTCAAAAAAGACGCGTCCATTTCCTCACTTGAAGCGCTCGATGGCAAGCGCTTAGCGTTTCCTTCACCGGCCGCGTTTGCCGCCAGTGTGGTGCCTCGTGCCGCGCTGAAAAATCAAGGCATAAACATTACACCGCAATATGTCTCGTCTCATGACTCCGTTTATTTAAACGTTGCGCGAGATTTCTTTATTGCCGGTGGTGGCATTGAACGGACGTTTAATAATACCGATCCCGAGGTTAGCAAACAGTTACGAGTATTATGGAAAACCCCTGGCTACACACCTCATGCGTTCGCATTTCATCCCGACCTTGACCCTCAAGTCGCCAATGCGATTAAAGCGGCCTTTCTCTCCCTCAATAACAGTGAAAAGGGCCAAACGCTGCTGGGAAATATCAGTTTTAAAGGGATAGAGCCAGCGCAGAACGAGGATTGGGACGATGTAAGAGCGTTAAACATTACGCTGTTGCAACACTTATTGAGTGACTAGCCCATGTCCTTACGATTAAAGACCATCTTAGGTGTCGCCCTGATTGAGGCGATCCTGTTGGCGATTCTGCTGACATTGACTCTCAACTATTTAGAAACCACCAACTACCAAGGGCTCAACCAACGTGCCAGTTCAACAACCCAGTTATTCGCTTCCACGGTAAAAAATGCGGTGTTATCGTTCGATCTCGCCACTGTTGACTCCTTTACTCAAGAGCTACTCCATAACAGCGATATTATGTATGTCGCGGTTGTAGGCGATAACGGAAGCGTCCTATCATCAGCCGGGGACCTTCCTGATTCTTTCAATACAGACATTCTTGAGATGAATGCACAGTCCGTCACGGATGGACTGTATGATGTACGCGCGACCATTTCCGAGTCGAACATTGAGTTTGGATCGGTCTGGATTGGCTTTGACCTAACAGGCCTATTGAGCCAGATACAAGATGCCAAAAACTGGAGCATGCTCATTGTGCTGGGCGAGATGCTGTTAGTGGCCTTATTCTCTTATCTATTGGGGAGCTATCTCACCCAGCGATTATCAGAGCTTAAAAACGCCGCCGATACTATCGCCAGTGGCAAAAGAAACGTTCACATTTCAACCCACGGCAAAGATGAACTGGCCAGTGTGGCTACCGCGTTTACCAATATGATTCAAGCATTGCGTGATTCCGAGAACAAAACCGAGACCTACCAAAAGCGGTTAGAGGAAGCGAATCAATCGCTGGAAACCAAGGTGGCGCGACGTACCGCTGATCTGGTGCAATCGAATGAACAGCTACGCGAGATAAATCATCAACTCAAGCAAACGCAGGAGAAGCTGGTCGAAAGCGAGAAAATGGCCTCGATTGGGACCATGGCGGCAGGAGTTGCTCATGAGATCAATAACCCCATCGGCGTGGTGAAAAGTAACCTTCAAATGTGTCAAGAGTATCTCGAGACCTATCAAAAGTGGACAGATATTGCCGAGCGAGTTGTTCACCAATCAGAGCCAATTGAGACCCTCACTCGCTGGAAACAACGTCACTTCGTGGATGACATCTACGATGATTTCAGTGATAGCCTTGCCGATGCTAACGATTGTGTGCAACGCGTGATCAATATTGTTTCCGCCTTACAGCAGTACTCCAGTTATAATCAACAAACACGCCAACACTTTCAAAGCGTTGAAATCTTTGCGGTGATTGATGAGGCGCTGAATACCCTGTCTCCGCCCAAGAATATCAACATATCTATTGCTGCCAGTATCTATCAACTTCCTCCAGTGATGGGCCGCCATGACGAACTGGTCATGCTGTTTAAAGAAGTGCTCAAAAATGCACTTCAAGCTTGTGAACGCGATCATGCAACGATGACACATCATATTGACGTAGCCGGTATGGAGAATGACGATTTGTGCACCATCACGGTGAAAGACTCAGGACCAGGGCTACCTCAAGATGACAGCCACCGTGTTTACGATCCCTTCTTCACCACCTTGCCCGTTGGACAAGGTATGGGGCTCGGGTTGACCTATGCCTATGATATTGTTCGCCATCATCAAGGGACGATACAGCTTACTTCAACCACGGACGGCACCACAGCGACCGTCGTACTCGTGCGTCAGGTCACT
Source organism: Salinivibrio sp. ML198 (assembly GCF_001996015.1). Taxonomy (NCBI): domain Bacteria; kingdom Pseudomonadati; phylum Pseudomonadota; class Gammaproteobacteria; order Vibrionales; family Vibrionaceae; genus Salinivibrio; species Salinivibrio sp. ML198. Next base: position 254,161 of record NZ_MUEZ01000001.1, read on the forward strand.
CATGCAGCGGCGAATAATGCTTAATCGCTGCCGCTATGCTTGAGAGGGTATGTTGTTGTGTTTAAAAGTCGCTAAAAACTCCAGGAGATGATCACGGCTAAGCGGCGCACCAATGCCATAGCCCTGTACACGCGTGCATCCTTTTTCTCTCAAAAAGTCAATTTGGTTTTGATTTTCGACCCACTCAGCGACCACCTCTACATTCATTAACGCCGCACTCTGGCTAATCGATGACAAGATCACTTCGTCCATTTCACTCTGGCCGATATTACGAACAAAGCGACCATCAATTTTTATCACGTCAAAAGGTAATTCACACATGGATTCAAAGCCAGCAAAGCCGGTACCAAAATCATCTAACGCACAGGAGATACCGAGTGATTTCAAACAATCCATTTGTTGGTGGGCATGCGTAAAGTTATGGATCCTGTCGGTTTCGACCAGTTCAACCTCCAGTTGCGGGACATCATCTGGATAGTCAGGCAAAAGGCGCTGAATCACGCCTACCACAAATCCCGTCTCCAACTGCCGAGCGGTCACATTGACACTGATTGTCTTGAGAATGTCTGCCTGGCGTAATAAACGAATCGCTTCCAGCGCTTGTTCAAACATCGCGGTGGTTAACACGTCTTCGAGCTGGTATTGACTTAGCAAAAGCAAAAACGCCGCAGGACTTTGATAACCACCCGATTCGAGTCGACGTCTCATCAGTGCTTCAAAGCCATCAATTTCGTCAGTCACAATATTCAATTGTGGTTGAAAAAATGCCTCGAAGTGTTTGGCTTCAATATCGCGAATTAAAGTACGCAACGTTGCGTCGTCTTGATGCCCATCAGGACAAGGAAGCCAATAGTGCGCATCATAAAGCGGTATTTTTTTCGCTTTACGCGCCTGAATCGTCTCGAAGGATATCTCCTGCCAAGAGCGAAGCGCGCTGACCATCAATTGTGTAGGCAGTGCTTCCTCCTCACTGGCACGGTTCAAGCTCTCAATCAACGCATTTAACAAACAATGACCTGTCGAGGAGTACGCCAACAATCCCACAAACTTATCTGCGATGCGGTACCAGTGAAATTCCGTTATTTGATGAAGATGTTCACTGACACGCTGTAACTGATGATTCCCCGCCATCACCGACTGGGTTTCATTAATCTTGCTGGTTCCTTGACTATCAATAATCACCACCAACCACGGCGTTTTAACATCCACCGCCATAGCTTGAATGCGCTGATTAAGGGCGTCTTGCGAAAGGCATCTCGTCAGCGTGTCGTGCGGCAAAGACGCTTGTTTATTGCTCAAGATCGTTTTAACCGTATCGCACAGCACCTCGCGATCCCAAGGTTTGCTAACGTATTGGCTCAATGCGCCGGCATTGATGGCCCGGGAAACACCCGGCAAATCGGCTTGTCCGGATAACATGATGGTGGCAATATCAGGATAACGTTGATGAATGTTAATCAGTAATTCCGCACCGTCCATGTGCGGCATCCGGTAATCGGAAATCACGAGGCCAATGTGATGTTCAGATAAAATAGCAAGCGCCTGCTGCCCCGACTCTGCGGTATGAATATGCGCCACAAAACGACGCAGTTCTCGCTTTAGCGCACGTAGGATATGCGGCTCATCATCAACCAATAGAATTTCCGTGTACGCCATCATGGGCTGCGCCCTCCTTTCATCACCTCATGGACTGGCGAAGAAATACCCTCAGCCTGATTTCCCGAGCAGGGCAACACAATCGTAAACGTCGTCCCTTTTCCTTGCTCACTGGTTACTGTGATTTGGCCACCGTGAGCGACAATAATATCGCGCGAGACGGACAAGCCAAGCCCCGTCCCCTGCCCGACCGGTTTGGTGGTATAAAATGGCTCGAAAATCGTCGCCAGCGCCTCTTCTGGGATCCCTTGGCCGTTATCTTTGATTTCAATAATCAGATGCTCTTCATCGAGGGGGGCGACAGAAATCTTTATGTTTCCCTCGCCCTCAATCGCGTGTGCGGCATTAATGAGTAGATTGAGAAAAACTTGATTCAACTGCATGGGCTGACAAAGGATATCAGGTGTCTGAGGCGCGTAGTTTCTCTCTATTTCAATCGCATACTTAATCTCGTTATGGATGATTTTCAGTGTCGAGTCGATACCGCGGCGAATATCGGTGGTCGCCCATTCACCATTGTCAACGTGTGAAAATTCTTTGAGATCTTTGACAATCGTCATCACTCGCGTGATCCCTTCTAACGACTCTTCAATCAGATCGCTGGCATCTTCGAGTAAATAACTCAATTGAATATCGTCTTTTAGCACCTGTCGGTCTGCCAGTAAGGCCCTATTGTCGGTGCTCTCTATCTTTTCGTCCAAACAACGGACATAGGCGGTAAATTTATCTAGATAGTCGTATAGCGTGCGAATGTTGGAGGAGATAAAAGCGATAGGGTTATTAATTTCATGGGCAATTCCCGCCGATATTTGCCCAATCGACGCCATTTTCTCTGACTGAAGCAGTTGACTCTGTAACTGCTTGAGTTCTGAAACGACCTCTTGATATGCCTCAGTGCTTCGTTTGAGTCGCTCAGTATCTGGGATAGAGGGAAGAGCCTCTCGCGTAGGGGCCGCCAACGCTGTCGGGCGATAAAAACAAATGGCGACCTGTGTGACCTCGCCATGCACTGACAGAATGGGAAGAAACTCGACGTCTTGCCATATGTATGCCGCATCAACATCCCCGCATATATCTACAATGACAGCGCCGGATGACTGCAATGGCGCTTGCGTCGAGAAAACCGTGTCGATGTTTTGTTGTAAAAATTGATGATGAGCAGGAAGACGCACTAACAGCGCGTCTCCAACGAGGGCGTCGTTTGCTGCGTTGAGGCTGCGAAGAAAGCAGGTATTGGCGTCAACGATACGATAGTCACGATCGATAAGACATACCGCGATAGAGAGCCCATTTAAAATCGCGGGTGACATCTTGTTATCCTCCACGTTCCCCTTCCATGTTTATGTCACATGCACAGCAAACCACAGCGTCATAGATTGTTATCCGGCACATTCAAATCGTCTCCTTATACGACTGAGTAAAAAAAGCGCCGATATTGGCCGACCAAGACTGTAAAAGCTTGGCTTTATCAATATCGTTTGCATTAATCCACTGCCGGCAGTAATGCAATAGCGCGCCATCCTTGGTTCGCTCACTTTCAGGGGATAACGGGATGGCGCCGCTTGCCAACACAATCTCTGCAAGCTCAAAATCATAGCCCCACAAAATAATGATATAACTCGAGACGACAAGCGCAGTATCAAAACGGGCAGGTAAATCGCAAATGGGATTGTTGCTACTTTCACGACAGCCAAGCTCTCGCGCCATCAGTTCCCCTAACGAAGACAACACTGATGCGAGATACAAACGCTCTGCATGCGCTTTGTCATACCCAAGGAATAGTCCCAGCGACTTACTCACATTAGCCAGTTCAATATGTTCATCCACCACGGCATAGTGCTCTTTGGTGGACAAGTGCTTAAAGGCATTATGTCCCACCATAGTGGCAGCAATTGACTCGACCGATTGAATGCCCAGCCGATTAATCGCTGTTTCTATTGACCAAGTCCGGTTTCGAAAGCCCAAATAAGCAGAATTAGCAAGCTGTAAAAGTCGGGCAACTAGGGGAGGCTCTTCGCTGACCACTCGTGCAATTTGTTCCATGTCTGAATGGGGATCATTAATCGTAGCACGTAAACGGCGCACGCAGTCAGGCAAGACGGGAAAATCCTCAATACCGACTAACCGGTTACGCGTTTCAGCATCAATCGGCAACTTATAGAGGCGCTCAACACTATTAAGCACATTATCAAAGTCATCTTCAGAGAAGGGTTTGGGTAGGACGAAGTGCACACTAGGCGTCGCGAGTTCGGTAATTTTTTGGCGCGTATCCCCTGTTATCAGGGCACGTATCGTACCAGGAAAGCGCGCTCGAACCTGCTCTAATAACGCATCCCCCTTTAGCTTGGGCATCAGTAGATCACTGATCACCAGAGAAGGGGACTGATCATCTAACAGGCCTTTCTCCCAATGGGTAGGATTCTTAATCAAGCTGATAGCCCAACTCGGTTTCAAGCGGCGAATCACCCGACCAATCGCCTTTAATGTGAGCGCGTCATCGTCAACGTAGATGACATGGAAACGCGGCCTACTCATGCTTCCCTCGTATTCTCATCGTTGTCCTCAAACGACCCAGCGCTATCGTTAGGCAGTAAGTGAGAGAGTAATCAACGCTGCGGCTTATCTCAGTGGAACCTTATCCAAAGTGAGATACCCAGCAATCCTTTCAGTAAGCGTAGTCCAAAATCCCAGACTGTCTTGGCATACGGGACGAAATTAGCGGTGTCTGGATAACGTTAATAGGGGGAGGGAGGGAAAGCGGGCTCAACATGGTTGAGCCCTGTAACAATGCACTCTATCAAGCGCTGAAATTACTCAAATTCAAACTGTACCATGACCGGATAGTGGTCAGAGAGTTCATGGTAGTAACCATCATGATAGGTTTGTCCAGCCGCTTGCGGCCACTCGCCTTCAAGGTAGTCCCAATACCAGTCATCGTTGGCGGTTAATTGCACCACCTTCATCTCAGGTTGATTGGCAGGCAGTGCATGGTCACGGCTCCACAAAATATAATCTAGCGTCGTGTTGTAGTTAAGGTCATATTCAAAGTGATACGCGTTCGCTTTCGTGAACCAATTATGCTTGGCGGAAAAAGACGTTACCTCAGGCTCGGTGAACCGCAATGCGCCATTTAATGCTACTTTCATGTCGTTGATTTCATCTTGGCGACTCCACTCTACGTTCATGTCACCACCAATAATCACAGGCTCCTCAGCGGGAATCGCCGCCTTGTCGATGAAGTCTTTGATTTCGCTAAGCTGACCAAGGCGCACTTGGTGCTCCTCATCAGACATGCCATCGTGCGTTGCCTGTAAATGGGTGCCAATTAAGTGAAAGGCTTCACCTTCTTTATCGATCTCAACGTAGGCAAAGCCTTTGTTGGCTTGATAGTCCCAGCTACCTTTCAAGCTTTGATGATAAACGTGCGCCTTTTGAGTCAAAATGGGGTATTTAGAAAGGATAGTCACGCCGCCACGCACGACAAATAAAGAATTGGAACAATCTCCAGTCAGCGCATCCCAACCTTCCCCACTGCAGTCTTGTCCGACATTGGGTGTTTGATAGGGGTATAAGCTCGCCAGTTGATTCATCGCTTGCTCGGCTTCCGCGTTAAAGGCCTCACTGATCAAAATCACATCAGGCTGCGTGTCCATATCGGCAATCGCTTGCGGCAGACGGGCGGCACGCTCAGCTTGATCCCAGTCTTGTAGGTTACTTAGTTGCATAATGTTATACGCCATGACGTTGAGCTGACCCGCATGCGCACTGAGACTAAGCAGCAACGCAGCTGCCGTTGAGAGCAGTTTATTGATTTTCATGTTTCCTCTTTTCGTTTTGCTTTCTAATTGTTTTAGGTGTTTCGCCCACCAAAAGATTAGAAGCCTAACGAAAATGGCATGAGCCGCCCCAGGATTTGTTTACTTTTTCTGATATTTTTGTAACTAAGCTCACGTTCCTTGTATTACGTCATTAATGCGTCACTAAGTAAGTTTGCGAGGTAAAGGTATGTTTTCTCAACATGGTCGCGAGCTCATGCTGCCTGACCGGTTTGGCAATATAATCATCCATACCCGCGGCTAAACACGCTTCCTTGTCTTCCGTTGTCGCATTCGCGGTCAGTGCAATAATGGGGGTTCGATTAAAGCGCGATTCTTGTGCCCGAATGTGTTCAGCGGCTTGGTAACCGTCCATCACAGGCATCTGACAATCCATAAAAATCGCATCAAAAGGTTGGCTTTTCCACAGTGCCAGCGCCTGCTCACCATCGGCAGCCGAGCGAACATGTATCCCTAGCTGGGTCAACATCGCCTCAGTCACTCGTTGATTAACTTTGGAATCTTCCACGACCAAGACATGCAACCCAGCCAGCGATGTGCCTTTTCCGGTAGATCGTACGACCCCCAGTGTCGGTTGGCGCTGTTGTAAGATGCGCACCAAATGCGCTTTTAAGTCATTAAATTGGTAGGGACGGCCTAAGTAACCCTCTATGCCTGAGCGTTCAATCCGCGACTTATCCAATGCATCGGGCGCCGCCGTTAACATCATAATCGCAGGGCTTTTATCTCCAAACGTGGTAATGATTTGTTCAGCCAAGCGAAAACCGTCCATTTTGGGCATCACTTTATCGAGTAAAATCACTTTAAATGGATAGTGGCTATCAAGGCGTTCGCGAATTAAAGGAATCACGTCATCCGGATGCATGCAGCATGTGACTTGGCAACCAAGGTTGCTCAATTGTGCCGTGGTGATGCGCATGTTTAAACGACTATCGTCTACCAATAACATCGGGGCGCCCGCGAAAAGATACGCCTCAACTGGTGTGGCTAAAGGAATATCCGCACAATCAAAACGCGCGGTGAAGGTAAACACACTGCCCACATTCACTTCACTGTTGAGGGTAATTCGCCCCCCCATTAAATTGACAATTTGCTGTGAGATGGCGAGCCCAAGCCCGGTACCTCGGGCGGTTGCTGTTAAGGAGTCACCTTGTTCGAACTTACCAAAAATACGGCTTTGTTCTTCAACGGGAATGCCAGGCCCGGTATCACTCACTTCAAAACGAAGCACACTGGCCGTATCCTCGTCACTCACCTGCTTGATAGAGACAACCACTTCCCCACGCTCAGTAAACTTGATTGCATTACCCACCAAATTAATCATCACTTGGCGTAATCGTGGTGCATCACCTATCAACAAAGGGGAAATATCAGCATCTATTTCGCAGCGAAAAGCGAGCTGCTTTTCCTTCGCTCGGAGAATGAACAGATTCTCAAGATCTTTCCCCAACTCAAATATATTGAGCTCTAATGGTTCCAGTTCTAACTTACCTGCTTCAATTTTAGAGAAGTCGAGGATGTCGTTAATGATATCTAATAACGACATCGACGATGTTTCCAACATCTCGACAAACTCTTGTTGCTCGTTGTTTAAGCGAGTGCTTTTTAACAGCGAGGCCATCCCAATAATGCCGTTCATTGGAGTACGGATTTCATGGCTCATGTTGGCCAAAAACTCACTTTTCTTTTGGCTAGCCTTTTCAGCGTCGTGCTTCGCGTCCTCCAACTGAGCCAGTTGTTGCCCTAGCGCCGTGATCATAGCGTTATAACGCGTTTCAAAACCTCGCCAATGATGGAATTGGGGGGGGACCTGAATCGGCGTGGGTACGCCATTATCCCACTGGTTGACCTGCTGGTGTAGCGCCACTAACGGCCTTTCTAAGTGGCGACGCACAATCCATATCGAGCTTAAGATCCCCAATCCTGAAACAGCCAACCATCCAAGAAAAACCCACTGAGCACTATCGCCAAAGTAGGCATTTAACGCCGTATAATTTGACGCCACCTCAAGTTGCCCAAGGGTATACTCGTTTCCCTCGTCTCTTGCAATTAACGACCAACGCTTTTGCAACGATTGTGCAGCAGGCTCCACGCCACGCTCAATTAACGAGCCATCGGCATCATATACATGGATATAATCAATCTCAGGTTGGGCGATGAGCTGCTCTATCCGTTGCTCAAACGCTTGCGTTTCCACACGCCATAGATGTCCAGTCATTGCACTGAGATCTCTGTTGCCCACCTCTTGCAAGGCGCGATCGACATCTGCTTTATGCGTTTGGTAATCGCCCAGCAGGAGAAGCGCCGCAAATAACGCTGTCAGTACGGTCCAGCTTAAGGCTAGCTTGGTAATGATTCCCGCAGAAAGAGAGGGGCGAGTCAGGGGGCTGCCTACCTTCATAATCACCTTTTATCGAAAAAGCTTCTCTGCTAATCATAGAGTCTAATCTTATTTTGGGCGAGAAATGTCCTAGTTAGTGGGCGAAAAAGAACAAAAAAGGCGCTCACAAAGGAGCGCCAATAACATAGGGTGTCTACAAATAACGACAGCCTATCGACTTGAGTCAGTTTATCCGGATAACCCGTATCGCAGCCTCAAGCGAGTTTGTTATGTACCGTTTCGGTTAGTCCAATACACCACGACGCATTTGATCCAGCTCGATAGACTCGAACAAGGCTTTAAAATTACCTTCGCCAAAGCCTTGGTTACCCTTACGTTGGATGATTTCGAAGAAAACCGGTCCAATAACAGTATTGGTAAAGATTTGCAGTAAGATACCGCTGTCGACGTCACCATCAATCAATACACGGGTATCACGCAACTCATCGATGCTTTCTTCATGGCCATTGACACGCTCGTTGATTTTCTCATAGTAGGTGTCCGGCGTATCCATGAACGCCATGCCTCGTTGGCGTAACGTCCGCACCGTTTGGTAGATGTTGTCGGTGGTCATGGCGATATGCTGGATCCCCTCACCGTTATACTCTTTCAAATATTCTGCAATCTGTGACTTGTCATCACTTGACTCATTGATAGGAATACGGATTTTTCCGCAAGGTGCGGTCAGCGCTCGCGACTTCAGCCCGGTCTTTTTGCCTTCAATGTCAAAAAATCGGATCTCTTTGAAGTTGGCAATACGCTCGTAAAAGTCAGCCCATACATCCATGTTGCCAATATCGACGTTGTGGGTCAGGTGATCGATAACTTTCAATCCTGCATCCGCTTCTTTCAGGCGCGATTGCCAGTCTGGATAAAAGTCAAAATCGACTTCATAAATACTTTGGTCACCATAGCGGTCGACAAAGTAAAGCAATGAATCACCAATGCCGTATACCGCAGGAATGCTGAGCTCCATTGGACCAATGTTTGGCTCAACCACTTTGGCGCCTTGTTTGGCCGCATACGCAATCGCGTGTACCGCATCTTTCACTCGAAACGCCATGGCGTTGACACTCGCACCGTGCTGCTTAGCAAAGCCTTGCGCTTGTGATTCGGGCTCACCGTTTACGATAAAGTTGGTGTCTCCCTGACGATACAGCCAAACGTCTTTGTGCTTGTGTTTGGCAATTTCCGCAAAACCCATCAACGAGAACAAATTCTTAAGTGCATCGATACCCGCTTGATCGGGCGCTGTGTATTCAACGAACTCAAACCCATCTGTGCCCAATGGATTAATCGTTTTGACAGGTGCTTGCATGGTTGACGTCATAATCGCTTCCTCCTTGTGTGTAACATTAGAGATAGCATTAGACGGTGACTGGGACTAGAGAAGACAAGCGGACAGCTGGTTAATCAAATGTTAACCAATAGTGTCACTTATGCTGAACAGTGAGAGGAAAGCGTCGCTAACCGCGTTTTTTTAAGGGTTTAAGCCAATAACAAGTGTAAAGAATAGCAACCAAAACGCCATTACATTTTACATTTTTGCAACGCGAGATGAAAACCATACAGCGAAAACACAAACGCCGCCCAAAGGCGGCGACCAAAAAGCAGGCGGGTGGGCGTATTAAACCTTGAGGCTGTAACTGTTTTGCTGGCCGTTGGGTGTGATGGTTTTTTGCACCTGATCCATCAGCGCTTGTTGCTGTTGGTTGTAGGCATCCGCTCGCGTTTTCTGCGCTTCTTGTTCCGCCACACGATCAATGAGGGCTTGATAATCACGCTTATCCTCACGCTGCTCGCCCGATGCTGCGGCTTCTTTTTGCTCTTCTCGCTCTTTACGGATCAGCTCGGCACGCTCTTGCACGCTCATCGAGTTATTGAGACCGCCATTGACCTGATCATCTTGACGATCGCGCTGACGCTGCATGTATTGCTGCGCTAAAGGTTGCGAATTGATTGACGTCGGCATAGGTCCTCTCTCGAACAAGGTGACAACTTGATTAAATTTTAGCCCATACGCCCACAAATTGATATCTCAATTTACTATAGAGGATGTCACCACTGGCCTAGTTGTTGCACGTTATCTGACGTTGGCCGCGAGATACCAACGTAGAAGCAGGGGCTTAGGTGACCCAACGCCCAAGAAAAGCACGATGAATATAATGAGGAGAAACACCATGCTGACCGGTAAACACTGTGTCATTACAGGTGCCGCACAAGGGATCGGCCGCGCCATCGTTGAAACCTTTGTCGAACAAGGCGCTACCAAGATTTATGCATTAGATAGGAATATTGACAACATGCAAGACTGGCAAGCACATCGGGTTATCGTTCCCGTTGCGCTGGATGTCTGCGATCAAGAGGCTGTCGCGAATTGGGTGCAGAGCTTGCACCAACAACACGCAGTTATCGATGTGCTGGTGAACAATGCTGGCATCACTCGTGACAACCTGCTGACCAAAATGAGCGAAAGTGACTGGGACGCGGTCATTGACGTCAATCTAAAGGGCGTTTTTACCATGACACAAGCCATCGCGCCACTGATGATGGCGCAAGAGAAAGGCGCGATTGTGAGCTTGTCTTCGGTCGTCGGCACCGACGGCAATATTGGTCAAACCAACTATGCCGCCTCAAAAGGTGGCGTGATTGCAATGACAAAGACTTGGTCAAAAGAACTCGCTCGTCACGGTGCGCAAATACGCGCCAATTGTGTCGCTCCCGGTTTTATTGAAACGCCCATGACGGAAAATTTACCCGATAAAGTCATTGAGATGATGAAAGGGAAAACACCCTTGGGCCGCATGGGTACCGCGCAGGATATCGCCAACGCGATTAGTTTTCTTGCCAGCGATAACGCGAGCTTTATCACAGGTCAAACGCTTAAAGTCGATGGAGGGTTAGTCATATAATGGAAGGACACTTCCGGCCATTATGAGGCAACAATGACTCCAACACTTCTTATCACAGGCGCGAACCGTGGGATTGGCCTGGCGCTCACTGAGCTGTATCTCGAGCACGGTTGGCAGGTGATTGCCTGCTGCCGCTTCCCCGGCTCTGCGCCTCACTTGATGACACTAAAAAACCGTTACTCAACGCTCACCACCTACGGATTAGATGTCACGGATCATACGGTAATACAGCAACTTGCATTACAGCTTATCGACACGCCTATCCATTTACTGATCAACAATGCAGGTCTATATGGCCCCAAAGGGTATCAATTCGGTGACGTGGATACAGCGGCCTGGCGCGAGGTGCTGGAAGTCAATACCATCGCTCCCCTGGTTATCGCTGAACATTTCACCCCGCATCTTGAAAAGGCAAGCCAAAGTGGCCATACACCCATTTTCGCTTTCCTATCCTCAAAAGTCGGGAGCATGAGTGATAACCAATCAGGCGGTGGGTATATTTATCGAAGTTCAAAAGCCGCGCTCAACGCGGTGATCAAAAGTCTATCTATTGACCTGCGAAGTAAAGGCATTCGTTCGATTGCTCTCCACCCCGGTTGGGTACAAACGCAAATGGGTGGACCCAATGCCCTTATCAATACTGCCACATCGGCCCAAGGGTTGAAGCATGTGCTCGATACCCTAACGGACAGTCAAAACGGCAACTTTATTGATTATCAAGGCCAAGAAATTGGTTGGTAAGGAGCGAGGCGGTGATTGCGCCGCCTCGTTAATTAGATAGGGAAGAATGTCATCGACGCCATGCTGTGTACCACCTGATTAATATTACGGTTAGTACTGTCCGCCACCATAATGGCCATCATGTCTTGAATAATAATCATCTGGCCCAACAAACGCTCGTAACTATAATTGGGCACACCATTTTTGCCCATTCCATTACTCAGCAACAGCAGTTGACCGTGTTCGTCCTTTTGATTGTTTAAAAGCCAGGCAATTTTTTCTAGGTTTCGAGCACTGTTATAGAGTTTTTGTTGGTCAATATCATCGAGCAAAAAAAACTCAAGTTGATGATTATAGCTCGCACTGATCATGCCGGTAACACCCGCCATGAGCGCAAACACGCGGTCGCCCTCAAATTCACTTGAAAAGGCTAAAGGCAGCAGCGCGATGCCATCCATTCCTCCCAGCTCTCGAAAGCCATTGTCGGGGCGTTCTGCCGTCATCAACTGCGCCACGCGTTTTTCAATCGTCATGCCGGGCACTTTTTTGAGCTCGCGCGGGTTACGCTTGTACAGTTTCACGATGAGGGCTTCGCTAAGATCACGAATCTCAGCGATGTGAATATCGGTAATTAAATCCATGTCTGACTTGGCGAGATTTTTAATATCAAATGGCCGACCAAGCTTCTGCGCACACCCTGTGAGGCTAAGCAATAATACGCTCACCCATACCCAGCGCATCATAACAACATCCTTGCATCCTCTAACTCGGCGCTAGCATAACGATTTACGCCCGCTCGGTGCACTCTTAGAAAAAATCTTGTATGGAATATCACACTTTTAGCGTATAACTGGCGCTGCAATCATCAATCCACCTTGAACCTTTTTGAGCCAATATGTCCCCCATTGGCGGCAGGCAACGCCAAGAAACGATCGTCATCACAGCATCGCGACACAATCAGCGGCAATAACACGCTCTTCATCAGTGGGGATAACCCACACGCCAATCTTACTGTCCGGTGCAGATATACACGTTTGATTGGCTTGATTGGCCGCGGCGTCCAAGCGCATACCTAGCCAATCACACTGTGCCACCACACGCTCGCGTACAGGTGCAGCATGCTCGCCAATCCCAGCGGTGAACACCAGATGTTCGACACCGCCCATTGCCGCACAGAGGCTGCCGATTTCTCGCGCAATCCGATAACAATAGTGCGCTATCGCCTGCTTAGCTCTTGGTTTATCGCTGCGTAATAAGGTGCGCATATCACTGCTGATACCCGATAAACCTAACAGCCCAGACTCTTTATATAAGAGCGTGCTGACGTCGTCTGCAGTCATGCCTTCTTCGGTGATCAGATGCAGCACTAATCCCGCATCAATGGCGCCACTTCGCGTTCCCATGGGTAACCCCTCAAGCGCGGTAAAGCCCATGGTGGAAGCCACACTTTGTCGTGATTGGATAGCACACAAACTCGCGCCATTACCAAGATGCGCAACAATCACTTTGGCGTCGCAATCAAAATCCGGGATCACCTCGGGTAAGCAACGCGAGATAAAGTCGTAAGACAAGCCATGAAAACCATAACGTTGAAAGCCCCTGTCATACATTGCGTAAGGAAGCGCAAACTGGCGCGCCTCCTTGGGCTGCTGGGCATGAAAGGCGGTATCAAAACAGGCAATTTGGCGCATGTTGGGTAATCGGGTCTGAAGTGCTTTAATCGGGGCAAGGCTATAAGGCTGATGAAGCGGCGCCAGCGAGGTTAATGCCTCCAACAGCTTGACGCTGCGCGCATCAAGAGGCGTTGCTTGCTGAAAGTACGTACCACCATGAACCACGCGGTGACCGACAGCAATCAGATTATCAAGAAAGCCTCGCGGTTCGAGCCACGCCAATAGCGAAACAATCGCGGCATGGTGATCCGCTGCGTTGGCGGGCGGGATAGAAAGCCCATCCGCGCCGCTATCAACGGACACCGCGTAACCTTGGGTCCCCAAACCGGAAAATTGTCCACCCATTAACCGATTAACACCCTGCCAACGCGTCTCCTCAACCGGATCCGTATTGACGTCAAACAGCGCGAATTTCAGACTCGACGAGCCGCTGTTAATGACCAGTATGTTCGCCATTGTCGCCTACTTATACTTATCCAGTGCTTTACGTTGATGCTCCGCAAGCAACAACGCCAGCGCACTCGATGCAATGCGGGTCAATGCATCATCGGCACGGCTGGTCAGCATAATGGGCACACGCGCCCCCACCACCACACCCGCGCCGGTGGCATCTGCGAGGTAGCTCAGCTGTTTCATCAGCATATTGGCAGCCTCAAGATCAGGGGCCACCAGGATATCCGCACACCCTGCAACCGGGGAGTTAATCCCTTTGGTCACGCGAGAGTCTTCGGAGACGGCACTGTCAAACGCCAGTGGTCCATCTAAGATACCGCCCGTTATTTGACCACGCTCCGCCATTTTACACAGTGCCGCGGCATCAAGCGTCGCATTCAATTTAGGGTTAATGGTTTCCACGGCCGACAAAATCGCCACCCGTGGATGACTGTTGCCAATCGCATGAGCCAGTTCGATGGCATTTTGAATAATATCGCGCTTTTGAGCCAACCCTGGATAGATATTAATGGCGGCATCAGTAATAAATAGCGGGCGCGGATAGGTCGGCACATCAAAGGCCATCACATGACTGAGGCAACGCTCAGTTCTCAACCCTCCTTCCCGTTTAACCACTTCATGTAGCAATTCGTCGGTATGCAGTGCGCCTTTCATCAGCGCCTCTATCTCCCCCGCACGTGCCATAGCCACCGCTTTTTCCGCCGCCGCGTGACTATGGGGGACATCAACAATGTCAAAGTCGCGGATATCCAGTTCAGCTTTATCCGCCGCCGCCATTATTTTGTCACGAGGCCCGACGAGGGTAGGAATAATGAGCTGTTGCTTCGCCGACTCCACCGCGCCGCGGATCGAGCTATCGTCAACGGGGTGCACCACCGCGGTATGCATGGGCTCAGGGTGATCGGCCGCGGTTAAAATCGCATGCAACTGCCCGCGCTCAGATAAGCGCACTTCTGGTAATACCGTGCGTTGACGTCGAACTTTTTTAGTGGGCGCCAGTACGCGTGCTTCCCCTTCAATCACAGTATCACCGCGTTGGTTTTCACACCGGCAAGCAAACACAATGTGGTGACGCTTTTCGTCCATTTTATCGACACGAACAGCGACGCGCAGCACATCGCCTAGCATGACGGGGGCTTTGAACGCGAGTGTTTGTCCGAGGTAGACAGTGCCAGGACCGGGTAGCTTTGTCCCCAATACGGTAGAAATCAATGCTCCGCCCCACATACCGTGCGCAATCACTTCCTGAAAGCGACTGCTTTTGGCAAAGTCATCATCCACATGGGCAGGATTGACATCCCCCGACATAATCGCAAAAAGCTTAATGTCCTCCATGGTGAGGCGCTTTTCTAAAAACGCTTCATCGCCTAATGAAATCTCATCGTACGTCTTATTCTCGATGACTTCCTCGTTATTCGTCCCTGACATGGTGGGCTCCTCAATAATCGATCAAGTCAAAAAAGTATGTGTTAGCCTCGTTGCGCTTAAAACCTAAGGTGATGACCGGCATCAACGTAGTGGGTGAGTCCCGTCAACACTTGCCCAGCATCGGCGCTAAGGTAAACCACGGCATGACCAACATCTTGCACTGTTGCCAAACGTCGAAGGGGCGAGCGCGTTTCTCCATCCACGGCCAAGGCTTCAAATTCTTTTAACCCCGACGCAGCACGCGTTCTGATCGGGCCGGGGGAAATAGCATGCACCCGGATCCCTTTTGGTCCTAATTCTGCTGCCAAGTAACGGGTGGTCGACTCAAGCGCCGCTTTAACAGGCCCCATTAAATTATAATTATCGACGGCTTTCTCCGCCCCATAGTAGGACATGTTAAACAGCGTGCCGCCCTCAGACATCAGTGGCTCTGCACGTTTCGCCATACGGATAAACGAGTGACAAGAGATATCCATCGCCAGCGAGAACCCCTCTCGTGAGCAATCGACCACGCGACCGTGTAAATCTTCCAAAGGCGCGAAGGCAATGGAATGCACAACAAAATCGACCCGTCCCCATTTCTCCTTGGCGCGAGCGAATAGTGCGTCGAGTTGTTGATCGTCCTGTACATCACACAGCATGAGTTCTGGATCGCCCATGGACGCTTTGAGCGGGGTCACAAACCGCTCTGCCTTAGGTGTGCCATAGGTGACCAGCACATCGGCACCCGCTTGGCTTAGCGCTTGAGCACACCCAAACGCAATGCTGTTTTCATTGGCCAGTCCGGCGACAATACCGACTTTACCTGCAAGTGAAAAAGGATGTTCCACAATACTCTCCCTTAAATTGGATAGCGAAAGTGTTAATCGCTCAGAGGGCTGAGTGATTACACTAAAAAAGACATCATCCACTTTAGGGCAACCGCAAACCCTTAACGTAGACTTAAATCAGCGTTAAGTGCAAAAGTATAGAAGAAAAAAGGCCGAGTGACGTGCTAGATAAAAAGACAATTGTGACAATTTTTGATGACAACCTCGCCTCGGGCCACCGCGATGAGAGCTTTCACTCTAACCGGTATTCCTTCTCACGAACCAAAAACGCCACCGCTAATCACGGTGGCGTTTTGGGCAGGCGAGAAGCGTGGGACTACGCCAACTCGGCCATCACACACTTGGCAAGGTCAGCGGGGCGGTAGTAAACCGATTTCATCACCTTGCCTTCACGGATAAGCTTGCCGTCGACACTGACATCGGCGGCACATTTGGCGATGATGCCATCTTCTTTGGGACTGGCGACAACATCAATGCCTTTTTGCGCGTAAAACGCTTGGGTGTCGGCAAACTCTTGTTGATTGCGACAGACTTTACTCATATTGCTGCTATGCACCTCATCCCAACAGGTCACAAAATCAACACCTAGGCGCGAGGCGATTTGAAGCAAGATATCAACCATGTAGCTCACTTCGAGTTGTTCTCGATACCCACGCGCGCCCATTTGAACAGCACGTCCCATCAGCACATAAACACTATCAACAATAGCGTCCACTTGCTCAACCAGCGAGTCGGCTTCCGCAAGCTCTGTCATTTCCTCGACCGCCAACGCCGTGTGCAGATCATCGGCTTTGTCATCGAGAGAGTCAGGATCATTGCAGGGCAAATCAAAGGTGGTGCGGAAGGCTTCAATATCACGGTAAAGGTGGTCGTAGATCGCTTGATCGAGAACAGCAAATTTCATTTGTAGGGCCCTTTGAGAAACAAACACGCATGCGTTCATGCTGACATACAAGGGGCATTACAATAGCACTGCTCACTCAGACTTAAAATCGATCATGATGATTCTTTGTCGCCAGACAGCGTTAAAGCACAAATATCACTCAAGCTTGGTGTACGCCCGCCGCTAACGCCTTATACTGAATCTATGACGTCATTTGCACGCTCGGCCAAAAGGATAGTTACTATGACCAAACGTTTATCGCTCGCCACACTGTGTGCTGGTATGTTGCTGGCCACAACCGCACAAGCGCAAACCTCCCCACTCAGTATTGGCGCAAGTGCCGGTATCACAGATGTCAGGTACGGCACACAAACAGAAACAGGCCACACTTGGGAAATTAACGGCACCTTACGTGTCACCGATTACACAAGCCTTTACAGCGGCTACGGCCAAACCAGTGCCGATTTCGACAATAGTAACGGTACAGAAACAACACTAACCTCAAGCTATATTCCGGTGGGAGTGCAGATCAATGTCCCCATGAGCATGGGCAATGTTTATTTGCGCGGTGGTGGTAATTATTATCAAACAAAGTTCGGTTCAGATAAAGATATTGGCTGGGGCGCAACAGGCACGGTGGGCTTTGAACTACAGCCTACCGTCGGCCCCAAAATGGCGTTTGAGTTCACTTATGCCGATAGAGGCACCGCGGAAACCAGCTCAGTAAACGTCGGAACCAGTATTGGCTTTTAGTGGCATAGTAGGATCAACCTCGAGGGGTAAGTGGGCCACTAATGGCCTGCTGACCCGACACGGGGCACCATCGTAGTAATACATACTTGCGGTATCCGCGTTCACGCAGATATGTGTCAAACTCACTGTACTGGCGTCTTCTCGGTGCATACACACAGATAAACTCCCCAATACTGGCTCGTGGCTTCGATGATAATCGAGTAGCGCATGGGCGGAAGAAGATGAATCACGCAATTTTGCGGCGAGGAGCGCTGAGCGCGTGCGACGTACGTCATCTGCTACCACCGCAGAGGAGACAACAGGTGGCACACAGTCGATACCTTGCAACGTGCGTCCATTCCACTGCCAAGCCACCGGTGAACACGCCGCGTGTTGGGTCTTATCGGTATTCATCGGGCTAAAGACCAACAAGGTAAAAGGCGCAAAATCCGTCATTTCATGCTCTGTCACCATGGCCGCCACCTGAGACAGATCGCTTGCCCTCGCCACGGATTTCACCAGCTGACCCCGACTGCGCTTGGGCACAACAGACGGTTGACCTTGATAATCATTTAACAAACAGACCAATAACCCATGTTCATTCGCCGCTATCCAGGTGCCCATCCCATCAGGATCAATCGGCATAAGTACGCGTGTTCCCGCTATTTGATAGACTTTCGGCGGTATTGCACGGCTTCTACCTCGTGCCTCATCACGGTTAAAACACAGTTCAAACCCTTGCTCTGAGGTCAACCATGTCAGCGTGCACATGGGTGCTGCTCTCGCTGATAACTTGCCGTCGCTGCAGCGATGCCGATCTCTTTATCCAACACTTCCCCCAGATCGTATGCGGCTGTGCGCATCATAGCAAAGTGGTGAGTGGCGTGACTGGCCACGGCAATCAATTCACGCATTATGGTTGAGGGGGTAGTCACTGTATTGGAGGCATACAAGGTGACCTGTGTCGACACTTGTATCGACTGCTCGAGTTGTTGACTAGACAGCGTATGTAACCAGCTGGTTATGGCCTGCCACTCAGCTTGGGCAAGAGATTTATCGGTTTCTACGCGATGGCCTCGCCGGCGTCCATCTGCATTCATCACGCCACTACCCTCTCCTTGGTGTAAGGCCCAATACATATCAAGCGCATGACGCATATGTTGGCCAATGGTGCTGGTAAATCCATCGGCCCGCATACGACCATAAGCCGCGCTCGTAACACTCGTCAGTAGCTGCTGTGCCTGATAAGCCACATCCAGGTTACCACTAATAATCGCACTATCTGCTTTGGTTAGACTCGAATGCATACCCTCACCTTAGTACATGTTGCGGCAATTTGGCGCCATCATCTTCATTCAAGCAGATGTCATGCCGCTTTAGTCCGTTTCTGGGTATTGCTTCATCCAGCGCCTTTCTTGGTACCATGCGCGGAGCAAAGCAAACACAGAGGGCGGTTTGTGTCCCTGCAATCGCAAGCGCGCACCAATATGGTACAAATGCCGATATTGATGCAAAAGTGCGCTGATGGCTTGGAAATAACTCCCCTCACTGTCCCAAATATGCGCCGGCTCACTACTCGCGCCGTTGATCTCAACAATACAAAGCGCCTCTCCTTTCTTTAACGACGCCATATCGCGAAACTTGATGTCAAAGCGACCGAAGTAAAAACCATCAATGTCTTTCGCGATCGTATCCATTTTTGCCGTCAACGCTGGCGTCACCCAAGTTGCCCCATCTTTAAAGATGGCACCGCGGCAGTGGCTACCCGAGAAGGCTAACGGAATACGTACGCCCGCTGGTATTACGTCATCAAGCTGGTGGTGGTGGCGCTGATGATAAAGGTGTCCGCGCACAGAGGCGGCATCATGGTGCTGGATAAGCGCGGCTAAGGTATGCTTGCCATCACCGATCACGGCGGGCAAATATTTCAACCCGAGGGAGAATATGTGCCCACTTTCCTCGCCGGGATAGCGAATATAGAAAACCCCTGCTTCCGCGTCGTAAGGTGCCAATGCTTGGAAAATAATGTCTCTGTCGGGAGGAAATGTGCTGATATAAGCAAAGAGCTTTTTTTCCGTATCGATGCGCTGAACGCCAGCCCCTCGACAGCCTTTGTCCGGCTTAGCCACCAACGGCATAGCGATACCTGCCTTCGCTAGTTCGGCAAGTAGCGTTTTTTTAATGCTGGGGGTGATTGCATTGGGCCGCGTCCATCGCCAATAGGCAGCGATGTATCGTTGCGCCGTGTCGCCCGCTTGGGCAAACACCTCTGATTTCGCCTCACCGACCATCCCTGAGAGACGGATCCCCGGGTTAGCAATCAACGGCAACGTCAAACTGCGATAGTAGAGGCCAAGCCCGATTGATTGAACCACGACGGGCGTGTAGAAACACCAAGCAGGCAGAAACTCAAACCAGCCCAACGGCCGTGACACAGGATAGTGGGGCATGCCAGCTTGGCCGATAAGCGTCACCGAAGGCTTTGTCATAGCGATCCTTTTGGTGGCGTTGGCAACGCGCGGCGACGGAGAAAACGATTAATCAGCACCAGCAAGACAATCGAGAGCGCAAACGCCCAACCTGTCAGTTGTTTCTCTGCCAGCCAATCGCTGTGCTCAATCGTGAATGCGCCCCAAAAAATCAATCCTGTCCAACAGGCGGTGGCAATACCAACGGATAATAAAAAGGTGCTGAGCGGGATCGCGAGAAAACCGCTGAGGCTATAAGTAATTGTTCTTAAACCGGGGATAAAGCGGATAAGGAAAAGATTAAAAAAAGCGTGACGCCGTAAAAGGTGGCGTGCGTCTCGCACTCCTTTCATCAACAATAAACGGGCACGTAAACCGCGATAACGCCGCGCATAACGACCCAGTAAAAAAAGGGCAATATCACCACTTGCGATGCCCAGGAAAATCGCCAACAAGGCCGTGTGCCACGCCAAGACCGACTCAACCGCTACAAAAGCGGCTAGCGCAATCGCACCGTCCTCAAAAACATACGAGGCAAATATAATGACAAAAAATAAACCCAGTGACGGTAAGGTCGCCAAACTGGGTATCATGCTCTCAACCATTGGCTTTCTCCTCCTTATTAATCATAGACAGGAGAAAGCCCAAGTTACTTACAAATTGATGAAAAAATAAAGCTACATGCCGCCCGCCACATCAAATAAGCTTCCTGTCGAGTACGAGGCATTATCAGATAATAACCAAGCAATCATTTCTGCCACTTCTAGGGTAGAGCCACCGCGACCCAGTGGAATGTTATCCGCGACACGGGCGACGCGATCCGGCTCACCGCCTGCGGCATGCATATCCGTATCGATGGGTCCTGGCCGCACTGCATTCACACGAATACCTTCACGCCCCACTTCTTTTGCCAACCCCATGGTAAGCGTATCAAGCGCTGCTTTGGTGGCTGCGTAGTCAACATATTCATTGGGCGACCCGGTTTTTACCGCTGCGGAAGAAACGTTGACAATCGCGCCACCGTTCCCGCCGCGGGACTGCGCCATGCGGTGTACCGCTTCGCGGCAGCACAAAAAGGCACTAGTGACATTCGCTTGGAACATCGCGTTAATCCGATCGGCATCCATACTGCTCACCGTCGACTGTGGCAACATGATCCCCGCGTTGTTCACCAGTGCAGTGATATTTCCCAGACGGTTGTCTGCTTCGCTGAATAAGCGTTTAACGCCCTCTTCACTCGACACATCCGCCTGAACCGCAATCGCATTGACACCAATCGCTTGAAGCTCATCAACAAGCGCAAAAGCAGATTCACTGTTGCTAAGATAATTGATGCAAATGGCATAGCCACGCTGTGCCAATAGTTTTGCCGTCTCACGGCCAATGCCGCCACTTGCCCCGGTTACAATCGCAACTGGATTCATTGCTACTCCTTTTCGCTTAATCCGCCGATACCGGTGGATAATACCCCATTCTCACTGCGCCCCAATGTTGACCTGCAACAAAAAGAGGAACAGAAAGATCATGCATTACCTCACCGGTATCGCGCTTGTAGGTCTGCAACAACATGGTATCAGTATGTTGACCGCAACGCCTACCTGTTCGGTCATCAAATAAGCGTTTAGTCCGGTTTCCGGTGATATCTTGCGCATAATCACCGGTGAGAGGCTGGCAAAAGCGCTGATTATGCGTGGGGACGTAGCCATGGTTGTCATTGGCTATCACATAAACAATGTTCTCATCTGTCTCAAGAATGGGCTCTTGAATAGGCGGTAAGATCCGATCACACAAGCTATCAAATCGAGTGGTATATTTTTTAGGATCGGTGTTCGCGATCGGCTGGTAGTGGCGATCAAACAAATCACTTTTACTGATCTCACCCTGCTCAATGGCTTGTGCAAACGCCGCCTCTATACGATCACGACATAAGCTGGCTGCTTTAAAAAAGCGTTGATGTGGGCTCGCCTCAGACAGCTCAGCGAAAACGGCATTGGTTTTTTCGGTGGTCTCCATCAAGCCTTCCGCTTCTTGGCTCAGCGCAATGACCTGGTTATCACTGTCTTCTAGTCCAGTCCGCACTTGGGTCAATGCTGAAGCAATTTGCTCGAGGCTTGCACTGTTTTGTGACGATCCATCCGCCATTTGTCTCACGGCCGCTTCAACCTGATCGGCTCTGGACGAGAGGTCGGTTAAAATCTCTCCCACCCTCTCAACATTCCACGTCCCCGCCTCGACATCCGATGACAGCGTTTGAATATGGGTCATCACATTACTCGACTCTGTCATGATTTGTTTTATGATCGCCGCGACTTCACTGGTGCTTTGTGACGTACGCTGTGCAAGCTGACGCACTTCGTCGGCCACCACCGCAAAGCCACGCCCTTGCTCTCCCGCTCGTGCCGCTTCAATGGCGGCATTCAACGCCAATAGGTTTGTTTGCTCTGCAATCGCATCAATGACCTGTGCAACATCACTCACTTTATTGACGTTAGCGTCTAGCGCTTCAATACGTGCCACTGTTTCAGCCGTTTTTTGGTTAATATCACGCATTTCCGCGATTGAGGCGGTGAGCTTATCGGCCCCCTCCAAGCTCAAATCTCGCATGCGCGTTACTTGCTCAACAGACGCCGCCTGCGCTTGGCAGGTGTGAGACAAAGTCTGTTCGATATGCTGCGCGGTCTCGGTGACCTCGACCACAGAAGAAAACTGTTCGGTTAATCGCGTTTTTAATATATCCGAGCGATGCGAGACTTCCGCCGCATTCATGGCATTCATGGTAGCGCGCGTTGCCAGCCGTCCGACCGTTTTCATCGGCAGCGTTTGCGTTTCTTCCTCGGTATTTTGCCCCGGTACCACCTTGGGTGCCGACGAGTACACCTTCATCGCCAACACGGTCACGAGCGCTTGGCAGGCGAGGAGTCCCGCTACCGTATAAAACTGCTCAGAAAAAAAGTGCCAACTCACCAACACTAAAAGTGTCAACGTGGTGCCTATTACAACCCAAATCCATGATTGTTTGTTCGCTGCGTTCCCTGTCATCGAGCCACCTTTGTTCCTCACTGAACCGATTTTATCCAATGTCATGGCATGCGGTCGTATCACGACACACAGGACTGCCACGTTTTGATTACTAATGCCATGCTTCACACTCAATAGCGGTGAAAGTGATCAAATTTCGACTAAAGCATTAGATCTGAGGCGCTAGTAACCAAGCGATTAATAGGATGCAGGTGCCTCTCAATACGGCGGGCAACAATTCAGTACCGACAAAGGTAGCGGAAAGGCAATAAAGGTCGTTAACTCTAAGACAAAATGCGCTAAGCTACAGCTAGGTCATTGTAATTAATGAGAGAGCCATGCCCCGCCATCACCGAGTGCGCCAGGCGATTCACGCCTTTTTGGTATTGATGACAATTAGTTTCTCGCTGGTGTGCTTTTCGTTGGCCGTCATTCCCGAGAGTGAAGAATTTGCCGTCATTTGGTATGCCTCCGCCGTGGGCGCTTTTTCACTGGCCAACCTTCCTCACCGCGCGCGTGCCCTGGCCACCCTCGGTTTTTTTATCGGGGTATTTGCAGCAGACAGTGTCATGGGGCTCCCATCCCAACTGAGCCTTAAGCTGGCGGCCATCAATACATTAACCGCCTTCACGGGCTGTACGTTATACCTTATGATGCGCCGGCGTTATGGCAACCCTTTGCACGGTGTGTGGCCATTTATCCGCGGACTGATGCCAACAGCCGTTATGAGCCCGCTTGTCGGTGCCCTCCTCGGGGGCTATGTTTTATCCGCCTTCAATGAACACGGGTTTAACTACTATGTAGTACGCTGGTTTTTTAGTGAATTTATCGGATTCGTTGCGCTATTTCCGCTATGCTTAGCGCTCAAAGAGCGGCTATACACAGATACTCTCGACAAGCTCTATCGACCGGCTCCCTCTCCATCGACAATGATCAGCGGCAGTCTCGCGCTGTTTGTCCTGATTAGTTTGCTTTTTTATGCTTTCCCCTATCCGTTCATCGCGCTGACAGGCTTGTTTTTCATTGCTGCCACACTGCAAAGCAGAATAATAGGCCTTGCCACTATCGCCTTGTCAGTGGTCAGTTTTGACCTCCTTTCTGCGATCGGTGTCTTTGCTTTCCATATCGACAGCGAACACCAAGTCTCCTTGTCGCGCTTAGTCACCGCGGCCGCGACCTTGGTGATAGGCGTCGGGATGACACAGCTGGCGTATAGCTATCGACGTCATCAACGGCATCACATTGAGCAGCACTCGCTGCTCACGCAAGCCATGCACAACTCATTGATAGGGATGGCGATACTGGATCCGCGAGGTATTGTCCAAGAAGCAAACGCCAGTTTGGCGCAGTTTTTTGGCTGTGAGCGCCGCGTGCTTATCGGTTCGCATGTCTCTTTGTTCACGCGAGCACAAGACCAATCTTCGCTGAGGGAATATTTTAGCGATCTGATCATGGGTCATTCTGATAATAAGCGATTGGAAAAGCGCTTTGTACGCGCCGATGGCGAGACAGTATGGGGACGGCTTTCGCTCACCGCTGTCCGGGATAAGCACGCTGGTCATGTGACTCACTTGATCAGCCAAATCGAGGATATCAACGCACTCAAAGCGGCACAACGTGAACAAAAACGCTGGCTTGAACGTTGGCGTTTTGCCCTCGATATCAACAAACTTGCCGTCTTTGAACTCAATATTCATACGGGTGCGTTGCTGTTTTCTGGGTGGTCCGCGCCTTTGCTCGGCATCAATGCCAAACAGATACGCACCTACCAAGACTGGGTCAGTCGCATACATCCAGACGATCGCGCCGCATGGGAACAATCTATGCGCCTGCTCGTCGACAAACACACCGACCGGATGGTAGAGGTATTCCGGTTTAATAATGACGCGAACGCCTATCGCTATCTACGCCAATCATCGGCGCGGCAAACGGGGGAAGAAACAGAAACCGTCTTGAGTACCGTGATTGACATCACTGAACAGTATCTAACTAACCGGCAAACAGACACCTTACGCCGCCGCCTAGAAGCCGCGACAAAAGCGGCCAATATTGGTATTTGGGAGTATCACGTTAACGAAGACAAGCTAGAGTGGGACGCACAAATGTACCGCCTCTACGATGTCCCCGAGGCCGAAGGCAGTGAAAAACTCGCCACCTGGCAGCAACGTCTTCATCCAGATGATGCAGAGACGATCAACCAAACACTCCAGGACGCGCTTACGCATCATCAACGACTCGATACCCAGTTTCGGATCATTGATAGTCAAGGGCGTATTCGCTACATCCGTGCTCTCGCCAGCTTACAAATAGACGATAATGGCAACACGGTACGGATGATCGGCGCCAATTGGGACAATACCGAAATCAACGAGCTTAACCACGCACTGGCCCAAGAGCGTGAACAGCTGGATGTGGTGATGAACTCCATCAACGATGCGGTGATCACCATCGACGATCAGGGCAACTTGGCCTACCTCAACAACACCGCGCAGTGGCTTGTTGCCAATGATAGCGTGCTGCCACTCGGCCAACCTGTGGACGCGGTTTTCGAGCTTTACAACAACCAGCAACGGGTGTTGCTTTCCAGCTTTAGCAGTCAACAAACAGAGACCTTTTTTGAAACCCAAATACAAGACGCCTACCAACTGGTTATCGCGGGCGGCAAACGCCTGTATGTATCGGTGGCTATGTCTCCACTGACCAGTAACCAAAACGGTCAACACGGGTATGTGTTTGTGTTGCGAGACGTGTCGGATGAGCATGCGCTGATGGCACAGTTAGACTACAACGCCAATCATGATTCGCTCACACAGCTACCCAATCGTCGCGCCTTTGAAACCCTCATGGAAAATCACCTGTCCAGCGAGAACCAATCGCCCTCCGTGTTAGCGTTTATCGATTTAGACCTGTTCAAAATCATCAATGACTCGGTCGGCCATCACGCCGGTGACGAAGTCCTATGCCAAGTGTCACAAGCCTTAGCCGATAACATACGCAGTGATGATGTGGTGGCGCGTTTGGGCGGTGATGAGTTTGCGTTGCTGCTCACGCACTGCAATATGCGCGACGCGAAACATACGATCGCCGACTTAATCAAACAGCTTGAACACTTGTCTTTCTCCTATGGCGAGCGCATTTTTGCCATCAGTGCCAGTGTGGGTCTGGTGGATGTTAACGATGCGACATTAACCCTCTCGGATTTGATGAGCCGCGCCGATGTAGCGATGTATGAGGCCAAGTCGGCAGGACGCGGCCAGATAGTGGATTACAACGATATCTCAGGCACCGCGCAGGGACGCCACAGTGACATGCAAATGGTGGGGAAAATTACACGAGCACTGACTGAAAACCGCTTTGCGCTCTATGGCCAACAGGTGGCACCCGCACAAGGGCCTGTGGTTGAACACTGGTACGAACTATTAATACGCATGATAGATACCGACGGTAATATTATGAATCCGGGGGAATTTATTCCCGCTGCCGAGGCCTTTGGCTACATTCGCGATATCGATGGCTGGGTAGTGAACTATGTGCTCAATACGCGCGCCGCGGAGTTGGCAGAGTCAGGACTCAGGTTCAACATCAACCTCTCAGCAAACTCAATCAGTGACCCTAAATTTCAGACACAACTCAAACAGCTATTAAGCGCTTCTGTCCTTCCTGCGGAGCGACTGTGTTTTGAGATCACTGAATCAGCACTCATTAGTCATTTAAACGCAGCCGTCTCTTTTATCGACGAACTACGCCACCATGGCGCGCATGTCGCGCTGGATGATTTTGGTGCCGGTCTCTGCTCGTTTCATTACTTAAAGCTGTTCAATGTGGATGTGGTTAAAGTTGATGGCCAATTTGTGGCTAACCTGACCGACCGAGAAAACAAAATCGATCGCGTCATACTGGAGTCCATTGTCAGCATTTGTGACACCATGGGTTACAAAACGGTCGCGGAATGGGTCTCCGACGAAGAAAAACTTGCCTGCGTACGAGAAATTGGCATTAACTACGTGCAAGGGTTTCTTATCGACTACCCAACACCGCTTGATACACTGCTTGCCACGCATACCCTCACACCGCCGAGTCACTGACGGCGCCCGACGACCACCGACTACTGTTTGACTCATTCACCTAATACGCAGTGGCGATGGTGGTTGCACACGTCCAATAAAAAAGGCAATTTAGAGGTTTTGCTTGGACGGCTACCTCATGAACCGATATACGCTGGCGGGATGCGGCGCCATCATGCTTTGGAGCAGCAATGTCGCCTTTATCCGTCATGTCACCGAACTGCTTGGGCCACTCGGTGGCGCAGCGGCGATCTATACGCTTGCCTCTCTTTGTTTGATTGTCGTCGTCGGCCTCCCCAAACTCAACACCTTCCCGCGCCAATATTTACTGATTGGCGGCGTTTTATTTGTCGTGTATGAATTGTGCTTAGCGCTCTCATTGGCTTGGGCGAATACCCGCACCCAAGCGATCGAAATGGGGGTGATCAACTACCTCTGGCCGTGCTTAACTGTCTTGTTTTCGGTTATTTTGACCCGTCAGAAAGTAAGCCTGTGGCTCTATCCTGCGTTAGTCGTCGCCTTTATGGGCGTGGTGTGGACAGTAGGAGGCAAGCAAGGCGTATCTTGGTCTCACCTCGTGGCCAACATTCAGTCGAACCCGGTTAGCTATATATTGGCGTTTAGCGGTGCGATTATTTGGGCGATTTACTGCAACCTCACCAAGATGCGCGCGCAGGGTAAGAACGGGATCACCTGGTTTTTCTGTGCCACCGCGGTCACTTTGTGGGTGGGCTATCTCGCCTCTGACGCACCCGCTATGCATCTTTCATGGCAAACCAGCGGCTATGTGCTGCTCGCTGGACTCGCCATGGGAGGCGGTTATGGGCTGTGGAATATAGGTATTCTCAAGGGCAATTTGATGGTCTTGGCCACCCTATCCTATTTCATCCCTGTTTTATCGACCTTATTGTCGGCAGTACTACTTTCTACTTCGTTGACGCTCACCTTTTGGCAAGGTGTGGCCATGGTCACTTTAGGCTCACTGGCAAGTTGGTGGCTGACTCGGGCACCCGTTAAAAAAGCGGCGAACAAACGCGCAGAGGCCAAAGCACACTAAGACGACTAGCCGCTAATAGCGGCTAGTCATTCACAACACGCTTAAGTCTCTGCAGCGGCCATCGATGGTGTGGCGGCGCCATAATACAGACAAATGCGCTGCCCGTTTATCTCCTCGACTTCAAAATCAATCTCGTAAATCCGCTCCATGATGGGTTTAGTCACCACGTTTTTCACTTGGCCACTGGCAACCACTTCACCCGCTTTCATCGCAATCATGTTATCGGCGTAGCACGCGCTAAAATTGATATCGTGCATCACCACCACCACCGCTTTGTTGTATCGGTGTGCCAACTCTCGTACCGTTTTCATAATAGCCACAGAGTGACGAATATCGAGGTTGTTGAGTGGCTCGTCGAGGAAAACATAGTCGGTGTTTTGCGCCACCACCATGGCAATGAATGCCATTTGACGCTGACCACCACTGAGCTGATCAATAAAGCGCTCTTGCAACTCTGTCAGCCCGAGTTGCGCTAACGCGTCATCAATCACCGCGTTGTCTTGTTCGGTTAGCCGCCCTTTGGAATGCGGAAAGCGCCCAAATGCAACCAACTCACGCACCCGAAAACGCATATTGACGTTGTTCGCTTGACGCAACACGGCCAAGCGCTGCGCCAACGCCTGGTTACTCCACTCACTCAGTGGTTTATCACCAATCAACACCTCACCGGCATCACTGTCTGTCAGTCGGCTCGCCATCGATAGCAGCGTACTTTTCCCAGCCCCGTTGGGACCAATGATAGCGGTCACTTTACCGAGTGGAAACAGTGCGCTGGCTTGATTGACCACCTGTGTTTGGCCATAAGCTTTCGATAATCCAACTAATTCAATCATAATATTAAAACTTGTTTTTCGTCAGTAGATACAAAAAGTAACCGCCACCGACAAAGTTAATGATCACACTCACCGTGGTCTCAAACCCAAACCATTGTTCGACAACATACTGGCCACTTAACAGCAAAAAGGCGGCCAACACGCTGGTGGCCACAATTAAAAAACGATGCTGATAACTGACAAACATTTGTCGTGCGAGGCTCACCACAATCAAACCAAAAAAGAGCACCGGTCCAACCAAAGCAGTTGATAAGGCAATCATCACCGCAATCACCATCATCACTTTCAGTGTGAGTCGGCGCGTATCGATGCCAAGGCTGGTTGCGTTATCCTCACCCAACAAACACACATCAAGCTGATTGCTAAATCGATATAGCACCAGCAAACAGGCGGCTAAGACCGGTACACTGACATAGACCAGCTCACGATTAGCATTGTTGAAGCTGGCGAACATCGCATCTTGCAGGATGGCGAACTCACTCGGATCGACCAACAAGGTAAAAAACTGACTGATACTGCCAAACACGCTACCTAACACAATACCAATTAACAGCAGCGTATAGATGTTGGCGCGATGTCGACGAAAGTAAAGCGTGAACAACACAGTCGCACTTACCGTCATTAACACCACACTGGCGGTAAAGTTCGCGTACGCATTGATCAGCAATACGCTACTTGAGCCAAATACCACCAATAAAACGGTTTGCAAGAGAACGTATAAACTATCAAAGCCCAGAATCGAAGGGGTCAGGATCCGATTGTTGGTGATGGTTTGAAACACCAGCGAAGAGGCAGAGATGGCCACGGCAGCCAACGTGATTGCCAAAACCTTAGGGGTTCGTCGCGAAAGAAAATACGCGTAATTATCCGCCGTTAATCCATGCCCTAAAAAGTACCCCGCCACGAGCACCACACCCATTGCGACCAGGGAAAGCTTGATACCATCACGCATTCGCTTTGTCCCTCATCACTAGATAGATAAACACCGCACCGCCTAAGATAGAAATGATCATCGCAATCGGGACTTCATAAGGGAAGATAATGACACGGCCCAGAATGTCGCAGCTCAACACCAACACCACGCCCCAAAAGGCCGTCCAAGGCAAGTTGCGTTTAATGTTATCGCCCATAAAAAGCGAGACAACATTGGGCACAATTAAGCCAAGAAAGGGGATGACCCCAACAATCATCACCACAGCGGACGACAGCAACGCGACCACCATGACACCGAATAGCACTACCTTTTGATAATCAAGGCCAATGTTTTTGGCAAAGCTTTCGCCAATACTGGCGGCGCTGAATTGGCTGGCATACGCATAGGCGATACCACATACCGGAATAGCCACAAAGAGTACTTCATAATTTCCCGCGAGCACCGACGAAAAGTTGGCGACCGTCCACGCTTGCAAGGTTTGAATCAGATCGTACTTATAAGCTAAAAACTGGGTTAGCGAAGAAACGACATTGCCGTACATAATGCCAATCAAGGGAACCAGCACGGTATTTTTAAACTTCAGTCGTTGGAGAAAATGGACGAATAGCCAAGTGCCAGCCATCGCCATCCCCACAATAACGGACAAGTCCAGCCATTGGCTGGCGCCCCCAAACGCAACCAACGTCAGCACATAACCCAGCAGCGCACAATCAATGGTGCCGGTAGTGTCGGGCGCGGCAAAGCGGTT
The DNA here is from genome assembly GCF_001996015.1 of Salinivibrio sp. ML198. Lineage (NCBI taxonomy): Bacteria > Pseudomonadati > Pseudomonadota > Gammaproteobacteria > Vibrionales > Vibrionaceae > Salinivibrio > Salinivibrio sp. ML198. The sequence continues at coordinate 284,786 of NZ_MUEZ01000001.1, forward strand.
TTGACAGATCTGCTGCATGATGAGTCCAGCCACACTTAAACCCGCACCAGCCAAACAGATAGCCAGTAACCGAGGAATACGACTGGTGGTAAAAATTGTCCACGCTTCTGGATCGCCCGCCCACAAGCTCGCGAAGGACACGTGCGCCACACCAATGGATATCGACAGGATCGCCAGCACCACGAGGACAGGAATAGAAAGATACTTCACAGAATCACTACCGTTGAGGTCTATAACCACAAAGACCCAGGGCCAGCCTGGGTCTGTTTGTTTCTCGTATGATGATTAAAGCACGCGGTTTACATCATCGATCATCTTATCCATCGCCGTCATGCCAGCCATGGTAATGTACCACGCGGTTGGGTCGAGATAACTGATACGTTGCTGTTGGTGAGCATGCGTTTTGTTGACCAAAGGATTATCAAAACGCGCTTTTGCCTTGCCTTCACCTTCCCCAATCGCCTGCTCACGATCAAGGACTAATAAGACATCTGGGTTGGCGTCGGCAATATATTCGAACGAAATCAAATTACCGTGTGAGCCTGCCACTTCTACATCATCGCTTTTCGCAGGTTTCAAGCCTAGCTCATCAAACACCATACCAAATCGGCTATTCTCGCCGAACATCGCCACTTTACTGCCGTTGCTCATGACCATCAACGCGTTAAAGTTATCTGCCACCGCTTTATCATGGGTCTGCGCGATTTTGGTATTCATTTGTTCAATGATCGCGTCGACTTTTTCTTGCTTGTTAAACACCTCGCCTAGCATGCGCCAATTAGCTTGCACACTTTGCCAGTAATTCTCGTAGTCCGCTCGAAACATAATTGTCGGAGCGATTTCCTCTAACTCGCCCATGAGCGAGGCCATACGCGCTTCCGCAATGATCAAATCCGGCTTAGCGGTGAAAATGGCCTCATAATCAGGCTCTTTCACCGTCCCGACCGCGACATACTTATCGTCTTGATAGGTTTTGGCAAGATAATCCGGCATTAAAGACTTCACCACGCCAACAGGCTCAACACCGAGGCGATCCAGCACATCTAAACTGCCCTGCCCCAACACAACGACGCGTTGTGGTACGCCGTCGATTTCAACGGTGCCCATCGCATGGGTGATGGTTTTTGCGGCCGCCTGGCTGCTCAACAGCAAAGAAACAGTGAGAAAAATAAATGAAAAAAATGAACGAAAAGCTTGCATAGCCCTTTCCTCGCAAAAATCGGTGGGGGAATGCTAACGCAGTTGAATAAGCAAGTCACGAATAGAAGTGAGAACTATTCATATTTATAGTGTTATTGATTAAGCGCATGGCATGAGGCAATAGGTTTCGCTCGCAAAAGCCAGTCATCATGTCTTTCATCCGGCGATGCCAGTTACGCTTACCAAAACTGTTTTGATCTTGCGCAAAAAAACCGCAATTGAATCGGCTACCTGCTGTTGATTCGTCATCACCACGCATCTGAGAGGCGATAAAACCGCGCCATTTGACCAAAACGCAAGCGATTGCATCGACACTATCAACATATTTAGTAATCATTGTGGCCATTACGCGCTAATATGGGGATAGTTGTGATCAAGATCGCGCGTAAATGCGCATGGGTTACATACACTGGACTCATCTCATGCGGCACCACTTAAAAGACAATAAAGACAGCTATGACTGTCGCAATTTGGGTACCGATTTGAGCTGGACTGCACCTAACTAGATGTTTGAGGGTTATAATGAACGAAATTTTACTTGCGGTCGTCGCTGGCGCCATCGTTGGCTTTTTCTTCAGCGCGATCAAGTTACCACTGCCTGCTCCCCCGGTGATTTCTGGGATCATGGGCATTGTTGGTATCTACCTTGGCGGCATGGCTTACCAAGCTGTGATCGAACGCTTTTTCTCTTAACTAAAGATAATTGGAGCACACTATGGCTACCCCACATATCAATGCTGTAGACGGCGCATTTGCTGAAACTGTCCTCATGCCTGGTGATCCGCTGCGCGCGCAGTACATTGCCGAAAACTTTCTCGAGAACGCGGAGCGCGTCACCGACGTGCGTAACATGTTCGGCTACACCGGCACCTACAAAGGCAAAAAAGTGTCTGTCATGGGTCACGGCATGGGGATCCCATCTTGCTCAATCTATGTGCATGAGCTAATCAAAGATTACGGTGTTAAGAACGTGATCCGCGTCGGCAGCTGTGGTGCGGTTAAAGACGATGTCAAACTGATGGATGTCATCATCGCACAAGGCGCATCCACGGATGCGAAAGTAAACCGTACACGCTTTGCTGGCCATGACTTCGCGGCTATCTCTGACTATCACCTCCTGGAAACGGCCGTGGGCGAAGCACGTAAGCAGAATGTGTCTGTGCGTGTCGGTAACGTCTTCTCTGCCGATCTGTTCTACAGCCCAGAAGGTGATTTGTTCAACAAAATGGATAACTTAGGTATCCTCGCTGTAGATATGGAAGCGGCAGGCATCTACGGTGTTGCGGCTGAACTGGGTGCGCGTGCACTCACCATCCTGACCGTGTCTGACCATATCATCCGTGGCGAAGCACTAAGCTCTGACGAGCGTCAAAAATCATTTAACGAGATGATGACGGTCTCGCTAGAAACCGCGATCAACCTGTAAGTGTTGGTCGGAGGAAACGTGTCAAGCAGTAAGCTGCCTCTTGCAGCCGGTGAATTACAGCTAAACTTTTGTAAAACACTCACCTGCCCCAACTTTGGGTCGAAAGATGAGCAAGATTACTTGGTTCAACACACCAATCCTGCTCGCCCAACCTTGGTGTGTCGAGAGTGTGGCGCGTTTCCTCCACTGTTAAATAACCATGATGTTCAAGCTGAGCTGATTGCTCAGCGTCAACTTCATGCCGATGGTTTGTGTGCTTGTACCAACCCAGAATGTGAGCATTTAGGTAAACCCGTGCTCACGCATCGGCATTGTTATCATGCGTTCGGCTATAGTGGCGATCGTCAGCGTTATCGCTGCAAAAGCTGCCAAAGCACCTTTGTCGACCGCTGGTCTGGGGTCAACAAAAAAAGTGAGTTACAGCAAAAGCTGTTAGCGTTTCTTTTTACTGGCCACACAGTGCGTGACATCTGCCGAAGACTGTCACTGAACCCGAAAACCTTCTACGACCATCTTAACCAAATAGCCGCGCGCTGCCGACAAAAGCTTGCCGCTTACGACAGCCGGTTTTTAGCCGATACCTCAACCGGCCATCTGGCCAGTGTCCACACCGCCTTGCAACCCAAGAGCGACAATGGCGTGCAATGGCTGGCAACAGGAGAAGCGCACAGTGGCTACGTGCTGCAACAAGATGTGAATTATCATACGGATGACCATCACCACTTGCACACACATCATGACCCTTATCAGCCTGACTGTCGCTTTATGTCGACGCACAGTGCGGGTCAGCCGCAAGATACAGTAGCACGCCCAGAGGGGTTACTGGGTCGAGTGGATGCCAAATACCGCGACGTCTTTGCTCGCTCGAATGTCGAAGATCCCTATACGCAGCCGCTGCACTTTATTTATCCTAATCGCGGCACGCTGATCCGCCCTCAATACACTACGTATGCGCATTACCTCAACCTCAAGCCGTTAATCGAGCATTGGCAGCAAATTGTGGTTTTTTCGCCGCAAGAGCCCTTATTGCGCTCCGCTTGCCTCTCCGTTTTTGAGGCCGATATTCGAGATAAACGCGTCAGCCATGTATACGTCGAGCAGGATGCCGGTTGGCAGCCCGGATCAGAGCCAGAAAAAATTGATATCGTTTTGCTAAGCTGGTGGCGTGATCGTTGGGCCTTTACTCGCAGTGGCGACGGTGCTAAAGCAATCTGCGATCATGGCCAAAACAAAGGTCAAGAGGCCTATTGGTTAACCCATGCAAGCTGTGATGCGTTAAAAAAATATCAACAGCACTTCCACCAGCAGTTTTCACTATTGGTCAATGAGCCGAGACGCCGGCTGCGCCCTGGTGGGCTATTGCCCCTGCTGGATATCTATCGCGCATGGCATAACTTATGTTGGCAAGACCGCGCGCATCTCACCCCAGCCCAACGGCTTGGCTTGACCGAACGCCCTTTGACACTGGCAGATCTGATGCTCTGATCCACATCGCGCACATTCACTTGACGTGCATCGAGGTTTTTTGTCTAAATGCCCGATATCGCCGAGAAGGAAAACGCCATTGGACATTCAACTACTGCGTACATTTATTGAAGTGAGCAAGACGCGTCACTTCGGTCGTGCAGCGGAAAACCTTTACCTGACCCAGTCCGCTGTGAGCTTTCGCATTCGCCAACTAGAAACCCAGCTAGATACATCACTGTTTGTTCGTCAGCGCAATAATGTTCGTCTAACCGATGCGGGTGAGCGATTACTTCCTTACGCCGAAACCATGCTGCAAACGTGGCAGCGCGCCCAACAGGACGTCAGTGCGATGCAGCACACGAGCGCACAACTCACGCTTGCCGCCTCCCCGATGCTGTGGGAACTCGATGGCGTCAGCACATGGGTCAACCGCGTGTGTGCGGCGCACCCAGACTGGTTGATCCGTGCCGAGTCGACACCCGCCCAGTTGCTAGCACGCCATTTGATTGAAAAACGTATTGATGCCGGATTGACCTCAGAGCTGCCTAAGCTTGAAGGGTTACAATCACACCACCTAGGCGATTATCAACTTCAGTTAGTTAGCCATTTACCGGGGCTCACACTGGACACGAGCGACACGCTACCGCTGGTTTATCTTGATTGGGGAACTCGCTTTTCACTTGAGCAAAGCCAAATTGCGCCACTACAACGCTCACCCGTGTTACATACCCAGTCATGCCAACTGGCGTTAAACTATTTACTCGTGCACGGCGGCGTCGCGTTTCTACCGTCACTGGCAGTTCACCCTTATCTGAACAACGGACAACTCCATCTTATTGATCACGGCCATATTCTTACCCACCCCCTTTACCTTACCTGGCTAACTAACAGCGATAAAAACCCGCTAATCAATGAGTTAGTATCATCTACCGGTCAGTTATAAGTGCTCAGAAAAAATCGGTAAATTCACGCCTATTTCACTAGTCGACGTTCAATTTTTAGGCTATCTTAAAATCGTTAGGCAAACATTATGTGTCTAACACTCCGGCTACACATAGCACTGACAATCAACAAGCGTTAGGAAAACACCACCATGGCACAGTGGGATCAATGGTTAAAACACGGCTCGCAACATAAAGAGAAGTTTAAATCTCGCCACCACGACGATTTTGATGACGATATGCCACGCGGCAAAAAAGACAAGAAGCGCAACAATAAGCGCGCTTCCCGATCGCAACACGACGACAGTTATTTCGGAGAGGACCGCTAATCGCGAGGCAAGACTCGCGGTGCATTGCACTCGTCATTAATAGGATAAAGGCAACGTGATGACGTTGCCTTTTTTGTTTGTTGTGTCCCGTCCTGAAATACGTTGACGCTAGTGCACTCGCTCAGGCTTGTTGCGCCTGCCACTCTTCTGCATGTCGCTTAATCTCACGCTGTGCCGACTGCCAACGCGGATCTTGCTGTAAGCGTTGCCACTCCACGGATTGGCGCACCCGCAATGTCTCAGCAGCAGGGACCGACTGAATGGGCAAAGCGTCGAGCACCGACACCGCACTGTGGCGGTCATTGCATATCAAGGCCATGTCGCACCCCGCATCAAGCGCCGCTTTGGCACGCGCGGGCGCATCGCCGAACAAATGCGCACCGCCCATACTTAAATCATCCGAGAAAATAATTCCTTTAAACCCAAGTTGCTGGCGCAAAATCTGGGTAAGCCAGTACGGCGAGCCACTGGCTGGCAAGGCATCGTGTTGCGGGTAAACCACATGGGCAGGCATCATCGCATCCACGAGCCCCCGCGCAATAAACGATTGGAAAATCGCAAAGTCGTCTGAGTGCAAAATATCGCGCGTATCCTTAGGTGTCACTAAGTGCGAGTCTTCTTTCACCCCACCGTGTCCAGGAAAATGTTTGCCCGTGGTGGCCATGCCTGCCACGCGCATACCCTTAGCAAAGGCGCCAGCATAGTCAGTGATAGCTTGATGTGTCGCACCGAAGGCACGGTCTTTGATTGCCGCACACCCAAATCCTAAATCCAGCACAGGCGCAAAACTGAGGTCAATCCCATGAGCGATCAGCTCCATTGCCATCACCCAACCCGCTTGCTCCGCGAGCGCTGGACTCGCACTTAACGCACCATAAGACTGCGCTGCGGGTATGGGGGTAAACGTGTCGCGAAACCGTTGAACACGGCCCCCCTCTTGGTCAACGCCGATGAGGATATCGCGCCCCGCCGCTGTGCGTATTGACTGAGTTAATGCACGCAGCTGCGCGGAGTCAAAATAATTGCGAGCAAATAGAATAACGCCTCCCACAGAGGGATGTGCCAAGATTTCTTTCTCTTCGTTATCAAGTTGCTCGGCGTGCACATCTAGCCAAACCGGTCCCATCGTTTCTCCTTCATACTCTTGTCAACCCACTGACAACCACTTTGATTATATTCGTCCAATCAGACCATTCACTATTGCAAGGCGCCAGTACCTCAAAGGGATCATCAAGCACTTTGCCACTTATCGCAATCTGTTTATACTCAGTACCTTGGTTCTTATCGTCATTTTATCGCTGGACTACTGTAAGGAAGCACCCGATGCCACAACCCGCCGCCGATATCTACATAGGTGTTATGTCAGGGACGAGCTTAGATAACATTGATGTCGTCGCTGTCCGGTTCACTCAAGCCGGCCACGTGGAGTCAATTGCTCGTCATAGTGACCCGCTACCGCAGGATATTAAAGCTACCGTGATCACCTTGAGCCGAGGTCATCCGATGTCAGTCAAAGCCTTGGGCGAACTCGATCGCCGCTTAGGGGAGTGTTACGCAAATGCCATCAATACCCTACTTGAACAAGCGGCGTTACTGCCTAAACATGTCGCGGCGGTCGGTTGTCATGGTCAAACCGTCTATCACCAACCGAGCGGCGATTATCCATTCACCATGCAACTTGGCGACGCCAATGTGATTGCGGCGCGAACCGGCATTACCACTGTCGCTGATTTTAGGCGTAAAGACATGGCGTATGGCGGTCAAGGCGCCCCTTTGGTGCCCGCCTTTCACAATGATTACTTTGCCGATAGCGAACAAGCCACCGCAGTAGTGAATATTGGCGGTATTGCCAACGTATCAATGATTTGTCCCGATCGCCCTTTATATGGCTATGATACGGGTCCAGGGAATATGTTGATGGATGCCTGGACGCAGCGTCACCGTCACCAAGCCTATGACAAAGATGGCGAGTGGGCAGCCACCAGCTGCGCGTATCAACCCTTACTCAACCGCCTGTTATCCGACGCGTACTTCTCACGTCCAGCTCCTAAAAGTACCGGGCGGGAATACTTTAATCTCGATTGGCTCGACCGTCACCTGCTCGCGTTTTCACTCTCTCCAGACCAAGTGCAAGCCACCTTGCTGGCATTGACTGCCGAAAGTATCGCGTTAGCGATCCGTCCATTAGAACGTGGCCGAGTGTTCGTGTGTGGCGGTGGCGCGCACAACCAGGCATTGATGCATGCGTTACAACAGGCACTTCCGCAATGGTCCATTGCACAAACTGACGATGCCGGGATCAGTTGCGACGATATGGAAGCCATTGCCTTTGCTTGGCTGGCCAGGCAAACCCTTAATCACCAACCAGGCAATGTGCCCGCCGTGACAGGCGCAACACAAGCCTGTTGTCTTGGTGCCATTTATCTACCTTACTGAGGAACGATTATGTCAGCCCCCAGCGTCGACCAGCTAAAAGGCTTACTCTCAGAAACACGCAACCCACATACACTGACGATCGACCAACAAGACACACTTGGCTTGGTGACAATGATTAACGCAGAGGATAAGGGCGTAGCCTCCGCTGTGCAGACGCAGCTCCCCGCGATTGCAAAAGCGGTCGATGCGATTGCGGCAAGTTTTAACCAAGGCGGTCGTCTTATCTACATCGGTGCAGGGACAAGTGGTCGACTGGGTGTGCTTGACGCGGCCGAATGCCCGCCCACTTTTGGGGTGGATAGCCAGCAAGTCATAGGACTGATTGCCGGTGGCGAGCCTGCTATGTTCGTCGCCCAAGAAGGCGCTGAAGACAACCCAGATGCAGGTAAAGCGGATTTGGTCACACAAGGCCTCACCGCGAAGGATGTGGTGGTCGGTATCGCCGCCAGTGGCCGCACGCCTTATGTCATCGGTGCACTCGATTACGCCAAGCAAGTCGGCGCAGTCACGGTCGCTTTGTCATGTAACCCCAATGCCGCCATTAACGCCTACGCCCAGATTGCCATTACGCCCGAAGTTGGCCCTGAAGCGCTCACAGGCTCAACCCGAATGAAGTCAGGCACTGCACAAAAACTGGTATTAAATATGCTGAGCACCGCCGCCATGATAAAGACGGGCAAGTGCTATCAAAACCTGATGGTCGATGTAAAAGCCAGCAACGATAAACTGGTTACCCGTTCCACGTTGATCGTGATGGAAGCGACAGGATGTGAAGAACACACCGCAACACACGCCCTGTCACAGTCAGATGGTGAGGTGAAGGTCGCCATTTTTATGATTTTAGCGGAGCAAGACCCGGCGACGGCACGGCAGCGGCTTCAGCAGGCCAATGGGCATTTACGTGATGCATTGCAATTAGGTTGATGCAATGCACCCACTCTTATCCTCTTGAGGACGAGCGTATATTTTGTTCTCTTAGCACCGTGGTCGGTTGCACGCTGTCCATGCGCTCAACGTAAGCCTGATATTGTTGGAACGGAAGCGGCCGAGAGTAATAATAGCCCTGTGACACATCGACACCATAACGTCGCAGTAATGTCTCCGCTTCCTCGGTTTCCACGCCCTCAGCAACGACCATTACCCCCAGTGATCGCGCCATGTCCGTGGTCGCACGAACAATGCTTTGGTGACGACCACTCTTGTGAAGATCTCGCACAAAACTGCGATCAATTTTAAGCTCAGTGAATGGGAGTTGCGAGAGGAAATATAACGAGGAATAGCCCGTGCCATAGTCATCGATCGATACTTCAATGCCACTGGCTGATAGTGCTGTAATCAGTTGTTTTAGCCAGTTGTAGTCCTCGACCATCACCGACTCTGTCAGTTCCAGCGAAATCAAGTTAGTCGGTATGTCATATTGATGCGCCAGCGCGACCACACGGTTGGCCAGATCCGGAATATAGATATCAGACGCACTGATATTGATTGACAGGCGGCGGCAATGGCCGTTAGTGATCAGCTGCGCTTGCTGCTGGAAAGCCCGCTGAATCACCCACAGCGTGAGGTTATTGATGATACCGACATCTTCTGCCATCCGCACAAACACTTCAGGCGATATTTGCCCGTACTCAGGGTGCGTCCAACGCGCTAAGACTTCCGAGCCATGGACAGAGCCAGTGCGTAAATCAATTTGCGGTTGGTGATACAGCTCTAATTGATCATTCTCGATAGCATCCCTCAGGTCGGTCACGAGAGAAACATGCAATTGATGGTGTCGTTGCTCGTAAGAATTAAAATGTGCATAGTGGCTGGCAAGCGATCGATGTTGATCAATGGCGCTGAGGGCGCGGCTGATTAAAAGGCTTGGGTGGTCACCGTCAGTGGGATAGTGGCAAACACCAATGCGCGCATTCACTTGCGTCACAAATGAGCCAACACATAAGTCACCATTTAATCCTTTAATGACGGAATCGAGAATCGTATCGCAAGCCGAGCGGTCGACATCATCAATCAAAAACGCAAACACGCCCTCTTTTAAACAACCCAAACGATAATCCGGCATATCACTGTCGGTTTTCACTCCCAACACAGGTTGCATCATCAACACATCATTAATACGGCCAGCAATCGCGTTAATGTATTCCTCGCGGGCGTGCTCATCTAAATACGGAAGCAGGCTGTTGTAATTATCCACTGATAAACAGCACAAATTGAAACGGGCATTTCGGCTGATCAAATCATTGACCACCATATGTAACACATTGTTATTCGGTAGATAACTCAGCGTGTCATGCGTCAGCGCCTGCATTTCCTGTAATCGCTGGTACCGGAAGCGTTCAGCGAGAGCCAATGAAAAGAAAATCATGGTCATTCCCAGCGACATCATCAGTGCGTAACGTGATAGCAGACTGTAATCAATAACGTTGAGCATCAGAGCGTAGAAAATCACCCCGCCCACCATGGCCGGGATCCAACAGAGGGTAAAGAGCGAGAGCCAAAGTTTCTTCGGTTGCCATTGGTGCCATACATAATAGGCCACCAAGCCATAGACCGGTAATTGCGCGATAAAAACAAATGAAAGCGACACATACGTGGGGGTGATAAAACTTAGCAAGGCCAAGCCAAACAGCCCCCCGGTGGTCATAAAAAAGAGTGAACGCGCGCGCTGATAAAGCCGACTTCGCTCAAAGTCTAGAAAATAGTAGGTGAACCATAATCCCGCCATGAGTAGGCAAACGGCCAACGCCACCAAGTGATTACTGATAAATATCTGCACCGGGTCCGGCAAAAAGTAGCGACTGAAACCATGATTAACACTCACAAGCAAGGTACTCATTAGAGCGACAAGCACAAAAATGAGATAGACGCGCTGACGACTGTAGACATACACCCCTGCGCTATACAGCGCGACCAAAAAGGTAAAGGTGATGAAGCCGCCCCAAACCAAATGCAAAGACCGAGATAACTGATCAAACGCCTGGTGCGACATCACGCTTAACGGCATGATCGCCATATCATTCGAGGTGACTTTGAGCAGTAATTGGTTATCGCGCTCCGGCAGTAAGTTAACCGGAATGGAATGGGGCATTGGCAAGCGGCTCAAGCGTGCCGATGTTTTATCCCCTGCTTTTATCTGTGAGCGCACCTGCTCGCCATCCAAAATATGGTACGCGTCTAGATAGTCAATCAGTGGGTTATCGGTGAGCACATGAATGTCGCGCTCAGTCAATCCGTGGTAATTAAACTCAAGCTTGATCCAATAGGTTTGATAAGCCAGCTTCCACGGGATCTCACCCGTGTTATCGGCTTTCGTAAAGGGGGCATGATCGAGCACATAGTTAAGAGATAGCTCGTTTGTCTCGTCAATGAAATAGCTATAGTCCGTATCCACCAGTGATAGTGCGGGCGCTGTGGTGCGACTCAAACTCGTCATCCAAAATCCGACAGCGAACATAACCACCAGTATGAACAAGGTCGTCACCCAAATAAGGGGCTGCCGAGACTGCAATGCGTGCATAAAAATACACTCCTTAGCCAAAAACGAGTCTGCCACCCAAGATTTACTCCCTTTTCTGTGTACATCTTTTAAATTAATCTGTCCGGAAACCTGGGAGGGACTTAATAAAACTAGATAGTAATGGCTATTTTTTCAAACATAACGCCTTTAAAAAGCCTGTCCGCGCCATCAATCAGATATTTCCACGACTTGTGGTTGCACCTAAAACAATGAACAATCGTTTTTAAACATAACATTTGTTCAAATCTCGTCAGCTCGCTATACTGATCGCCGTTGCAGTCAGCCGTACAGTGTGCGGTGAGTTTGATTCGATCGATGAGCGAGACCAAAATACATGAGTACGCCGACGTCCCTAGATAACGTTCACGAAGACACTGATTTGCTGACCGAAATCGCCATTCTGTATTACCAGCAAAGCGCGACCCAAGAGGAGATCGCACGCAAATACAAAATAAGTCGCCCCAAAGTCAGCCGCCTGCTCCGAAAAGCACGTGAGGAAGGGATTGTTGAAATAACGGTGAAATTTCACCCGGTGCACAGCGCGCAGTTGGAGCAAAGGCTCATGGCGCGATTTAATCTCAAACGCGCATTAATTTCTCTCGATCAGCCCAGTCCCGAAGAGCAGCGCACTCAAGTCGCGACCCTGGTTTCCACTTACTTGGATGGTAACCTCAACGACGGCATGGTGGTCGCGGTGGGACAAGGCCAAAACGTCGCCGCGGTTGCTGATCACCCCGGAGTCGTCTCTCATCGCCAAGCGCGCTTTGTCTGTGCTATCGGCGGTACCCACCGAAGTGGTGATGCATTCAACGCGGATCATATCTGCCGGCGTCTCGCCAAAAAATTTGGCGGCAGCAGTGAAACCCTGTATGCCCCGGCCTACGTCGATAACGAATCAATCCAGCAAGTGTTTGTCTCTCATCCCAATATCAGTGAAACCTTGAACCAGGCGAGAAAGGCAGAGTTCGCCCTGGTCGGCATTGGGGACATGGACGAAAATAGCCATATGGTCAAATTGGGCTGCTTTACCGCACGCGAATTTGTTGAAGCACGTGTTAACCATGGTATTGTCGGAGACATCGGTGGCTTTGATTTTTTCCGTCTCGACGGACAACCCACCGATAATCTGATGCGAGGGCGAGTGGTTGGGCTAGCCATGCCTGATTTGGCGCGTATTCCCAGCGTTATCGCGATGGCCAGTGAAAGTCGCAAAGCCTTATCTATTCTTGGCGCTTTGCGCACAGGCGTGATTGATGTGTTGGCCACCAGTGCCAGCTGTGCGATGGCGCTGCTCAACATGTCTGAGCCTGCCCCCGATGAAACCGCGTTCACGTTTCAACAGGATGAGTAAATTCGTGACGAAAGAGTGAGACTTAACTCTCTTTATGTCGCAATACAATTGACAAGTGACGTAAAAAACTCAAAGATCGTCACATCATTTGCTCAGACGCGTTGCATCTGTTCATATTCAGAGCAAGCGTTAGCACGTAATTCGGCGTCTGGGCCTACCACGTAAAGAAGGTGAGTGAAGATGAGCAACAAACTGGATCAACTCCGTGCCCTAACCACAGTGGTCGCTGACACAGGCGACATCGAAGCGATTAAAAAATACCAACCGCAAGATGCCACAACTAACCCTTCTCTGATCCTCAAAGCCGCGCAAATTAAAGAATATGCGCCGCTGATCGAGGAAGCCATTGCCTATGCAAAATCACATAGCAGCGATGCAGACCAACAGGTTGCCGATACCTGTGACCGTCTCGCCGTCAACATTGGTAAAGAAATTCTCAATGTGATCCCTGGCCGTATCTCTACCGAGGTAGACGCACGCTTGTCGTATGACACAGAAGCCAGTGTTGCCAAAGCGCGCAAGCTAATCAGCATGTATAACGAAGCTGGGATCAGCAACGAGCGCATTCTGATCAAACTGGCGTCAACTTGGGAAGGTATTCGTGCGGCAGAAATCCTGGAAAAAGAAGGGATCAACTGTAACCTGACGCTTTTGTTCTCATTCGCACAAGCACGTGCCTGTGCCGAAGCGGGCGCTTACCTGATTTCTCCGTTTGTGGGCCGCATCATGGATTGGTACAAAGCCAAAGAAGGCCGTGATTTCGAGGCGGCAGAAGACCCAGGCGTTAAATCTGTCACCACCATCTACAACTACTACAAAGCTCACGGCTACGACACCGTAGTGATGGGCGCAAGCTTCCGTAACACAGGCGAAATTCTAGAGCTGGCTGGCTGCGACCGTCTCACCATCAGCCCACAATTGCTGCAAGAGCTTAGCGACGCCGACGGTGACGTGCCAGTTAAGTTAAAAGACGTGGGGGCCACCGAGCAGCGCCCAGCGCGTATGACACATGCTGAATTCTTGTGGGAGCACAACCAAGACGCGATGGCCGTTGAAAAGCTCGCTGAGGGTATCCGCAATTTTGCGGTAGACCAAGGCAAGCTTGAAGACATGATTCGCGAACAATTGTGATCCAACACAAAGCGTGATTTAACACAATAAAAGCGGCTCAGTCCGCTTTTATGATACTGTTTGACCCTATTTCACCTGTTCAACCTGTAGGTAAACACATGGAACGCAAAATGCTAGCTAACGCCATCCGCGCCCTTGCGATGGACGGTGTTCAAAAAGCCAAATCTGGTCACCCAGGCGCCCCAATGGGCATGGCTGATATCGCCGAAGTCTTGTGGCGCGACCACATGAACCACAACCCACAAAACCCAGATTGGGCCAACCGTGACCGTTTCGTACTGTCAAACGGCCACGGCTCTATGCTGATTTATTCGCTACTGCACCTGACCGGGTATGGCGTATCGATTGACGATCTCAAACAGTTCCGTCAATTGCACTCGAATACTCCAGGCCACCCTGAATATGGTTACGCACCGGGTATTGAAACCACCACAGGCCCACTCGGCCAGGGCATCACCAATGCGGTGGGCATGGCAGTGGCAGAGAAATCGCTCGCGGCGCAATTTAACCGCGACGGCCACGACATCGTCGATCACCACACCTACGCATTCTTGGGTGATGGCTGCTTGATGGAAGGTATCTCACACGAAGCATGCTCACTCGCCGGCACCCTAGGCCTGGGCAAGCTGATCGCCTTCTGGGATGACAACGGCATTTCTATCGATGGTCATGTTGAAGGTTGGTTCTCTGACGATACCGCGAAACGCTTTGAATCTTATGGCTGGCACGTAATCCCTGCAGTAGATGGCCATGATTCGGCGGCTATTCAAGCGGCCATTGACGCGGCAAAAGCGGAAACCGGCAAGCCGACATTGATCTGCACCAAGACCACCATCGGTTACGGCTCACCCAATAAAGCGGGCAGCCACGACTGCCACGGTGCACCACTGGGTGATGATGAAGTACAAGCCGCGCGTGAATTCCTCGGTTGGGAGCATGGCCCATTTGAGATCCCACAAGATATTTACGCACAGTGGGATGCCAAAGAAGCCGGTGCGGCCAAAGAAGCCGCATGGAACGAGAAGTTCGCCGCCTATCAAGCACAATACCCTGAGCTAGCCGCTGAGTTTACTCGTCGCATGAAGGGTGAGCTGCCAAGCAACTGGGACAGCGAAACGCAAAAGCTGATTGCCGATCTGCAAGCTAACCCAGCCAAAATCGCATCACGTAAAGCATCACAAAACGTGTTAGAAGCGTTCGGCAAGCTACTGCCAGAACTGCTCGGTGGTTCTGCTGACTTGGCACCGTCTAACTTGACCATGTGGTCAGGCTCGAAAGCGATCAGTGCCGACGATGCCAGCGGTAACTACCTGCACTACGGTGTGCGTGAATTTGGTATGACCGCCATTATCAACGGTATTGCCCTGCACGGCGGTTTCGTGCCTTACGGTGCGACCTTCCTGATCTTTATGGAGTATGCACGTAACGCGATGCGTATGGCTGCCCTGATGAAGGTGCAGAATATTCAAGTGTACACCCACGACTCGATTGGCCTAGGTGAAGATGGTCCAACTCACCAGCCGGTTGAGCAAATGGCCACGTTGCGCCAAACGCCGAATATGAGCATGTGGCGCCCGTGTGACCAAGTTGAATCCGCGGTCGCGTGGAAAGCAGCGGTTGAGCGTAAAGACGGCCCAAGTGCCCTCGTGTTTTCTCGCCAAGGCCTGGCTCAGCAAGAGCGTGATGACGCACAATTGGCTAACATTGCCAAAGGTGGCTACATCCTAAAAGACTCAGCAGGCAAGCCTGATCTGATCTTGATTGCAACGGGCTCGGAAGTCGAATTAGCGATGGAGTCAGCTGCGAAACTGAACGACGCCGGCAAGCAAGTGCGTGTCGTCTCTATGCCAAGCACTGACTTGTTCGATAAGCAAGACGCCGCCTACCGTGAGTCCGTGCTGCCATCAGACGTGACAGCACGTATTGCCATTGAAGCGGGTATCGCCGACTACTGGTACAAGTACGTGGGTCTAGACGGCCGCGTTGTCGGTATGACCACCTTCGGTGAGTCCGCACCGGCTGACGAGCTGTTCAAGATGTTCGGCTTTACCGTTGAAAACGTGGTTAACACCGCTGAAGAGTTGCTCGCTTAATCGCATCTCTACGGCACGTTAATTCTGCGAAGGCCAGTCAGCAATGACTGGCCTTTTTTCTACCCTCACTTCTCGCATCCTGCAACCCATGCTGTAACAGCGACAGATGCAGCGCGCTTATAGAAAGCGACTCGCCGAGGGACGCACATTAGCATCCAGAGTATCCACCCCTATGTCATTTTGAAGGTGGGCTGGCATCGATGCGATTGGCACTGCTTTCGGTTTACGGCTCGTACCAACTCGCCCTTGAACACCTTGGATAATCGCCAATAACATTGAGGTAACGCCCGCTTTCATTTCTTTCATCGTGATTCCCCTCTCATTGTGTTGTGAAGATGCTAGTCAGGATAAAACCTCAAGTTATATTGAGGTAAATAAGGAGTGGCAGAAAAAGGTGAAAAAAGAATGGAAATGAGCGTTGGGCAAGTGGCAAAACGCGCGGGGTTAAAGGTGTCTACCCTGCATTTTTACGAGCAAAAAGGCTTGATCACCAGTTGGCGTAATGCGGGCAATCAACGCCGCTACGACCGCGCCGTCCTTCGCCGCCTCGCGGTGATTAAAGCCGCACAACATGTAGGACTCTCGCTCGAAGAGATAGGCGAAGCATTAAGTGAACTGCCCTCTCACCGCGCTCCCACCAAAGAACAATGGCGTGATATGGCACAGCGCTGGGATGCCACCCTCAATGAGCAAATCGCACGCTTACAGCAGTTACAGGCCAATTTAAGTGGCTGCATTGGCTGTGGCTGCCTATCAATGAAAACCTGCTCGCTCTATAACCCCAATGATGTGGTTGGTGAAGTCACCCAAGATGACAACGTGTTGAATCACCCGAAAATGGGAGTAACCCAACTGTTAAAAGATTGGGGAAAGGGGCGATAAATCTCCCAATCGCAACGCTTCACCCAACGATTAAATAAAAATACTCACAACGCTTTACATGTGAGTGGAATGCTGTATGGTGGTCACAGCTCTGGAACATGGAGCATCAATGATACATCAAGTAAAAGTCAACATAAGCTACGCTATTATCAATATTATAGAGTTTCTAACGTTACCCGCTTTCGCTTTTAGACATTTCATCGACTCCGTTCAAAGCTATCCTATTTTTTGTAATTTAAGAGAGAATGATTATGTCTAATCAAGCAACTGGTATCGTAAAGTGGTTTAACGAAGAGAAAGGTTTCGGTTTCATCACTCGTGACAACGGCGAAAAAGACGTGTTTGTACACTTCCGTGCGATCGTTGGCGAAGGTTTCAAAACCCTAACTGAAGGCCAGCGTGTGAACTTCACCGTTGAGCAAGGCCAAAAAGGCCCACAGGCATCTGACGTTACCGTCGCATAAGAAGCCAGATCTGATTGATAGAGGGCGCTCAGGCGCCCTTTTTTGTGCCTATAGTTTGGCGAACGTGATCAACACAGCGGATGGCAAAGGATAGACACAACACGTTTTCACAAAAAAGCCCCGGCTATCTGGTGTTGCACCAAGCTGGGGCTTTTTATCAGAGTAACCGACCAAGGGTCACTCGCTACCTGTGACTTAATCAGCCTCGCTGCATTGTCTGACGCTTTTTCAAAAACGTTAACCAGCTCTCTACCGCCTCATCAGGGGCAATCTTTTTAGCAATACGTGCTTGCTCAAGGGCCTGGTCAAACTGCTTCAGTTTGTAGTAGGCGCGCACTTTTGTCAGCGCTATCTCTTTAGCAGATGCCCCTTTACCCGCCTTATCAAGCGAAGTAAGTGCTTGCTGATAGTCGCCTTGCTGAATTTGCATTAACGCCAATTGCCAATGGTACTGACGGTCTTTTTGTGCGGCTAAACGCCAAGCTGAAACCGCTTGAGGCCATTCTCGCGCTTGCTGCCATAAGCTTGCTTGCTGCGCGAGCGTTTGCGCATCTTGCTCGTTCTCAGGCAAGCGTTTGAGCCACTTCGCCGCCCGCTCCGGGACGCCGACATTGGCATACAACTGCGCCACCGTGCGCTGCTCACTCGGTTCAAGCGCTATCCCTTTTCGCTTGGCGAGCAAATAGGTGCTGATCGCCTCTTTTGGCTGCTCCAAGCGCACATAGTTGGCCGCCAATTGGCGCCACCATTGCTTATTGTCAGGCTCGAGCTTCAACAATGCTTTAAGCGTCGGTGTCGCCCCGCGCCATTGTTCAAGTTGTAGCTGCGCTCCCAACTTCAATGACAGCGCTGACACGCTGGCGCTATTTTTTACTACGCCCTGATACGCCGGATAGGCGTTTAATACCTGGCTCCATTGTTCACGCTGATAGTGTGCCTGCATAATCCGCAGCCACACGTCTTCCGCTTGATCCGATTTCTCTTTGGGAACCGAACGCGCCAGCGGATAGTAGTATTGAAGTGCAGCGGCATATTGACCATCAATCAACAATAAATCAGCGAGCATACGCTTGGTTTGCCAGGCTTGCGCATCTTGCAACTGTTCACTGTCAACCGCACGTTGAATATGGACGATCGCCTTGTCGTTATTACCATATTGCCAATAGAACACCCCCAACGCGCGATCGACAAACGCTTTATCGTAGGCGCGTTCAGCAGACAGCGCTTCGAGCACGGCAATCGCCTCCCCCAGTTTGGCGTCTTGCTCTAACGTTTGTGCTTTTTCAATAGAGCGTGCCACCGAGGGTGATAGCTGGGCAGCGACTGGCAGCGCAGTGAACAATACTAAGGTAACAATGAGTCGTTTAAACATTAGCGTAAGTTAAACTCCAGTTTCACCTGTTGACCGGGTTGGGCCACGGCTTCTCCGTTAACCACTTTCGGCTCATATTTCCATTTTCGAAGCGCGCGTAACGCCTCTCGCTCAAAAACACGTGGCGGGTTCGCATCGACCACCGTCAAATCTTGTGGACGTCCCGAGGGGCTAATGGTAAAGCTCACCACCACAAATCCCTCTAGGCCACGGCGCATGGCGCGTGGTGGATAGTTGGGCTCGACCCGAAATAGCGGCATCGCCTGCTGATTGTTCGGCCCAGTGCTGACATTTAAATCGCCTAGCGATGGGGCTTGCACCATCACCCCTTGAATATTGCTTTGCACATTCAAGTTAGGCATATCCGGTTGTGGCGCCGCGCTGGATTGTGTCTGCGTTTGCGTGACCGGCGTCGGTGGATCGGGCACCTCAGGCGGTGTCGGGCGCTCCGGCACACTGCGTTGGCGACGTTGTACCTCGGTATCCGGCTCTTGCATGAAAATATCAATGCTTACCGAGGAAGGCGTCTCCTGAGGCCGCTGAGACGACTGTCCGACCATCAACGCCATCAACATAAACAGGCCAAGCGTAAAGACCAACGCCGCCGGCAATGAGATTAGCCATCGCTTCATTACGGCGACTCCGTGGCCAACGCAATGCTACCAATGCCGGCACCTTTCGCCGCGTCCATGACTTCAACCACGGTGCCATTGTAGGCCAATTCATCGGCTTGAATCACCAGCGAGGCGTCCGGCTTATCGAGCAATAGGTGTTCAAGCGTCGCTTCGACACGTTCCACATCGACAAGGCGCTTATCAATGTACACCTCATTCGAGGCGGTGACCGCGACAAAAATACCCGCCTCTTTCTGACTGGTTGAGTGGCTGGCTTCCGGGCGGTTTACTTCCACGCCAGACTCGCGCACAAACGAGCTGGTGACGATAAAAAAGATCAGCATGATGAACACAATGTCCAACATGGAGGTTAAATCAACCTGCGCTTCTTCGCGCTGTTTTTGGGCTCGAATCAATCGCATTACTGACTCCGAAGCGCCTGCTGCAGCGCGACTTCTCGGCGCTGACAGGCTTTAACTAAACGGGCATGGGCAAACATACCGGCTAAAGCAGCCACCATACCTGCCATGGTGGGTAAGGTGGCCATTGAAATACCTGAGGCCATTAATCGGGGCTCACTGGTGCCTTGACTGGCCATCACATCAAACACAGAAATCATCCCCGTGACTGTGCCTAACAGCCCCAACATCGGACAAATTGCCACCAAGGCTTTAATAAAGCCAAGATAACGGCCGAGATCCTGTTGGGCTTGAAACAACCAGCCTTCGCGAATGGCGCGTGCATGCCAAGAATGGTGATCGGTACGCGCCTGCCAAGCCGCAATCCACGCGCGGCGTTGTGCGGGGAACCGTGAATAAAGATATAGCAGGCGTTCAATCACCAACACCCAGCACACCATTACTACCACACCTAACCACCAAAGCACGGGCCCACCTTGCGCCATAAAATGACGCAAGGTGCTCCAAATGTCTTGCTGGCCAAGCTGTGAGAATAACTCGACGTCTATCATGCCGCTTGTCCGGTTTCCGCTAGCGGGTCACTGTTTTCAGCTTGTTCCGCCACCAGGCTAATGCTTTGTTTTTCCAGCATGCCACGAATGTGATCGGCTTGCCCACTGAGGATATTATGCGCCAGCAGCAACGGAATGGCGGCAATCAAGCCAAGCACTGTGGTTACCAGGGCCATCGAGATACCATCTGCCATCACTTTGGGGTCGCCATTGCCAAACTGGGTGATCACCTGGAAGGTTTCTATCATCCCGGTTACCGTCCCCAGCAGGCCGAGCATCGGCGCTAACGCAGCAAGCAATTTCAACATCGAGAGGCCTTTTTCACAGCCTTGCTGTTCATCCACCACCGCTTCTAATAAACGCAGCTCCAGTGATTCAACATCACGCTTTGGCGCATCATGATAGACCTTCAGCACACGGCCAAGCGGGTTATCTTCTGGCGATTCTGGGTGTTTAAGCTGGCGATGCATTTTGGCGTGAATCGAGAGCAAGACTGCCCCACGGTAGAGCGCAATTAACAAGCCGACCGCCAGTAAGGTCGCGATCACTTTGGCAACAAAGCCACCCTGCGCAAAGCGATCGCTTAAGCTTGGCGCGTTTTCTAGCTGCCCAAGTAACGCGCCACGCGACGGATCGACAAGTACGGTCTCACCCACGTTAGCGATAGCTTGCTCAAGCTTCGCTGGCGTTAACGTGTCATCAGGCTGCGCGCGGTAAGGGACAGCCACTTGTCGTTCAGCTTGCCAGTTTAAATACCCTTGCTCATTCACCAAGCCTAGATTACCCACTCGCACTACCGAGTGTTCAGACGACACGCCTTGCGCATTCACTACAGGTAAAGAAAGGGCTTGCAGCTCGCCACTAGTTTGCATTTGCGTGAGCATGCCCTGCCACAGGCTATTAAGCTGCTTGAGCGAGGGCAAAGTATCGGCGGCAACAATATCCGCCACCGTTTGATTAAACGCAGGTTGAGTGATCGCCACATAGCTCGACGCCCCGTCGGTCTGGATGGTTTTACTTGCTTGGCGCACCACACCAAACAGCTCACCCAAACTGCCCGACTCCAAACGCAGCTTATCTTCTAACGACGCCAGTTGTTGCTCGTTATCGCTGAAGGTGTCACTCAGTTTCTCTGTTTCCGCCTCTAACGCGTTGCGCGTGGCTTTGAGCTGATTGAGCTTTTCACGTAGCTCACGCTCGGTCAGCGCGAATTGTGCTTCTCGCGCTTGGTTATGCTCACTCGCCTGTTGATGCGCCTGTTGGGTTTGCCCAACAAGATCATCGGCGTGAGTAAAAGGCGCAATCGCGATAAAACAGGTTGCGGCAATCAGGGTTTTCCAGCTCATGATTTCACCCCTTGGTTGGCACTTAATGGCAGAGATAACAATGACGGTGCCATTTGCTTTTGCGCCACCGCAAAAGCCTTATCCACCGCGTCTGCGACACTCGCATCCAACTCAACCCACTGATCATCGCGGGCACTCCAAAGCCAATACTGCTTACCATCTAAGCTACGCGCCACCAGCGACATACGGCCAAGATGGAGGACATCGACCTGGTGATCTCGACCATTGAGCACAACGGTATCTTGATAGGCGTCAAGCTTGCTGCCATAGTCTCGCTCAATCTGGTACGCCTCGAGAATACGACGGAATTTCTCCGAGTCCGCCACATCGGCACGCCCCATCATCGCCTGCAGTTTTTGCAAACGAGCTTGGCGTTGATCGGCTTTAAGAGGAATATCCTCGGCAAGCCACTGCTCGAGCCCACCCAACATGCGATACATCAACGGCACAATACCTTGGCGAGTGTCTTTAATCTCGTCGATTTGATTCCGCAGGCTGGTCGCCTCTTTATCCTGATTGACCACCAAGTTTTGCAAGTGATCGCGATAGATTTCCAGATTACTGATCTGCGCTTGTAGCTGCTCAATTTCTTGGCGCATGGCCAAGCTGCTATCAGAGTGGCGGTTAATCCGTGACTGTGACTGCGCGGCCTCTTGGGTGGTGTTTCCCTCAATGGCTTGCGCCTTTTCGAGTTGATCCGCACTCACCGCTGGCGTCAGCGCCAAACAGGACGCAACGCCTAGCGCGAGCCGAAATGAAGACAATTTTATCATGGTGATATCTGCAAATATGCTTGATGATATGGCATAGCCATAAACAAAAGTGAGAATAGTTTCTATTTGCGTGCAATGTACCGAGTTTGACGGCAAAAATCTAGCCTAGCAGGACGAGAAGTACGGGAATATTACTCATATCAAGTCACGACAAAATGACAGTGAAACAGGGCGGGATAGCGCATCTCACTACGATGATTATTCGTTCCCACACTCCCGCGTGGGAATGCATACCTCGCTACCACTCGCGACAAACCGCCAGCAACCCCGGCGCGCCCATGTAGTCTCTGGCACTCGAATAACGCCAGTGTGAACGCGTCATCGACATCACTCGCTCCCGCGTGGGAATGCCTACCTCGCTACCACTCGCAACAAACCACCAGCACCCCCAACGTACCCATGTAATCTCTGGCACTCGAATAACGCCAGTGTGTGCCGCGTCATCGACATCTCTCGTTCCCGCGTGGGAATGCCTACCTCGCTACCACTCACGACAAACCGACAGCAATCCCAGCGTGCCCATGTAATCTCTGGCACTCGAATAACGCCAGTGTGCTGCTTCATCAACATAGCCCCGCTTCACCGGATTTTGATGAATGTACTCGATCTTCTGCCGCATCATGGCATCGCTTTGTATCAACTCAGGATGCACACCCTCCTGCCAAAACTGATAAGCGCGGTCACCTTTGTGGGCTTTTTTATAAAACGCCAATTGATCCAGAATTTGTTTAACGTTGCGCTCAGCAAGGTATTGAATCAGATTTCTCGCTGTCCATGATTTAAGTCGAGCAATATCATGATCCAATGCCTTACTTTGCAACACTAAATGACAGTGGTTTTCTAGTACTACCCAAGCGTAAACCTTTAGGCCATCCTTATTTAAAAAACGCAACGAGTCGAGCAAGATATTAACGGTGTCGGGACGAGTAAAAACAGGGATCCAGTGCAGTACGGTCAAGGTCACGAAGTGCGGTAAGTGAGGCTCGGTGATTTTGTAGCGGCTTCTCCCCATAATTAAAACTCCATATGCATTCCCACGCCGGAGCGTGGGAACGAGGTACGACTTCTACCCATTATTCACACTCCGTATACACTCCCACACCGGAGCGTGGGAATGCATACCTTGCTACCACTCACGACAAACCGCCAGCAGCCCCGTCGTACCCATGTAAGCAGCTAAAGGTAGCCTTTCAGTGACGGGCATAAAGCAGCTTAAAGTGATCTAACCATAGACATAGAAGCCGACAAAACTCGCTACCTGAATACTCTGCTCTCCCTGCGTGGGAGGGCGGTTACGTGATTCTGTGATGAATCGTTGACATAGAACTATGAACACCCTCGTCATTCTAACCTCCTTTTCTCTAACCTCGAAAAGTTATCAACACAACTCACAACAGACCAATGTTGATATAAACCTGTTTTTTTTCAGTCAGCTTTTCGGAGTCGGGAAATAACCTCAAAGTGGCTTTAAGATAACCGACCGCTCCAGAGTAATCGCGCATTTGCTCACAAACCTGAATCAATTGAGTAAGCACGTGAAGCTTTCTTGGCGTGGCTTGGTTAACCTTTTCTAACAATGCTCGCGCTTCTGGATACTTGGCTTCAAGACCAAGAATGGAAGACTCTAAATACATGGTCGCGGAGTTTTCGTCTCCGACTTGCTTTCTCTGAAGCAACCAAAATTGAGCTTGATTAATATTTCTTAACTGCAGATTCGCCTTAACAATCAGCTCATACAACTCAGCAGATTGTGTGAGCTTTCCTTCAAGTAAACATGACCTATTGTTCTCGACCACTTTTTCAAAGTCGAAAAGCCTATTGTCCCGGTACAACGCAATCAACTGCTGGTGGAGAGCTTGAAGATCCTTACTACGGCTGTACTCTTGAGACGCTAACTGAGCGGCTTTCTTGTATGACTGCTCAGACATCGCCTCAAGAACCGCACTCGACCAATCTTGATCTGGTTTTGCCTGAAAAACAGGAGCGGTAGCTCCAATCTTCAACTGTTTCTGGGTAGCAGCATCGAATGCAGACATCAAAGCCGAGATAGTTGAAAAGCGCTCCTCCGGTCGTTTTTGCATACACGTGAGTACGACTTGCTCCAAATCCGCATGGATAGAACTATTGATCTCGGTAGGACGCTTGAAAGGTGCATGGCGCTGGACCTGGGCAGGGGTATCATGCGGCAACTTACCTGTCAGCAGCTGATATAGCAAAACGCCTAAGCTATAAACATCTCCGAGCAATAGCTCTTCTAAACTTCCTTTACGGCTATCCACGTTGGAAAACTCAGGCGCGGAATACAACACTGTTCCACCGTTTTCCCGAGTGCGAACGTAAATCTCTTCCGGTAACGCAGAACTACCAAAATCGGTCAGTTTAACCAGATCACGTTCACCAACAAGGATGTTATGCGGTTTTATATCTCCATGTGAGATAGGGACTGGCAATTCAGACAAATACTGAACAGCACAAAGCACTTGTCGATAAATTCTGAACAACCTTTCATAGGTTTGGCCAAAATTGCGCTGTCTATCATCCAGTTTTTGCGCCAACGTCTGACTAGGGAAATACTCCATTTCAATATAGAACCATTCGTTATCGATTCGGCCCATATCAAAAATTTGTACAATGTTTTCGTGAGGCTCTACCTGCAATAACTCTTTACCTTCAGCAAGCTGACGGTCTTCCCTCGTTATATCTTTAGGTATTTTCACAGCAACAATTTGGCCATCATTTAAGCGCTCAGAACGCCATACCCAACCATGACTGCCATCACCAAGACATTCAAGCAATAGATACTTATCACCTAATCGCTTGTTTGTGCCGGGTAAAAAGTGTGCTGATTTTACATTCATATCAACACCTCATAGTGAATTCTATCCAAAGCGATAGTGTTTAGATTTTTAACAAACAGAAAACGGCTAAATACGACTTCAACATCGTTCGATGCCCTTACGTGGCTACCCGTGGATGAAGTAAATCCTGAGCGGCAGATCTCTTTAAGTTTTTGCGTATCAGGGGCATTCACTAGCCCCTGACTCCAAGCACTCAGCACCAAACTTTTCGGTGAATGGTCCCAACGTTGCGCTGCTTCCATTAAGTTCTTCAATTTCTCTTCAAGTTTTTGCTGGCCTCGGGAAGTGCCATCAAAGCGTTCAAACTCAATTAAACACATTGGTGTTGATGCGCTTTTATCAAACCAGCCGGAATCTGAACGAATATCGGCTCCAGAAGTGCCCGGCGCTGGGCACTCCACTACTGCCATATAAGATTGCTCATGACCATAAGTATTCCAAATACTGCAGCCCAAACTATGGACCAGTACATCTTGGTCCAATAACTCTCCGCTAGTCATAAGAGGAAACGCTTCACTTACCCAAGCAAGCGCTGGCATGGGCAGACTAGCCATTAAATGAACCCCAAACTCGCAATACTTCTGGAGATTCACCGCCATGAATAAGTGCCTTGCTACCGACCTTAACAAGTAGAGGGGCCGGAATAGACCGACCACAAACTAAAGCTTCACCGGTTGATAAAGTCGGTAGCTCATCCAAGTCGGCCTTGCTGACCATATCAGAAGCTTTGGCAATAAAACGCTGATCGTCTGGGTTTTTCAAACGCATGGTAATCAACGTATTGCACTGAGAGGTCACATCTGAGTCCAGTTTGGATGGGCGCTGACTCACAATGCCAAAACCGACACCAAATTTACGGCCTTCACCGGCAATTTTCTTAATGATCCGGTGACTTACTGCGTTACCACCAGCCGGCGCAAAGTTATGGCCTTCCTCGTACACAATAAAGCAAGGACGAAGTGGGTCTGTTTTGCTTGAAGACGCTTTTAGAATCTCACTGGAGAGCAGAGCACAAACGACTTGCTTCGCGGTATCACTCAAGCCTTGTAAATCGACAACGACCAACCGGCCTTGTTGATTACTTGGACGACCGACCATTTTATAAATGTCAGTTGGCTCGGCCATCGTTGCACTGTAAAAGCTTTGAGCTTCATTGAGCACGCGAGAGAGCTTCATTGATGCTACAGCAGCACTTCGACCTGACAAGGCTTTAGCTTCCGCTTCAGAGAGATCATCCCACTCTTTTAGCTCTTCAATGCCATCACCTAAAAAGTATCGTAGGCGGTTAATATCACGTGGTTCGGTTTTATCCACCGAGCGCCAATAGCGAATAGCCACATCCAACACACGCTGTTGCGGCTCGGTTAGCCCAGGTAAAATCTCGGCAATATCATCCATTTCAAAATGGTCGAATTGAAGCGCCAGTGGTGTGTTTTTGCTTGCATACTTGTGTTTAAAAGATTCATGCTGTGGTGAGAAAACTTTAATGCCCGCACCTGCAGCTTGTAACTTTTCAAAAGTATGTTTAATCAGAGGCAATGCTTCTTGATCGCGCTTATCGTCTGTTGCATCCAAAAGGCTAGAGAATTGCAGATTACCGCCAGCCAGAGCTTTGCCGTATTCTCCGTGAGGGTCGAACACCACGACAGTACCATTGTTAACGGCAACCAAGCGCTCAATAATACGGCCAACTGTGTAAGACTTACCTGAGCCCGTCATCGCTAGCACAGCCATATGCTCTGTCACTAGCTTGTTTACATCAATAAAGACCGGAACCGTATTTTCACCTTTGTCGTAACCAACCAGATTACCCATGTGCAAACTGGAGTGCTCGTTGAACTCGTAAAAGTCACTCAAAAACTGAAAATCAACGGTTTCAACTGCAGTACCGGGATTAAGCGGGCGACGCGGGATCTTGATCTGACGAGATACAGGATCGCGGTATCCCACCAGCTCTACCTGCGCAAACATGTTCTCACCAGTCACATTCGCGCCTGGCAACAACTCAAGCTCAGTCACGCCATCACCAAAGCCTGCGTTGTAAAGCATATTGGTTCGGCTGATCTTCGTTACACGACCTAATACGGCCACTTGCCCCTCGTCTTTACGCTCTTGGTGCATAATCCGCACAAATTCACCACGACGCACTGAAAACGAATCTTGCACCACCATAGTTAACTGGCTGGCATCGCCGGTATTACCGACTAATTTACCCAAAACTTTATAAGCCATTGTTCAATCCCTCATCCAAGCCAGCCAACCAGCCGGATTCAATATCATTATTCTTAAGTGCACCGTGCAAACCTTGACGGTAAAACTTGGCAAACTTCGGCAAAATGCCGAGCTGCTGATAGCCTAGTAATTGCGGCAAAGGCATGGCATTGCCTTTGTTCTGCATATCAAGCACCATCAATCGAGATGCCACTAAATCAAGATCTACGCTCTGCCAATCAGGTTCATCACCAGCTAGCTGCACCATTTTGATTTGGCCACCACGTGCGCTGCGAAAATGAAAGCCAATTAGGCCTTGCTTCGCTTCGACACTTGGTTCTATGCGGTTCTCTTGTTCAGATAAACGAAACGCAATGGTCCGCGAGTAGTTACCTAAAATGCCATTAATAAAACGTAAATCCCCAACACCCACCAAACTTTCGTCCAGTCCAGCCAGATTTTGCATTAACTCACTAGAAAAACCGTCCGAATCTAAAATCTGCTTTCGCCCCTGCTCAGTGCGTAAATCTTGTTTGGCAATACTCACAATTGCACTAAAACGCTCGGCCAAAATGCTTGCTAGCACCACACCCGTCTTATTCCATGGGAACAGCTTTGCACGGTGGTTTTGCCAAAAGGATTCTATTGCTCGCTTGGTTTTGTCATATTCCTGCTTATGGCGAACATTCCGCTCCAGTGGCGCCATATCGCGCGCTAAAAACAAAGGAGTATCAAGTAAAATTAAATCACAGCGCTCTTTGCTCAACAGTTGTTTTTCAACCAACTGATACGCCTGGCGAATTTCAATCAGGTCAAGCCGCTTTCGTTGCGCTTCGAAATCAATATCATCCAGTTCAGATACTGAATCACTACCAGAAGTACTGACCTTGTTTTCTTCTATCAATAAATCTGTTCGTACAGCTGCGCTGGCATAAATAAATCCCCCCAGAGCTTTATCTAGGCACGATTTAGTGGCGATACCCGCCACGCTTAAATTCACTACAGTGGGCTTAGGAACAGCCTTAACTAAACCAGCATCACGAAACAGTGGTGCTACCTGCTCAATATCGCGAATTTGCTTAAGTAAACGCCCCGCACTGCCTGGTAAGCGAAGCTGGCTGTCTATGGCGAGTGATTGCGCTAAATTCATTGTTTTATTTTCATTCATTCTCATAGCGCTCCCGTATCTAACTGCTCGCTGAGTAGCGGTGCATAAGCCCAATATTGCGAAGCTTGTAAGCTGGCTTTGCCTGATTCAGTTAACCCCGCTTCATTGATAAAACCATGCAGCTGCAATGTTTCGCTCCGCTTAATGGCATCAAGACTATTTACATCGAACATCAACTTAACTGTGTCATTGTCAACAAGTTCCGCCAAGCTCTTACCGTGTCCGGCGTCAAGCAGCAACAGCACAACCAAATCGTATTTGTCGGGCAAATACGCCGCCAGTTCTGCTTTTTCCTCAGCAACAGGTGTTGTGACGCCTGCATGATCAACGAACCAGTTTAACCAGTCTACTAAAGCCTCAGTATGATCAAGCAGATTTAGCGACCACAAAGGCAAAGTCGTGACTGCAAACAAACCACTATTGCTGTGTTTTCGGACATAGCGAGTATGTACCACATCACCCGCCATATGCTGCCTCTGATCTGCACTACCAGCAAAACCAACAACGGCTTGGTTGGTTTCACTTGCCAGCACTGCCGTTAATCCTGAGTCTTCAGAGATCAAGCTAGCGGCTGCAAATGTCCAATCCAGTGTTGGTTGCAGTTCGGCAAACTCAACATGCTGTTCAGGCTGCGGGTTAATAACTAAAGCCGAACAACCCGTTTGCATCGCCCATTGGAACAAGCCAATTAAAGCTTGTTTCTCGTTCAACTCTTCAGCTTGCACCAACAACAAACCGCTGGCTGGTGGCGAGCTAAGCCACTCCGTATCGAGTGGTATTGCTCCTGCAACCGTTTGTAAAAAGCGCCCTTTACGATTGTTAGCCAATGCCGACGACAAATAAAAGCTCATCGCATGACCTCTACAATACTGAAGCAAAGGTTAAGCGCATTTTGACGATGCCTTTATTGACTAAACCTTGTTGCTGCTCAGGTGTTAATATCGGCTCTTGGTTTTGGCTTAACGCATCATAAACCGGCTTCCATTCTGCCAGCGTTAGCCCAGTGCCTTGTAAAATCGCTTCACCTTGGTTTTGCCAATCTGACAGAGTCTTATCACATACCATCACAAGCTCAGTGACTCCTAATTTGGCGACATCGTTTAGTGTTAACTCAGTAGGTAGCGGTTGCTGCTGGGAAGCTAGTAGCGGCTTTAATACTGGCAACCAGCTATTTACCTGCTCAATGGCGGAACGTTTAACATTGTTTAAACGTTCCTCTATTTTTAATAACTGCCCTTGAATAGGCGCAATCTGTCCACGCGCCGATTTCATCAGCTCTTCCGGTAAATCACGTAATCCCGCGAACTGACCATTACGCAAACTGGCTTGCATGCTTTGACGTTTACTTTCAGCATCAACCGGCAAATCAGCAATTGCGTCTTCAATCAATTGCAACTTCATTACCAGTTTGGGAAGTTCAGCAATATCATCAGCATATTCATACGCAGCAGTTGCACTACTGAGCAGTTGCTGTAGTTTTTGAGCACGTTGGCTTTGCTCATCTAAGTTATTGATCAGCTTCTCAAAGCGCTCTTTACAATTTCGGTAGCTGGATAAAATACTGCCTTGGATTTCAGCCATCGGTAACTGCTGTTCTGTGTGCAGATTTAACCCGACTTCGGTAGCAAGGGCAGAAAGCTTGTCTTGCGCTTTACCCAAATCGAGTTTGCGTAGGTAGTGCAATAAGGTATCGCTGCCCGCCTGCTGCTCCTTTTTCCCCGTCACGCTGCTGGCATCCTCTTTTAAAGCACCATCTAAAATATGCCCAACCGTGCGCAATGTATTGGTATACAAACTTTTAGGGAAATGGCTGAGTGTTGCACAATCTGCGTCAACATCATTGATTAAGTCTGTGAGCCGATTACTGATGCGCTCAGCGCTTCGCTCAACAAACTCAGCAAATAAGCAAGCCTGTTCAACTCGCTGGTAGAGTGAGGTGCCTTTGTCTTCCAAATCCAGAATATGCGCATCTTTAAGCGTAGGTTGGCTACTGTTCAACGGCTTAACTTTGGCTACCAAGTCCAACACTTCAGCGCGCTTATTAACAAGCCCTGCTAAAATATGAGCCTCACCCACTTGGGTTATCTCTTCCAGCTGTTCCTCTTGCTGCTTAAGAGCACTAAAGAGTGTTTGTGCTTTTTCCAGCTGTTCTTTGGCTTCTACCGTGGCGTAACCCAGTTGGTTTTTACCTAGCGGCGCAAAGACTTCATTGATGCGGCCATAGCCATACACGCGGCTCATTACTTCTACTTTGGCTTTGTAACTGTCTTGGTCGTTACCACTGAACCAGTTTTGCGCCTCGGTAATCGCATTACCTAAACGGGAACGCGGGTAGCTTTCCCACGTTGCTTGTTTTTCATTTGGATTGGCTAAAGTGAGCAAATTCAGCTCGCCACACCACCACATCCAGTCGTTGAATACACCTTTGGCGGTAATATTGGTTTCAGCAACATAGGCAAAATAGAACTGCTGTTTAAAGCGTTCGAACTGCCATTTATGCTGTTTGTTTGGGTGAGCAATACGTGCTAAAAACAACGGGATTTGTGCTTGGCTGCGCTGTACATTTTTTAGCTCTGTAAACAACCCAGCGTGCTCATCAGCGGTATAACCCTTCGCCATATAGCTGCCTGGCACTTTGAGTTTGTCCAGCAGACCGCTGAGCTCATCCACCGGTACACCATGCTGCTGTTGTAAATCCAGCACACCGTTAAGTTCTGGGTGTGCGATAGCTAGCTGATACCAACCTTTGAACAACAAGTCGCGATCATTCTGTGATAGCTTGCCGTCCACTTTTAGTGGCCATGCAATTAAGCCGCGCCTTTGCAAACGCTGGCGCCATTTATGGATTGCCTCGTTGGCAAAAGTACTCAGAGCATGCAGTTTGTTTTTAAACTTAGCCGTGAAGCTTTCGGGACACAAAGACACGCCATGTTGTTGGCAAACATCCACACTTAAACCAATACGCTCTAACTGGTCCGCCTCACTTGGGTTCACGTAGTGCAAAAGTATCGCATCGCGCAATTCGTTGTTTTCTTCTAGTCGGCTATATTGCTCCATTAAATGCGCAGAGGCCGTGAGTGCCAATACCGGCATACGTCCAGATTTACGGCAGATTTCGGTGGAAAAAGAATGAAGACTCTCCAACTCGTTTAGGTTGCTCACCCATGCAAACAAGGCTTTACCTTCTGGGTGCAACTTAAACCCTTCCAGCGTGAATAGGCCACCTTGGCGGCTTCTCGGCTCGGTTAGAATCGCCAGTGGCGCATCGTTTTGCCCGGCTTTGTTGTCCAACAGGCTCTCGTCAAAGCCCCAGTTGTTGTCCAGCAAACGCACAAAGCCAGTTACTCGAGTTAACGCTTTTATGATTGGCTTTTGGCTACTTTGTTTACCAAGCGTCGCCATAGCCTGTTCGTGACCATCGCCCATGCTTGGTTCTTTAAAGATCAGCGAGTTTTGTTGTGCACTTCGGTAGCGCAAATCCAAACGTAATAACATGGCCACGCTCGGGCCAATGTGAGTCGCTTCGCTGGCATCTAGCTCGGCGGTTTCTCCGACCAACTTGTGCCATAAGGCATCGGCAGCGAATTCAATGGCAGGGTGATCGTACAATAAGCTCAATAAGTACTTAAATTCACCTTTAGACAGCGGCAATAACACTGCACCTTTATCACCACTGGCAGCCTGCTCTTTTATCGAGAACGTACGCAGGTTATCCAGCAAGGTATCTAAACTGAGCGCTTGGTCTACTGCAGGGTAATACCATTCATCGTTGTCGCGGCGAAATTTAGCTTGCTCGAGCGCTTGGCGACACTGCAAGCGGTCGATGCTCAGTTTCCGATAGTGCGCGGCTATTGGCTCTTGATCTTCATTCTTCAGTGCCAAAAGTTCCGTTGCTTGGCTTACATCGGCCAAACGCACAGGTAACTGGCCATACAGCAAACGGCGGCACTGGCCTAATAAGGTTCTATCGCGAGTTTGAATCCCTTCAATGGCACCTTTATCGAGCACGTGTTTAGCCACACGGCCAGAGCCAGCCAAGACTGCTTCAAACAATTCACCCACATCATTAATGCTGCGGTCCGCTTGTTGATATTGGCTAAGTACCGCATCCACATTGGCCATGACCACATTAAACCAACCGAAGTTAGCACCACTCATGGCATAGGCGGCTTCGACCAAACCCGTTGGATAATCAAAACCCAGTTTGCCATCTTTAAGTAGGCAGGCTACATAGTCTGATACGTCGGCAAATGCATTGTGCTCTAGCTCGACCAATTCAAAGCGGCGCGCCACTGATTGAATTTCTCGCAATTGCTGACCCAAAAGTGGCGAACATAGCGCCACATAACGCAGCCAAGGCAGTTTACGGCGTGGGTCTTCTTCTTTAATGGCTTTACCAATTAAGCGAATGGCTTGACCATCGAGGCGTTTGTCTTGTTCATCTTCCAAACCAAAGGTGGCGGCTTCGGCCACGGTTTCTAGCTCATCGAGTACGACCAACACATACTGCACACCAAAACGTTTGAGCACCTCGTAAGCCGCTTGCACTAATTCAACCACTAGGGTTTGGTCGGTGTAGAGATCTTCTTCACTGTGCTGTTTGTCCAGCTGCAGTGCCTCTGCCAATAGTGCAGAAGTAAAGCCAAACGGCATTAGGCGTTCGTAGGCTTGTTTGGCAATTTCACTTTGAATGGAGTCATCAAAGGATTGGGTCGCCAGTGGCAATAGCGCCTGATACAAACCAAAAGCAAACCAGTTATCGGAGTTTTGATAGTCTGATGCCACTTGCGAATAACGAATATACAAAGCTAAATATTTGTCTTGTGCTTCGCTATTAAACAACTGTTGATCGTGCAATTGGCCATGCTCGTCACGTACAAACCAACCTTTGGAGCAGTCGTTAATTTGCGCCACCAGCTCATGGCCTAATCGAGATTTACCACGCCCCCATTCCGCCTCTACGGCAAATACATGGGCAAAGCGATCATCGTCATGGTCAACCGTGTGTAAAAAGGTTTGAAAGCGCTTAAAAAAGCGGCTTTGACCAACCAATGGATCACGCGGTGGATAGTCCGACACACCCGTCGCTGCCCAGTGATGTTGCTTGGCTAGCTTATCGACGACGACATCATCTAATTCAAAACTCATCACGAAAATCCTTTAACTGTTTATTCTGTTAGCCGAGCTGGCACTTTTTTGCTGGCATAGCTGGTTTGAGCCAGTTGCTTAATCGCCTGTTGTAAATGTTGGCTTTTATAGCCAAACAGCGGTGCTAGCGGCAGGCTGTAACAGGCATCGCTAAAATCTGGGTGAATCCGGTAATGGCCTGGTTCGCCTCGACCTGCTTCAGTGAACTGCCAGATTTTGTTTGCCAGTAACTCGGCAATTAATGGGCTAAGTGCACAATTCAATCGCTGCAACTCTTCTGCGCTATTCGTTAGCGCGGGGTAAAGCGCGATATTTAGATCGCCCAGCAACTGCGTTAAAAACTCGGCCAAACTGCCCAAGCTGACTTCATCACCATCAATGCCTTGCACTGCCACGTTCACTTGAGCTGGGGAAAAGGCATTTTGTCCGGCGGGCAGAGTCAGCAATAGACCGCCGCGCTGCTCGGCGGCCCATGCATCTTGCACAAAACTCACTAGGCTTAATAAAAACCACCAAGGCTGGTGGGCGAAGCGCTCAATAAGCTTCGCCTCATCATTGACAGGGCGAGATACCAACAACCAATCAGCATTGGGTTTGATGGCTTGATTAGGGCTGTATTCGCTAAGCAAAGCGTCCGGCAGAGCCAACAAACGACCATGGCACCAGTTGTAGGCGAGCTGTTTTGCGCTATTATCGACCGGTTGGATAGGCGTTAAGGCTTCGGTTTGTTCACTCAAAGTGTGCAACTTAAAACAGGCACGCAAAATGCGGCATAACGCCGGAGTGGCAGCGTTGTCGTTTAGGCTGTGGCCGAGTAAATCCCACTCTAGTTGCGCCAAGGGGCCTGCCACAATTTGTGGCGCAGCCCCTGTGCTAACACCCGTGCTTTCCAGCTGCGCTAACACCCACTCACTGGCATTGCCCAATTGTTGAATGAGTTTAACCAGTACCTGCGGATCACTCATGGCTCCGGCTTCACGGCAGCGGGCAGCGGCTAAATTAAGCCAATGTGCGCGCACCTCTTGGTTTAACCCCAGAAGTGCTAATTGCCATTCACCTATTTGGCTGAGTTGGTTATAAGCATCCAACAAGGGGGCGCTTAGGCAATAGGCGTAGTTCTCTCCCTTTGCATCACCATCTGTCTCGCCAGCCACAATCGGCTGTAACAGCTTTTTTAGCACAGGTATAGCTGCCAATATTGGTGCGGCTCTATTGGCCGTTAACCCGCCACTGGACCAAAGCTGACTAAGTAACTGGCAACCGCTTTGTGCTACGTCATGGGATAACAGGCTGCTGACTTGCAAATTGCCATCCATGTTGCTCGCCTCCATAGCTACTCCTCAGCCTCGGCTTGGGTAGCACTTTCCAGCAAGCGGTAAAGCTCATCGATATCGCTAAACAGCGGAGTGGCCTCTTCAATAGCATAACCTTCATTGCTGAGTTTGCTTAAAATCGCTTGGTCTAAGCTGTTGTCACCATCATCCAAGGATTGCTGAGCTTGGATGAGTTGTTGCTCGGTGAGTTGGCCTTCAATTAGGGATTCGACGAGGGTTTTGGCTGCTTCTGTAAGCCTTCTTGCATAAACATAAGCAAATTGTGCATCCAGAAGCTTTTGGCCCCAGCTATCGACAAATGTTTGTTCAAAATCAGGAATAATGATGTTGAGAGGCACGTCATCATCAATCGCAGGATAGGCGCTGCCCGAATTCCAACGCATCAATTGAGCTGTCGCGTCATCAGTTCTTAACCATGCATGATAAAAAGCGGCTTGTGCTAAAGACGAAAAACGAAGCACACTAAAGCCAGATGTCGCCACCATTTCCGAGTCAGTTACACTATCAACAATGAATCCAACATTTTTGCGATTTGGCCTTACAGTGGAAACCAGCACATCACCTTGCTGGATCTTTGTTTTAGCTCGTGACGGAGCACCAACCGTATGCGTTTTTGTTGAAGAAACTTGGCCCGTTGTAATGTCTAAACCGCCAATCTCATAATACTCGAACACCTCAGCTTTCTTTTTATCCCATGAATCTTTGATTTGTTTTGTAATTAAGCCAAGACGCTTACAGCCTTTGGCCTTCATTTTTCCCTCTAACGCGATGTAATCTGGGTGATAAAAAAGACTGTCCAAGCGCTCTGGAATTATGTCCTTCGCTCTGTAGCTTTTAGCTTCATGTCGTTGAATTTCGTTAATATAGGCCGGGAGTAACACTGCTGCTTGTTGCTGCACATACTTCGCCCAAGCGCGCAGTTGCTCGGCTTGGCGAACTTTATCCCCGATGTATTTTTTAACTCCATTTTTTAGATCTGGTATCAAATAGCCGTGAATAGAGTCTTCGTCGTTATACGAAATCCCGGTGTTCGCGACTTGTCTTTTTTTCTGCCTCAAAAAAAACTTTGATTGTGAGTAAGCAATAAAAAATGGACCGTCAATCTCTCGGTCAGTAAAGGCTAATCTGAAGCAACTACCATTAAAAAGGTGGCCATTATTATCTTGCTTAACCCTAGCAACGCCCTCAGGTCCATCAATACATGCGCCCTTTATAAGAATTAGAACATCACCAGTTTTCGCTGTACCTTTACCATCCTTGTAGCTTAATGGAGCAAAAACGCTTGGCGAAACAACCTCTCCGAAAGATAGATCACCGCCCCGAATTAATGGAACACCGCCCTCACAGTATTCGTTTGAGGAAGGTAAAACGCCATATCCAGAAGCTTTAACGTCAATAAGCTGAGCAAGTCTTTTAATACCAAACTCTTTCAAATGAGCCTCATTTGAAATGAACTCAACTTTGTAAAAATCAGCATCCAGTCTCGGGGTCAAAAGGCTTGGCTGTACTCTACTAAACATCACTCACCCCGCTTATAAGCCGAAACAATCTTATCCAGATCGTTAGCGACACCGGCGTTATAGTCTTCGATATTGTTTTTCACCACATAACCCAGGGTTTCGGCCACCGCCATAAACACGTCGGTTTGTGGCTCAGGTAGAAACTGCTCTGGTTGGTTTGGGTTAGCGTGGCGCTTTTGCAAATACAAAATCGAGGTTTTCGCGCCTGTGCCAGAGAGCTTAAAGCAGTCGCTTGGTAATGAGATCACCGCTTTTACGATGGCTTTACCGCCAACAAACTCACCGGTTTGTTCGTCTTTTTTGCCCATAATGTACTCGCGCACATAACGGTCGCCGGAGTTACACAAGATGCCATCAGGCAGCACTATCATTAAACGGCCTCCGGGTTTAAGCAGTTGCAGGCAGCGGTCGATAAACAATACTGCTGGGTCGATGGTGGCGCCGACTTGCTTCCAATTGCCTTTGCCATCGGGTTTGCTGCCAAGCGCCAAACCGGAAGTCGTTGGATGCAGACTAAAGAACGGAGATTTGTCGGTACCGCCGGTGCGGCGTAAATCGGTACGATAACCGGCCCATTTTGGCGTGCCGTTTTCATTAAGGTATAAATCGCCGGTGTCGTCCCACTTCATTTTTAAATGGTCGTAGTACGCATTGTAGCTATCCACCACTTTCTCAGTAGGACGAAATCCTCCAAGAATTTGCTCCATACTAGCTTCATATCTCTTTTTCGATTCTTTACCATTTTTGTCTTTTTTGAAGTCAGGAGTTCCAAAAGGCGGGTTGGTACAAATAAGATCAAAGCTATTTGGCTTCAGCGCTTGAGTCGTGAGCGAGTTATCGGTATAGAAAATTTGTGCTTTGGGTGCCCCTTGCAGCGCCATATTGACGCGAGCCAACATCACCATTCGCGGTGCAGCATCGGCACCCGTAAAAGCATTGTCACGAAGCTGTTGCTTGAGTTCTTGTTTTTTGTCGTCGGCCAAAACCAGCTTAAAGTCGACCCATTTATCAATCTGACTGAGTGCCACTGAGCCAAAACCAAAGGAGCCACAAGTTGGGTCACAAAAACGAAAATCGCCATTGGCCAGTCGCGAGCGCATTTCATCGTCATCGTCGATGTCGTGCATGGCGATTTCAAGCATGGCTTGTTTCACAGGGTTTGGTGTGAGGTAAACGCCAAGGCCGCCTTTGGATTCAAAGTTGGCTCGCAGGAAGACATCAAAGACACGACCGAGCAAATCACCAGA
This sequence comes from Salinivibrio sp. ML198, assembly GCF_001996015.1. Taxonomy (NCBI): domain Bacteria; kingdom Pseudomonadati; phylum Pseudomonadota; class Gammaproteobacteria; order Vibrionales; family Vibrionaceae; genus Salinivibrio; species Salinivibrio sp. ML198. The sequence goes on from NZ_MUEZ01000001.1 coordinate 322,584, forward strand.
CACATCGCCCAAGGTACCTTGCTCTTTCACTGTTTTGCCATCGTTGGTTTTGACTGGCCCCAAGTTTTGAATGGCTTCAAGCAAATCTTGGTAGTTTTTGGCCACTGAGAGACGCAAATGTGTGTCTTTACCAAAGATAGCGTTGCGCGAGCCATCGTCTGAGATCACTACGTAGTCTTCGTGACTTTTAAATGCTTCAAACGCAGCTTTGATTTGTTCTACCGCTTTATCACCGTGTGTGGCGACATACTCCCAATCGTATACATCACGAAAACGCAACGTATTACCGGCTTCATCTTTAAAGGTAAGATCTTCATCGTGGTGTACGCGGAAGCTCTCCAGAAATAGCAATTTAGCCACTTCTTCGATGATGTCGTTTTTGTCGTTCACCTTATCTTTGGTAACACGATAGACGTTTTCATGAAACGCATCAAAACGCTGCATCAAACGGGTGTAAACGCGCATAGACCAACGGAACGTAGGATCGCGTTCCAGGCGGTCAAAATCACGCAGCTCTTCCAGTGTTGGGAGTGCATCAACGCCATGAGTGCCGTCTGAACCATCCGCACCAAAAAGGGCAAGAATACGATGGTTGCTGCTATCTGCCACGACGGCAAAAACAGGCCAGTCTTCATCTGGTTCAAGAGCACTTAACAACTGGTAGGCTAAGTCATCAAACTTGGCGGTATCTGCGGCGTATTCCCAATGACCTTCAAGTAGAGAAACCAGCATGACAGGTGGCGTCAAGTTCCCCTCGACCAAGCCTTGAATAAGGCCCGCTTTGGCAAACTCATGCTCCGGCAGCTCTACTAATGGCTGAGTGAACTCGCTATGCTGCGCCACCAGCTTTTGAAATTGCTCGTCGAGCGCAATAGTTGGATCTATCTTTTTTTCTTTAGCCATGATGTCTTCTTAAAATCTGTTCTCTAATGATCATTTGAGTTGAATGCAGCAATTAATTTTCCAGAACCAAAAATGGCCCTTTGACTTGAAGCTGGCTGTGCTGCTGCACCAATTTGCGAATTTGTTGTTCTGAGGTCACAACCCCAGCAGGAAGCTTTTTCAACACTTGCGCCAAAGGCATTCGCCCACCTGCTTTCTGCAACAACTCAATGAGGTGCGAAGAAATATCCGGTGTGACGTTGTAATCTGCGCCGGGGCATTTACTCTCGCTACCTAACTGCAATGAAGCAAGCCACAGCCTCACCTGAGGTTGACTGAAGTTTAGTGTGCGCCATAGTTCTTGGTGCTCATTAAAGATAACTTCTGCCGTTTTCGGCTGCGCTCTTAACTGCACAAGTAATTGGTTTAGCTTTCCTTTCTGAATCTCTTGGTCCACTGAGAGCCTCACCGAACAGTCTGTTGGATTTGCGTATTGATCCATGCATCTAAGTCTTCACGCTTGAATCGCCAAGAGCCGCCGACCTTAAAACCCGGCAGCTTTCCCTCACTCGCAAGCCTGTAGGCTGTTTTTTCAGCAAGCTTTAGATACGCTGCTAACTCTTTTAAGGTTAAAATTTGGTCATTCATTTCAGCATGTTAGCTTTAATTATGTTAATAGGTTTAATGGTGAGAGAATATGGGAAAATTGGGGAATGAACAATGATGAAGGGCAAATTATAGATCTCCATTAACAGCCATGCTATCCCTCTTCGCTATCCTTGCCATCACCCACTCTTCGACTTCACTTTCTACCCACGCGACCGCTCGGCCTCCCAGGGGAACGCTTTTCGGGAAGGTGCCGTCTTTCATCAGGTTGTAGATGGTTGAACGGCCAAGGCCTGTCATGTGCTTTACTTCGCTCAATTTAATTAATCTCATGATGTTACTCCGTTATTGGACTCATGAGATTTCCGCGCACGTAAAGATTTACTGGTTTCATCCTCCCCTCTTGCACCCACTCCCCTAACCAACCTGATTTCAGATATATGTCATCGATACGCATAGCCACATCAATCACTTAAAGGAGACTCCCTATGCGTAC